>JBDKRP010000063.1:0-8050 GCA_039683275.1 Methanoregulaceae archaeon | reverse complement strand
GCGAGGATGACGGTGATTGCCACCATCAGGATCACACCGATGACGGGTGATACTGCCTCTTCTGACTTGGTAAACTTCATGATTTCAAACCTCCGAATACATCTGCCTTCGATCAGGCAGGACACTGTGTAACTGATTATACTAATGTACAACAATTTATAGTTGTCGGTTTAATTCGAGACGATTCCCTGCGTAATTTTTGAAACTCCTCCAAAAATTTAAAGAAATTGTGTGATATCGGAGACTTGTTCCTGAAAAATATTTAAATTTTTATTGAGTTTTCCGGATATTTTTATCCGGTCCTGCCGTCCAACCGGGATTTTCCGGATATTCCTACGGTTGGAAGATTCCGGCTTCCGTAATCCTGCATATCCGGAATGTACTGATGGATCCGCTCCCCTGAAGAAGGGCCTCGCATAAAACCGGCTCCTGCTGTTACAGCATACCGCCATCCGCGGGCTGGATGACAGTGTTTTTCTTCCGGTTATCTGCATCATACTGTTCGGTTTTGTAAACCTGTATCCGGCCGGGATTGCAGATGATCCCGACCGTAGTATCATCCCCGCTTCCCCGTTCGGAAGCAATATTCAGCCAGCCGGGAAGGTTTTCTTCAATCGAGTCCAGGCCTTTCCCGATACTCTCCGGGTGTTCGCAGATAATATCCAGGAGATCCATCCCCACTTTCTCAAACTCGCTCTCCCGGGAAAACGAGTTCGCATAGCCATCGGTGGAAAGCAGGATAAGTGCCGGTGCCGGGTTCGCGGCATCCAGCGGGATAAGCCGGAACCGGAAATCCGACCAGGATTCCGGGAGACAAAGCGATGTTGTCTCGTTCCCGAAGAGCCGGTCGTCCTGTGCAAACGGGGTATCTACTCCCCCTTCAGCCGGGACAATCAGGATATTCCCATCCCCGAGCTGAAGGTACAGGATGTACGAATCGTGAATAATCGCCAGAATGAGCGTGGAACCATACGACATACCCCGGTCATCCTGAAGGTTCCCGGGCCGCCTGGACGCAGGTTCTTTTTTCCGGGTGAATGCATCCTCCTCCTCTTCCGTGAAGGGATGGGCTTCTATATCGGCATTGACCCGGTTGCGCCATTTCTGGACAATATCCCGGCACACCAGATCGATGATATCGGTATCTTTGATCCGGTCCCAGGAAAAATCCGCGAGCTCTCCTGCGACCTCAAGAGCAGTATCCACGGCAAATTGTGCACCCCGGTCGCTCCGGAAATAGGATTTTCCCCCATGGCCATCCGCTATCGCAAGGATCAGGGGAGAAACGGAGTCCGCAGGACAGGAAAACTTTATCCGGTCCTGGCTGGGTTTCCCGGTCCGTTTGTGGGAAGCCCCTTCAACACTGCATCCGATAATGCGCCAGTTGCCCGGGCCGGAATCCTCCGGCATAATCACCAGACATCGCCGGGACCGGCCGGATCGTCACCCTCAACGGGTGCAGCAGGGATGGGAACACTCGTTTCCCCGGACGCACGCTCACCGGTCTGGCTTACCGGGGAAGATGCAGCCTGCAGGACAACCGTTGATACCCATTTTATCTGTTTCACGAGAGCTTCAGCATTTTTTGCTACAAGGGGCTCTACTTCCGTATTCCCGATGAATTTCTGCAGGACATCCCCGTCGGCATCGCTCCCGATTGCGATAGATATCCTCACCGCTTTTTTCCCCCATGCCTGGTCCATGAGTTTCTTCAGGCCCGCATCGAAATCGTCGGTCGGCTGGCCGTCGGATATCAGGACAAGGACCGGCGGAAGGGCCCGGTCGGTCATCGGGGGAATTTTGAGTTCGTCTGCAACCAGCGAGAGGGCTTTCCCCATATCGGTAACCCCCTCGGCATCGAGATCGAACCATTTGAACTGCTCAACCCGTGACGGTTCAGGAGTCACCCACTGTGCACCGTTCGAAAACCTGAGTGCCCGGACGAGAACCGTTGCATTCGGGTTTTCATCGGCGACCTTCCGCATCGCGGGCAATGCTTCTTTTATTGCGGTATTGAGGGACTGGATCTTACCGTCAGACTTCATGGACCCCGAACAATCGCATATCCAGATAAAATGAAGCGGCCTTGTTGCGAGTTCCCCACCAGGCATTTTTGTCATAAAACTGCACCCTGCAACACTATCTATGAATAACGTTACGGCTTGCGACTATATCTTAATTGGCGTACACCTGGATCTCCCCAAGGTTCCCGCCGAAATTTATCCGGATGCCGCTCGCCAGGGAGACATTTTTCCCCGGTGAAACTTCGAGAGTAGTCCCATCCGGTTTTACTGCCTGCCAGGTTTTTCCGGAAACATTCTTCAGTCCCCAGACCTGCGGGTCTGCCGGATGCCGGCTCACCTGGGCAATCGGCCGGGAAAAATCGTACGTGACCGGGTCCAGGTGATACGGGTACAGTTTTGTCGCGTGGTTCAGCATCACGAGAAGATTCCCGATTTTGATTCCCGGGGGAAGAACGATCTCTTCCCCGCAGTTCCAGCAACGGAGCGGGCTTCCCCCCGGGCAGTTCTGCATTTCCGGATCATGGAAATTCTCGCACCCGCATTTGTGGCAGTACACGATGGAATCCCGGAGCCGGATGATTCCCGCCCGCCATTCCGATTCCCGGACCCTGCCATTCTCCGGATCCCGGATTCCCTGCGTGAAAACCCGGGTGAACAGGTCCCGGAAAAACCGGGGATAGAGCTGCCAGTAGATAATCGCGTTCTGGTGGTATTTTGGATCCGGGGAGTTGGAATCATCGTTCGGGTCAAAAATAAAGACCGGCTCGTCCCCGTATAATTTTCTCATGGCCGGGGCATCCAGCGAATGAATTGCGGATTCCCGTTTTCCTTCCAGGGGATGGCTGATGAAAAACATGTAAAAGAGCAGGACTGCAAGGGAAAACCGGTCGGTATCCGAACCGGGATGGGCATCTCCCCGGACAATCTCCGGCGCCATGAACCGGGGCGTCCCGTACACGAGCGAGGTTTTCGTTTTGTCAAAGGTCACGTTGTCATTGTCGCAGATGAGTACCTGCCCGGTCTCCGGATCAAAAAAAACGTTGCCGAACGAGATGTCCCGGTACGCAAGGCCGTTCATGTGCAGGTGGAGGTAACTGTCGCAGAGCTGGAACCCTGCAGTAGCAATGGAAAAAAAACTTGGTTCAATCCGGCGTTTCATCAGATCAACGATATTCCTGAAATTTTTCGGCCGGAGCGGCATGATGTACCCGTACCCGCGAACTGCCGTTGCCGTAACGAGAGCCAGCGGCCAGAGGAATTTCTCCGTGGGGGAACCCTTGGCAATAAGGGATTCCAGTGACCTGCGCTGCTCCGGGGTTGCCATGTGGGGGTAATACCATTTCAATGCCCACTCGCGTCCCCCGGAGGAAACCCTGTACACCTCGCCCTGGCCGCCGGAACCTAAAAATTCCTGCACCAGATATTCAGTTCCCGTGGCAGTCACGATGGTCTGTTTTGTCTTGAATATCTGGCTCAGGGGGAACACTCCGGGTAATATCGCAGAAACGGTTGGCGGGAAAGTCGATAAAAATATTGTTTTTCCGGAAATACGGGCCCCTATTTACGGAAAAACCTGGAAATGAGGAGGTTTTTTCCGGATTTTCTTCAGAATTACTGAAATGTTTATTGAGATTGTCGATCAAGGAACATAGGATGGGTTATTCAAAATCATCGCCTTCATCTCCGGATACACTTCCCTGTGTCAAAAAAGCCCTGGTTTCAATAATCCGGTCGGAAGGGACGGGGGTCCTGGATAATCCGAAACGGGTTCGTGCCCTCCTTTCCGATCATTGTCTTGGAAAGAACAAAAGGGAGATCCTGCTTCTTGAGCGGCTGCTCATCGAAGGGGTCCCTGCCGATCTTCTGCGGCAGAAAGATTCCGTCCCGTACCGGATCCTGTCCGCCAATATCACCCGGAATATTCTTGCAGATCATCCTCTCGATGCGGCGCTGGTCGGGTGGGGGACGGATACCCTGGCAGAAGCCCTCGGAATATCGAAAAAGGATCCGGAGGAATCGTCTCCCGTGGCAATATCCCCCGGATCACCGCCCCTTCCGGTACCTCCGGTGGTCCGGCCTGCGGGAGTTCCCGGGGAGAACCCAAAAAAACCCACGATGGCCCGGTACGTCCTGAAGGGAATCCAGCTGAACCGCCGGAAATTGTTTCCGAAAGCGCTGGCTCTTCTCAATAAAGCGCTGAAAGCCGAACCGGAAAATTCCATTGCACTACGGGAAAAAGGATTCGCTTTGTCCGGCCTCGGGAGGTATAAGGAGGCCATCCCGGCATTCGACCGGGCGCTCAATGCAAATTCCCGGGATCCGATGACCTGGACCTACAAAGGGTATACCTTAGCCAGGTTACGACAATGGACGGAATCGGTCACCGCCTATGGCCGGGCAATTGAAATTGACCCGGGGAATGCGGTTGCCTGGCGGAACAAGGGGTATGCCCTGGGAATGCTCGGAAGCCGCGATGAGGCAGCAGAGTGCTTGAAAGAATCCCTGGCGATCTCGGAAGATCCGGTAACCTGGAACCTGATGGGTGGGGTGCTCGAGGGGAGTTCCGAAAAACTCAATGCATTTGAGATGGCGCTTACGCTCGATCCCGGCTATCTCCCGGCAATTCTCAATAAGGCAGGGATTTTTGCAAAAGAAGAACGGTACCAGGAGGCTCTCCTCCTCTATGAGCAGGTCCTTGCACGGGATACCACTATCCGGAATGCCCGGACCGGAAGAGACTTTTGTCTCAGAAAGATCCAGGGCGAAAAACAAAAACACCGGAATTCCCCGGGGCATTCATCTCTTCGGACCAAAGATCCCGTGCCGGGACAATGCAGACCTCCGAAAAAATAATCAGGGCCCTTTCGTACCCGGGGGAATCACGAGGGTTTTTCAATCAGGGAACCCTGCGCCAGCTTCCGGGAGGAACCGTAAGGATGAACCGCACCCCGTTCCCCGGCTCCCCTTCTTCCCGGATAGTAATTCCCGTGGAAGTGAGGATCTCCCGGATCAGAAACAGGCCGAGACCTGTTCCTTTCCCGTACCCGAACTGGAAGACCTTCTCTTTCTCATCCCGGGGGATGCCGGAACCATTGTCCTCGTAGAGAATTTCAAGGGAACCCTCCCTCTCACGGGAGGAAAGCCGGATGACTGTCAGGGTATCCCCGCCATGCTTCTCCGAGTTCTCCATCAGGTTATAGAAAACTTTCGGGAGGAGCGCATCCGCATGGATCTCCATTTCCGGAAGATCGGCCCGGATCTCAATATCTTTTCTGGGGAGCAGGGGGATCATGCTCAGGCAGGATTCTTTCACGGGTTGCCAGTTCGGTGCGTTCACCCCGAGTCCCTGGATCATTCCCATGAACGCCACCTCACGCTTTACCGCATCAACGGATTCGGAGATCCGTTTGCAGTTGGCCTGGTGGGCCGGGTCGTCATCCTTTGCTTCGGCAAGTTCGATTGAGGTAATGATGGTTGTGAGATGGTTGAGGATATCGTGCCTGCTGATGCTTGACAGGAGGTTCAGCTTCCGGTTCAGGTTTGCTTCGGTGATATCCTCGATAATTCCTATGAGGTACTGCGTCCCGTCCCGGGAATTTTTAACAGGCGTAATGAGGGTATGGACAATCCGTCTGCCCAGGGTCTTTGAAGTGACGATCCGGTCCCGTATCTCGAGTTCCGTTTGTTCCCTGCCGGATTCCCGGTTCCAGAAGAGATCGATCTGCTCGAGGCCGGAAATTTCCCGGTCGGTCTTTCCAAGCGCTTCTCCGGCAGGTATCCCGAAAAGGTTCTCGCAGGTCCTGTTCCAGAAAAGATACGTCCCTTCCGGGACCCTTTTCACAAACACGGCAACCGGCAGTTGATCGAGAAGTTTTCTCAGGAATTCCTCGGAATCGCGGGTAGCGGCAAACGATTCTTTGATCGAACAGACCATCGCGTTGATACTCTGTTCCAGGATCCGGAATTCCCTGATGTGGGTTGCCCCTGCTTTTCTCTCAAGGTCTCCCCGGGAAATCGCTTCGATATCGCTCGCGATGGTGCTGATGGGGTGCGAGAGGTGCCGGGAGAGGACTATTGCAATCCCGCAGCCAAGGATGATTGCAATGACTGCAACGGCCAGGTAAAAAATTACCAGGTTATGCAGCGCTTCCCGGATACGACCGGCGTTATACGTGATCTCAACGATCCTGCTGGAATCGGACCCATAGAACGGGCTTTCCCGGTTAAGGTAGAGATACCGGACCATCCGGGAGCTGCCTGCATCTGAATATTCGAGATCGGCCCGACCGGAGATCACTTTTTTGAGCCGATCCGTTACGGTCCGGTTGGGAGAATATCCCGGCTCGTCCAGCGCCTGACCCATGGTATCGTAGACATGAACCTGTTCCACATAAGGGTTCTGGGCGGTCATGTTGAGAATGAGAGCGCGGGGGCTCAGGTCCGCCCTGCTTGCGAGGATCTGACTGCCCGAGAACCCGAGTTCGAGAACGTAGGCATGATCCGGGGTAGGCATGTAGGCATATTTGCGGTATTTTCCTGTACCGAGCTCGTCCCGGACGACATGATCCGTATAAAAACCTCCGGAGAGACGGATCCTGGTCAGGTATTCATAAAAATACGGGATTGCGTGAAAATCCTGTCCGAGTTCCGGTGCATAGGTGGTGTACTCAATCACGCCGGACGAATTGATGATATAGAGATCATAGGAATCCCCGATCCGGCTTTTTACGGCGGCGAGATTCATCTTTGCAGGATCCCGGCCGGACCGGTTGTACTCCTGGAGAAAATACTGGAATTTGTCTTTCATCTGGCTGTTCAGGGAATCGTCGAAAAGGTTGTAACCTTCATCGGAAAGGACGATTGCTTCCCTGATATTCGCCTCGGTCTGCTGCTGGAGACGGAGTGCGTCCCTTTCGAGGTTCTCCTTGGTGGACAAATACATGCTCGCAGTCAGGTACCCGACAAGAATCACGATGAGGAGGAGCATGCATGCAAGGGCATGCAGGAAAAAAGACCGGTTTTTAAAAGAGAATGTATCCCGGATTTCCAAACAGCGCATCTCCCTTCTGTTTTCCTTCGCTGGAGTAGAATAGTATTGCAGTACTTCAATATAAATCGAATGGATGATATTTCCGACGGGCAGATCCGGTTATTCCGGTAAAATCCGCAAAACCCCGGACAGTCATCGGGATCTTTCCCGGAAAAAGAGCGGTAATCCTTCAGGTAAGCATCCCGGCGATACTGCCCCAGAGAAACACAACCACGGCTGCACCAAGAAGGAACAGGGCGGTATAATCGGCAGGATAGAAGGATCGTTCCCGGTGATGGGTCCGGGTGCCGGTCCGGAAACCACGGATATCGATGGTCAGCCCGAGTATGTTCGCCCTTGCGAGCGCGTTGGAGACAAGGGGAATTACAATGGGGGCGACGCTCCGGACTTTCCCGATAAGTCCTGATCCGGGATTGTACCCCCGGGCAAGCTGGGCTTCATGGATTCTCTTCCCCTCGATTTGCAGGGTCGGGATGAACCGCAGTGCGATGACGAACATGAGGATATAATCTATCGGGATCTTCATCCGCTCCATGGTGTGAACCAGGTCCCGGGGCTGGGTCGAGATAAGGAAGATCTGGAATGCAAGAATCAGGACAATGAACCGCAGGCTCAGGATGGCACCGATGGCAAGAGCTCCCCAGGTCAGGGGTATTGCCCCACCTATCACCGGAATTCCCCGGGGGATGAGATACCCGAATGTATCCCCACCCGGAATGGTGAGAAGCGTGATTATGAAGAAGAGGAGTGTCATTATGCCAATCAGTTTCGATTGCTGCACGATCTCCCGGATAAGATTCCCGGTGACCGCGAGTGCGAGAAGGGCGATGACAAGGAAGAATAAGAAGGGAATGCTTGTCGAGACGATGCACATTACGCAGACGAAAAGAACGAACGCGATCTTCGTGAACGGGTGGAGCCGGTGGAAGAGGCCGTCCTTGTGGACATAGGCAAGTATCTCTGCCATCAGGACACC
>JBDKRP010000062.1:0-5395 GCA_039683275.1 Methanoregulaceae archaeon | reverse complement strand
CTGGGGAACTTCTGTCATGAGAGCATCTTCCATACGGTTGCAGTAGGGGCGCACCAATTAATCAATCAGGAGGACAGCCATTGGTTCCGGGTGACCTTCGACCGGGAACCGGATCGGCATTCCTGCTCTTTCCGCGGTCTTCTTCATGTTGATGCCGACAGCATGCTCCGGGATCCGTGCCTGGGTCGGATGCACGCAGATGCCTGCCTTCACGTTGCAGGTCTCGCAGAGCCGGCAGGAGCCGTTCACGAACGCAAGGGCCAGCGGGTACCCATGGTTGAACGCGGTTTTTTCGAGTTCCAGCATAACAGGGGCGCAGTCTCTGCTGCCTGCAAAATAATCCTGCCAGAACTGCGTTGCCTTCTCTTTCTTGTCCTGCGGGGCTGCAGGGTCGAGCCAGTACTTGTAGATCGAGCAGATAACATCCGGGTCTGCAACCGCCGGCGACGTGAATTTCACCAGGAGGGCGTACCGGTATTCAGCAAGGATCTTCCGGAATTCGTCAGGTGTCGGGACATATGGGGGACAGGTCAGTTTCTTCCCGTACCCGATGCAGCCGGCCCGGCACTTGAGGGGGACCCGGTTCTCAACAACAATCTCCCCGGCCGGTATGACGCGGGCTTCGGTTGCACCCAGGTTTTTTGCTGCATCGATCAGGAAATCAAATTCAGGAACGTAATGTGCGGGTGATTCCATGGTTCTTCCCTTCGTTCTGCATATAATGTCTTATCCTGATCCCCCATCAGGTCTTGCGTCTGCCACGAAAATTCAGGAGCAGGTAATCCGGTCTGCCTGGTAATACCATCCGGTCAATTGACCGGGAGCTGATCCGGATTTCCCGACAGGATTACCGGTACTCCGATCCGGAACCACAACCTTTGCATATCCCGGGATCGAAGTTTTTTCCATGGATGACCTGACCGTGGAGAGAGTCCTTGCCGTCCACGAACGGATCCTGGCAGTCGATGGGGGAGACGCACGGCTCCTCTCAGAACCGAACCTGCACCAGCTGGTCTTCCGGGCAAATCTTGTCCCGGACGTTTTCCGGAGGGCCGCTCTCGTACTCTTCACGCTCACGGCATATCCGGCGTTCCGGGAGGGGAATAAGAGAACGGCGGCGGTTCTCGCAGCAGGTATCCTTGGGCAGGAACAGCACCGGCTCGAACCCGGGGACGCACGCCTTTGGGAACTTCTCGCGGGCGTCACAGCCTTTACGACAGAACCGGAAGATATCGAGGCATGGCTCCGGGCGAATGTACCGCGGGAAAAGGCCGCACCAGGATAACGGGCGGACCGGTCAATCGGGAATATCTATCACCGTATCGACAAATGTCGCAAGCTGGCTCTGGAGCTGCGGATCAATACCTTTCTCGGCGGCAAGAAAGATACCCGAGAGATCGAGAAGACGCAGTTTGGTGGTCACAAAATGGATGAATTTCGAGATATTCTGGGAAGAGAGGTAGATGAGCATGGTGCTGATGGAATCGTACAGGATACAGACTTTCTTCCCGGAGAGGTCTTTTAAGGCCGAAGTGACGGCGATCCCCATATCGGTCAGGTTTGCGGGACTGTTCACGTACCGTACCTCTCCCGGGATGTTCTCCACGGAACCGATCGAATTCCGGGTGACCGCATCAATGAACGTCACTTTGGAGAGGGCGATGCCGTTCTGTTCATAGAGTTTTTTAAGGACTGAATACGGAAAATTCGTGGTGACGACCAGGGTGTGGAACCCAAGCCCCGAAATTATCCTGATGATCTCCATATTCCGTTCCCGCATCTTCCCGGGCTGGGAGAGAATGAGGAAGATCTTGTTCTGGTCGAGATCCATCGTATTCAGTTCTACAGGCATCGCATCACCCGCAGAGGAAATGGCGGTATGCTGCCGGGATTGCATCTTCCCGTTCGGCAATCGCCTTTTGTAATTCCCGGACGTTTGCTGAAATCTGGGCTGCATTCCGTGCCTGTCCTTCCAGGATCACGCGGACTTCTTCGATTGTCAGGCTTCCCGCCTTAATAAGCCCGGCTACGTCTTCAAGATTGGCCTGGATGATCTCGACCGGGTTTTTCAGCCGCATTGCCATCTCGCTGATGTACGCGGTAAGGGTCTCCTCCGCTCTCCGCTGCTCGGTGATATCCCGTCCTATCGCGATCTCGCGTACCTCATCTCCCTCCGTGATCTCGCGGGTGTTCCATGCGACGATCCGCTCCTCACCGGTTTTTGAGAGGATTGTTGTTTCCAGGTTTTCGAAATACCGTTTGCTGGAGATAATTGACGTGATCTTTGCGGTGATCTCTTTCCGGTATTCCTTGTCCGGGTAGATCTTTTTCCAGATGATGTTCCCGCCAAGGACTTCGCCTTTTTCGTAACCGGTAATCGCTTCTGCCGCCTTGTTCCAGACAAGAACATTTCCGGTTTTGTCCATGACCGCAAGGAGAACGTGGGCATTTGCAATGATGCTCTCCTGGAAGATACTTAACTGCCTGACTTCCTGCTCGGTCTCCCGCTGCCGGGTGATATCGAAACCTACCGTGATTATCCGGGTGTCCGTCGCTTCGGTTATTTCCCGGGTGTTCCAGAGAATTACCCGGGACTGTCCGGATTTCGTGACGATGGTTGTCTCCAGGTTCTCGAAATAATTCCGGTTCGCGAGAACAGCATGGATCCTTCCGTTAATCTCGTGCCGGTAGGCCCGGTCCGGGTAGAGTTTCTGCCAGATCGCCTTTTTTCCCAGCACCTCGTCTTTCGTATAGCCGGTGACGGTCTCTGCAGCCCGGTTCCAGACAGCAACTGTTCCCCCCCTGTCAATGACAAGGAGCATGATATGCGCATTGTCTACGATGGTGTCGCCGAGACATCCGGATTTTATATCAATTTTCATGTCCCATCCCCTCAACGGGCCTGCTGGAAAGGGCGCAGGACTGTCCCCGGGAAGTCCGCTGGCGGATTGCGGGCACCCCGCGCCTTACTACAGGAGAATCCGTGCTGAGGATAATGAACGTATGGGAGATCGGGGGACCGGGCCCTGTGGTCGGCAGACAGGAAAACAATTCCGGGTGACGGAAGTCAGTTCCGGGATGTCCCTCGCAGGATAGTTCAGGATGTTCCATCAGGTCAGATACGAATTGCCTGAACAGGGATAGTACCTATCCGCATTCTTCCGCGTATTCCCGGATGGCAGCGGTAAAGACCGGACCGTATTTTTTCAGCTTGAACTCCCCGACCCCTGCAATCGTCCCGAAACTTTCCGTGTCGCATGGGCGGATGCACGCCATCTGCCGCAGGCTCGTATCAGGAAAAACCATGTACGGGGGGATTGAGTTCCTGTCGGCGAGGGTTTTTCGCAGATCCCTGAGATGCAGGAATAATTTCTCTTCATCGTGGGAGAGGCCGGCAGCCAAACGCGGCGGAGGGGTTTTTCCGGCACCATCTTCGGGGATGGAGAGCGCAACCTTCCTCTTCTCCGTAAGCACCTGTTTCCCTGTCACGGTTAAGCGGACGACCGGGTATTTGTCTCCCGACCGTTCCAGGAATCCATACCTGATAAGTTCAGGAATCCAGGTCCGGTACTGCTTTTTGCTCCGGGAATTACCGGAATTATAAGCGGGAAGACGGTCAAACCCGTAATTCCGGATTTTTGCGCTTTTCGAACCGGTGAGAATATCCGCGATGAGATCGATGCCGAACTCTGACGGCAGCTGTTGTACGCAGCCAAGGATGAGAGCCGCAATCTCCGTGCCGTCGGAGAGTTCCCGGGGATGTTCGCAATTATCGCAGGACCCGCAATTTTCTGCGGGATACACCTCCCCGAAATAGTTGAGCAGGTATTTTCTCCGGCAGGAGGCGGATTCGCAGAAATCCGTCATTGATTCCAGTTTCTTCAGTGCCATCCGGAGACGGCGTTCATCTGTCCCGTCATTGCCGAGAAGAGCCCGGATCCTGCCGGCATCTGCACGGCTGTAGAACAGGATGCACTCTGCCGGCTGCCCGTCACGGCCTGCACGGCCGGTCTCCTGGTAATAGGACTCGATGGATTTCGGGAGGTCGTAGTGGATGACGTACCGCACATCCGGTTTATCGATACCCATACCGAATGCCACGGTTGCGCATACGATTTTTACGGTGTCGCGGATGAAGTCGTCCTGGACCCGGTCCCGTGCGGTTTTCGGCAGACCGGCATGATAAGCCCGCGCGGAAAAACCGCGTTTCCGGAGGTCTTCCGCGAGGTCCTCGGTCTCCTTTTTACTGAGACAGTAGATGATCCCGGAATCGTCCCGGTGCTGGCCGAGATAGTTCTGCAGCATTACCCGGGGATTTTTCTTCGGGAGCACCCGGTACGAGAGATTTTTACGGTCGAAACTCCCGAGGAATTCATGAGCCCCGGCAAGGCCGAGCTGGTCGCGGATGTCATTCCGGACTTCCGGGATCGCGCTCGCGGTCAGGGCGACGACGGGCACCTGCGGGAATTTTTTCTTCAGGAGCGACAGGCGCCGGTATTCGGGCCGGAAATCGTGGCCCCATTCCGAGATACAGTGGGCCTCGTCTATCGCAATGAGCCGGACCGGGAGCGATTCGAGCATCCCCGCGAAATCCGGCTGCATGCATTTCTCGGGAGAGACGAAGAGGAGCCGGAGGCTTCCCTCTTCCAGCCGGGTCCTGATCTCATCGTGCTCCCGGTATCCAAGCGAGCTGTTCCAGGACGCGGCAGGGATCCCCCGGGAGCTGAGATCGTCGACCTGGTCTTTCATGAGCGAGATTAAGGGAGAGATTACGATAGCAAGGCCCCCGAACACGAGCGCCGGGAGCTGGTAGCAGAGGGATTTTCCTCCCCCGGTTGCGATGATCGCAAGCGTATCGTTCCCGGCAAGGACCGAGCGGATGATCTCTTCCTGGTCAGGCAGGAATGCCGTATAGCCCCAGTATTTTTTCAGGAGTTCGCGGGCAATGTCCATAGGTAATCTCATCCGGGATTCCGGTTCCCTTTTGTACCAGAGCAGTTTTCCGGCAGGAGTATAAAGGACAGGGCGCGGGGGGCGAAAATGAAAACCGGTGATTCAACCCGGACTCATCCGGTACCGTCCGCCCCGCCAGTCACCTCAGAAAGCATACATCCCCCCGGAGCGAAAATTTATGCGAACTATGGAAATCGTAAACAATTCATCTGTCATCTCTGCCGGGATTTTATCGGCGGGACTCATTGCATTACTCTTTCTCATCTTCATTCATGTCCTCCTGGATGTCATCTTCCAGGATCTTGCCGGAGTATTCAGGAAGGGGCCGCGTCACATCCTGGACCTGCTTTCGCCTGAATGATCCAGGGACGTCCATCTGGCGAACCGGGCTTCCGGGTTCTGCCAACAGGAAACCGGGACAGCCCCTCCCGACCGTCACCTT
>JBDKRP010000061.1:0-21869 GCA_039683275.1 Methanoregulaceae archaeon | reverse complement strand
AAAGAAACACATAAGTTCCGGATATTCCGATATTTCCGCATGACCGATGTCAACCTCCTTATCGGATTGCTCTTCGGGGTTTTTGCGGGGTTTGCCTCAAGCCTCTTCATCCAGTCGTTTTTCCGGACAATCGACCGGAGGGAACAGGGAAAACCCTACCGGCTGGACCTCGCCATGTGGGTCTTCTCCGGGGCGCTTCTCGTGATCCTGGTCTCGTTCATTGGGTATGTCATTGTAAAGATATGACCGGGAGCAGGCAGAAATGTTATTTCCCTGCGGAGTGAAGCGTACCCTGTAATATCGCAGAGTGCCGGGAAAAGAACCCTGATTGCAGCGAGCGTGAACCGATGATTCTGGAAACTTCCCATATAGATTCAACCCTGGTAATTGTCCTCCCCCAGCGGTTTGATTCGGCAAATGCCATGGATATCGAAGCAGAAATGAAAGAGATCACCGCAGGGAACCCCGGGGAAGTTCTTCTTGACCTTTCCCGAATGGACTATATCGCAAGCGCAGGGATCCGGGTCCTTCTCGTGATCACCCGGGCCGTAATCAAATCCGGGGGGAAAATTGCTTTTGCATCCCTGCATCCCCGGGTCCAGCAGATCTTTGCGATGGGAGGATTCACAAAAGTCTTTCCCATCTATGCAACAAAAGAGGGCGCGCTCTCCTCATTCCGGTAATACCGGTTTGTCCGGAGATCGCGCCGGATAGTTCTGTATATCAGGTTTTCTTTTCATCGTTTTGATCCGGCGCCGGCAGGGGCTTTGTATCTTCCTGGAAGAATTCTACCCATGCCTGGGTAGTCTCTTTTGCAATTTTGCAGGATCGCAGGTAGACATAGAGCGCATAGATGACCAGCAGGTAGGCAGCTGCGCGGATAATTATCAGGGGGAGTGTCAGGAGCGTCGCAAGGCCGAGAATGGTTGCGGCATGCGAGATTCCGAAGAGACCAAAGGCCCCTCCGATAAAGAGCGGCAGCATCTCCCGGCTTTTCAGGTAACTGAGTACTCCCAGGATAACGATGATGATACAGACAATCAGGTTGAAAATCGGGATAGGATCTGATGAAAGGGTCACGGGTTCCACATTCCTCTTATCGGTTGTCCCCGCCAAACCTTTTAAAATTAATTGCCTTCAACCCGAAGTTACGGATTCCCCCTCAGCATATCCTGCGGATTATCCAGAGGCACCGGTAACCTGCACAGGTCCGGAATTTTCCGGCAACAGAAATACCTGGCGACACGATTCCCTGAAGGAATACAGGGCGCCGGTTCATCAGTCCGTTACAACCGGATACATTTCCGGAGAGGGCACATAAAGAAAAAAACAGGTTATTCCTACTCACAGGAGAGCTTCCGGAAATTTTCGGGAGGAACTATTCCCGAAAAATTATTTCTTCCGGACTGCAAGGATACCGATTGCTCCAAGAGCTGCAATTCCAGCCCAGACAGACACCGGGGACTCGGTGGTCGCAACGGTAACTGGCACTTCAGTAGTCGGAATTGTCGTTGCTTTCGTGGTCGGTTTTTTCGTGGGAGTGGCAGTCGCAGTGGTTGCTGCCGTTGTGGGAGTGGCAGTCTCGGTGTAGGTGGGCTGCAATTCGAGATCTGCATCCAGGGTAATAGTATTCCCGGCCGTCACACTCGCTTTCTTACCCCATGTAACATACCCGCTCTTTTTCAGGGTAACCGTATACGTCCCGGGGGTGAGATCGGTCAGGTTGAGGGGAGTCGATCCCTGGAGTTCCGTCGAATTGAAATATACTTTTGCACCCGAGGGAGACGATGTTATGGACATATTCCCCGTCGTAATATTCGGCCTGACGGTCGCATTCAGGTAGTTGATTGTGGAACTTATAACGGAACTGGTCGAATCAAGCTGCTGGACCTGGATCATGCGCTTGTCAACAGAATCCGTGACGGTCGGTGCGATCCCCGTGAGGGTGAGATGGACTATCGCGGTGGTAAAATTTGAATGCGCTGACGGGTCGTACGTGACATACAGGTTCTGGGTAGAGTCTGTTGCAAGAGTACTCGTGTTCCCTTCTACCGTCAGGGTTTTCTGCCAGGAAGGGCTGGTCAAGTCGGTTATCAGCTGGATCTGGGTGGACGTAGTCGCGTCCATAATATAGACATCCTGCGTCACGGTGACATTGGTTCCTGAAAGGAGTGACACCGATGGGCTGACGGAACCCCCCGACACCGCAAGGGTAGCCATCGCAGGAACGATCATACATCCGAGCAGGGCCAGTGCAAAGAGGCCGACAAGAACATGTTTCTTCATACCGGAATACACCGGGAAATATTCTTCATTCAGCTATGATCAATCTGGCGGTTTTTTCCGGGAAGATTGGTTCACCGGAATCCGCGGGTTGGATCCCGGTCAGGCACCGGAAAAAGAACGATCCTGCCCGGTTCTCCCGGCGGTGACGGCAACGCTGACAGCAAAAACAGCTGTCACGCCAAAGGCAGCCGGGAACCCGTACCCCCCGGCAACGAAACCCGCGAGCGCCGGAAAGAGCGCCATTCCCGCGTAACTTACCGCAGAGAAAAGTCCCATAATGGTACCCTGGATCTCCCGGTTCTCTGCAAGAAGCGCCATAAGCGCTATCTGGACGATCCCTGCAAGGGCGCCCAGCAGGAGGAAACTCCACGCGGTGACAGCGCAGAGGAGAATACCTCCCGCCATCAGGATCGCCGCTATCCGGATAACCCGGACCGGAGGAAGACTGAAACGCGAAGCGGCCAGTGCAGCAAGAATTGTCGCGACACTCATTCCCGCGATCTGGATTCCCAGGAGTCCGGGATCGTTTCCGGAATAGGCCGGGTAGAGTGCGGTTGCAACTCCGGTGACACCGATGAGGACGGCAGTCCCGTACCAGAGCCAGCGGTACCGGGAGACGGCCGGGATAATCCCGGGGGAGCTTCCGCCAGATTTCCGGGCAGCGTCCCGGAGTCCCCAGCTCATCACTGCCGGGATTACGAGGAGCGCGGTAAAAACCTGAATTCCTGCGTACTGGCTTTTCATGAGATCCGCAATCCAGCCCGTGGCCACAAGTCCCGCCACAAGACCGAAGTTCAGGGAGGCCATGAAGTAGCCGCTCAGCTGCCGGTGATCTGCCTGGGAGTTTACCCAGGAAAGACCGGACGCAACAACGAGCCCTGCTGCAAGACCCTCAAGGAGCCGGGCGAAAACGAGCAGGGTCCCGCTGCCTGCTGCGGCAATGGCGAGCCCGCTTGCGATAGTAACGAGCAGGCCGATCCGTATAATGACCGGTTTCCCGAACCGGTCGCTCAACAGGCCTGCAGGGATGGTTGTCAGGAATGCGCCCAGGAAATACGCGGAAAAGATTATTCCCTGGTCAGCGGTACGTTCCGCAAACCCGGGGAGGACCGGAACGATGGCGTTCGAAAGCGCCATCACAAGGAAGATCCCGATGCAGAGCCCGGCACGCTGGTGCATGAAAAACAGGTTATACCATCTATACCATCCGGTACGTCTCGAGATTCATCGGGGCATGCGTCTCGATATGGTACCGCTTGTAGATGGAACTTGCAAGATCGATAGTGCTGTTCTCGTCGCCGTGGATCGTGAAGATCTTCTCGGGCCTTGGCGAGATCTGGCCCACGTAATTCATCAGCGCCCGCCGGTCCGAGTGCCCGGAGAACCCGTCGATGGTCATAATCTCAAGATTGACAACGATGGTTCCCTTGCTGCCGAGCGGAAGTTCGCGCCAGCCTTTCTGGAGCCTGCGCCCGAGCGTCCCGTCCGCCTGGTACCCCACAAAGACGAGTGCGCTCTTCTCGTCCTGCGAAAGACCGGTCAGGTATTCCATGACCGGCCCGCCGTTCAGCATACCGCTCGTCGAGATAATGACGCAGGGATCCCCGTTGAGGACTTTCTGACGGAGTTCGGAAGAATCGACCTGGATGAAACATTCGGCAAGGAACGGGTTCATGCCTTCCCGGAAGATGAGGGTCCTTAAGTCCGAGTTCAGGTATTCCGGGTAGGTCGTGTGGATCGCAGTCGCTTCCCGGATCATGCCGTCAAGGTAAATTTTTACCTTCGGGATCCGCTCGTTCCTCATGCCGTCTTCGAGAGCCAGCATGACTTCCTGGGACCTGCCGACGGCAAATGCCGGGATGATGACTTTCCCGCCCCGGGAGAGAACGGTATTGATGGTCTCGTACAGTTTCTCCTCGGCCTCTTTCCGGGAGGGCTGGACATCGTTGCTGCCGCCGTACGTGCTCTCCATGAAGAGCGTTTCCAGGCGGGGAAATACGTTGACTGCAGGATTGAAGAGCCTGCTTCTCCCGTAGTTGAAATCCCCCGTGAACGCGATATTGTAGAGACCGTCCCCGATATGGAAATGGGCGATTGCCGAACCCAGGATATGCCCGGCATTGTGGAACGTGAGCTTGATATCGGGAGCGATATCCGTGACGCTGCCGTAATTGAGCGTTATTGAATGCTTGATGTACTCCTTGACTTCGTGCGAGGAGTAGGGGATCTTCCGGTCCTCCTTGCTGACGACATCCAGGTAATCGAGCTGGAGCATTGCCGAGAGGTCCCGGGTCGGGGGTGTCGAGTAGACCGGGCCTTCATATCCGTACTTATAGAGAAGCGGAACGAGAGCGCAGTGATCCAGGTGGGCATGCGTGAGAACGACGGCATCGACCTGCGAGATAGGATGGATCTCAGGGACATAGAGGTACGGGGTCCCGTTCGTTGCATCCGGTTTCTCACCGCAGTCGATCAGGATCCGGCTGCTCGGTGTCGTAAGGAGGAATGCAGCTCTCCCCACTTCCCGGCAGCAGCCGAGGGTCGTGACCCGGACCCACTGGTCCTTATTGATAATATCCCGGTGAATGCGCCGCCCGATGGTCCGGAGGAAGTCCTTGCGCTCATCTTTCACGGACCTGAGATACTGGCGGACCTGTTTCACGGTCGCGCTTTCAATGGGAGGCGTCCTGACAACCTTCGGCGTCCAGCCGATGTGCTTTGTGATCTCGCGCAGGGTCGCACCGTTCTTCCCGATAACGACCCCGGGTTTCTCGGCTTCGACAAGGACTTCACCGGTATCGGGATCAAAAAAGATGTCGGTGATCCCCGCACCTTCGGGAACAACGGCTTTGATCTCAGTTATCGCTTTATCCGGATCCTCGAGAATCGTGGGCCGGACTACGATCCGTTTCCGGAGGTCGCGGGCGAGAACCCGTATCAGGTCAGCCTCATCCGCGAATTTTTTCGGGTCATCGGTATAGATGACAAGTTCCGGCCCTTCGAACTCGATCTGTGAGACGGAGATGCCTGCCGGCACCTTCTCCTGGATCTTTGTCTTTAACTCTTTCAATCGTTCTTCTATGAGCATTGTAATCGTCCTAAAAAAAAGAAAATCAGGCGGGGAGTTTTTCTAGATATTTTTTTATTTCCTCTTCGGTGAGTACGTGGTAGCTCTCTTTTGTGATCACGACAACGTTGATGCCTTCCCCGGATCCGGCATCGCGTTTTATCGCCGAACGGATGGAACGGATGGCAAGTTCGACCGCCTCACTTTCGGTCATGCCCTTTTTGAACCTGTCCTCAAGGACGCCGTATGCCATCGGGGAACCCGATCCGGTTGCAACGATATCCTCTTCCTTTCCTGCGCCGCCCATCGCGTCGACAGAGTAGATGGAAGGCCCGGTCTCGTCCACGCCTCCGACAAGGAGCTGGACGTAGAACGGGAAGTACCGGTTCTGGTTCAGGTAGGTCGAGAGGAGGTTGGAGGCGGAGCTGACCGTGATCGGGCGGGACCTCCGGATCTGGTACAGGTTGCATTCAACGGTAATGATCCGTGCAAGCTGCTGGGCATCGCCTACGCCGCCTGCGGTGGTCATACCGATACGGTCTGCTACCTGGTACACTTTCTTTGCTTTTTTGCTTGCAATCATGAGACCCATGGTCGCACGCTTCTCCGTGGCGAGAATGACACCGCCATCGAAGATAAGGCCGACTGTGGTCGTACCTTTCATTGCTTCCTGGTGAAGTTCAGGCATGAAACACCCCTAAAATCTTGAAATATATGATAAGAGAAAAATTGCGGTATGTATTAGATTACGTGAAAGAAATTTAAAGGTATTCATTGTGCTGCTGACGGAAGGATAACAATCCTCACCGTCCAATGCAGCCTTTTTCCTCCGTTCAATGCTGAACGGAACAGGTATTACTCATCAGAGGAGCAGAGCGCCCTGATGAGTTCCCGGTCGTAGAGCATCGCAACGAGTTTCTTATCCCCGTTGATCACCGGGAGCTGGTCGACCCGTGCCCGCTTCATCTTGAGAGCGCACTCCGAGACTTCCGCATTCTGGGGAACCGCGACGACGTTTGAGATCATCGCGGTCTTGACCGGTTTGTTCGGGAGCTGGACCCGGGAGATCCCGTAACTCATGGTGTGCAGGTCCCGGATGCTCTCCCAGGTCCATTCGTCGTCATCGGTCCCGTTCGAGAAATCGGAGACGCCGACGCTGTCCTCGATGGATGAGTGGCGGATTAAATCCCGCTCGGAGATGATTCCCTGGAGTTTGTTCTCGGAATCAAGGACCGGGATACTGTCGACCTGCGAAAGTTCCATGATCCGGCCGACAACCGGAAGCGGCGTCTCTTCCCAGACCGCGAATGTGTGGCTGGTATATCTGCCTTTGATCTCTTCCTTGCACCGGAGCTGGCTGAGCGCCTGGACAACGTCCGCGACGCTCAGGAGACCCAGGAGTTTCCCGTCTTCGACAACCGGCAGGCGCCGGAATTTCCGGGTGACCAGGATCCGGGCGGCTTCCTGGATGGTTGTATCCGGGGATATGGTGACCGGATCCGCTGTCATCAGGAGCCCCAGCTGGGTTTCCTCTGGCTTCCTGAGGAGATCCTTCCGGGTAATGATTCCGATCAGTTTCTTGTTCTTCCGGACCGGGACCCCGCTGATCCCGGTTCGCTTCAGGATCTTCAGGACATCATCCCGGTTTCCCGGGATCTCAACCGTGACCACATCCTGGGTCATAAATTCTGATACCAGCATTTCGCCTATGCTCTCACCACCATGGTTGTGATCGGGCTGTGGGAGACAACAAAGGAACTGACGCTCCCGATAAGGAGACGGTCGACCTTGCTCTTTCCGTGCGAGCCGACAATGATAAGGTCCACCCCGGCTTCCTCTCCAGTCCGGATAATCTCGTTTCCGGCATGGCCCTGCTTGAGATGGGTGACGATTTCCACCCCGCTCTTCTGTGCGTATTCCCTTGCCTTCGCAAGTGCCTCTTTTCCTTCCTTCTCGAGAAGACTGTACATCATCTCCCAGGTGTTATCCATCGGGAGTGCAGAAAAAAAGCCAGTCTCTACAACATAGACCACATGGACCGTGGCCTTCAGGTTCCGTGCAATATCAACCGCTGTGGTAAATGCGGTATCGCTGATTGCCGAACCATCAACCGCTACGAGGACTTTCCTGAACATACGCACCTCTAAAATAAGCCTTATTATTTATTCTGGTAAGGAATTAAAAACGTTTTTCATAATCATGTCAGAATTTGCCCGTTTAACCACTGATTTGAGGAGATTTCGGGAAAACCGGAGGTTTGCGCGCACAGGGTCCAGACAGATAAGGTTTGCGCGGGCCCCTTTATTTATATAATAGGATTGCGCGGCAAGTTCTGCGCCGTCACTTGCCGCATGCAGGATATCGGACGGAGGAATCCGGTATACCGTATCAACAAAAGCCATTTCTGAGAAAATGTCCGGCTGGACGAACATCGCGTTGTCGGTCCCAAGAAAAACCCGGCACCCGAAGCGGATCATCTTCTCCAGCGGCGGAAATGCAGGAGATCCTGCCACTCCCAGGACCCAGTTGGAACGCGGGCAGACAGCAATCGGGATGTTCCGGTCTGCACACGCTTTGAGCTGGGAATCGGTCGCGTGGGTCATGTGGATGACGAGGTCGGGATCGTATGCAAGGGCGCCATCCACATCTTCCGGATCCCGTTCTCCCGCATGAAACGCGATACGTTTTCCTGATTTCCTCGCGTTTTCCAGGGCATTTTCAACAGATGGATTGTCACGCACACTCGAAATCCCCAGCCCGTCCGCGATTTCTTCCCCGCCTTCGCGCCCGAAAATAAACGGCCTGGCCTTAAGACCCTCTGCGGCTTCACGGAGGGCGAGGACCCCGTCCCGCCCGCCTTCCCGGAAATCAGCAAACCCGGCGGTCCCGCCGGATTCCATCGTACGTATGCTGGATCGCATGGCGGCAACGAGATCCGCAGGGGCGGTTGCCCGGAGGATCCGGTGCTTCAGGCCGTCCGGGGGGGTGACCAGCGCCGCAAGGTCCCCGTTTCCGGGATCGCAGTCCATTGCAACCGTATCGGCAAGGTGCGTATGGGCATTGAAATGGGCCGGGAGGATCCATCGCTCCGGGGCGCGGGAATTCTCCTCGATTGACCGGATGATCCCCTGTTCCAGGATGATATCAACGCGGGACAGTTCGAGCTCCCGTCCGAGGAGCGCCGTCCCGCTTACAATTCCGTCACGCATGGGAGTTTTCGCACTCTTTTATATACCGCGAATCTGAAATATGTATTCATGGCGAAGAAAAAGAGCGGACGCCTGCTTTCCTCAGCAGGTCTGGTCAATTATTATGACAGCGAAGACCGGCGCGCTGTCCATATCAGTCCCTATATTGTTCTTATCGGGACTGCGGTAATCGGTATTATTATTGCAGTAATGAACCTGGTTTTCTGAAAATTCAGTCATACTCATTCCTTTTTCATGAGTTTCCGGAAGAGATCTTCTTCTTTCCGGAAATAGAGATCGTCGTGGCCCTGCCAGCGGCCGCAATTCCTGATAACGACCGCGGGAACACCGTTGTTGCTCTCGCCCATCACGAAATTCGCTATCCCGGCCAGTTCGTCAACGGCCGCTTCTTCCGTGATCTTAAGTGTATGACCGAAGAGATCCGTATCGCCCCGGAAGTCCCGGATGGCTTTCATCCCGCTCCATCCTATTGCATTCCCGGTCTGGCCGCGCCGGAACGCCCGCCCGCAGGTATCCGTTATGATAACGCCGATGTCCTTTCCGGATATCTTTAAAAAATCCTGCCGGATCGCGTCAGCTTCCGCCATTGGATCCGGGGGAAGCAGGATGACATTCCCGTCATCGATATTGCTCTGGTCGACACCTGCCCGGACGCCTACATGGCCGTGAGCGACTTCCGAGAGGATGAACGGATATTCCATCAGGACTTCGTCGGAGGCATCGAGAACTGTCTGCAAAAACCTTGGTTCCTCACCGGTCATTTTCGAGATCCGCAGTGCCCTCTCCGAAGGCTGTATTCCTGCGAGGGGCCGGGTATAGCCTTTTGCTTTGGAACAGATGGTCGACGCAAGAGATACGATGTCCCCGTCTTCCAGGGAGACCTTGGCACACAGGAGTGCCGGGATGTCGTCGCCTTTTTTAATGAGGGGGAGCCCGCGGACTCCCTTCACGATGATATCTTCCATAGCTGATCCTGCTATCCGCACGCATGCAGTAAGAGAGTATCGGTTTTTTGCCGGGGCTCTGCCAGGTTCTGCCGTAATTTTTCCCGGTTTCACGGGACGCGGCACAATCTATTTGAAGGGGGAGCACGCATTCACGCAATATAATACTTATGTATGTGGTGATCCGGTGCCCGGGGTGCAGGACATTCACGTACGTGGATCGCTTCCAGCGCTGGCGTCTCTGCCCGGTCTGCGGGGAGGCCACCGATATCTCGCGGGCACAGGCATATGTTGAGGTAGACGATTACCATATTGCCGAGAAGATAGTAGCCCGGCTGGAACAATACCTGCACGCGAAAAAACGTTCCGACCTGACTGAAGAGGAGATAGCAGAACTCCGGCGGCAGTACGCAGGCTGGCTCAGGTCCCAGGCTCCCCGGTAGGTTTTTTCTTTGTACGGTTCTGCCGGAATCCCTGCCGGGGCTGTCATAATCTCCCCGGGTGGCAAAACCGGCTGCAATAACCGGGAAACCGGAAGGATTTCGACCTGACTTTATCCGATGACGGGAAAGCCTGCTTCTTCCCATCCGGCAGGTCGGCTGAAAATATTCTCATACAACGGATTCCTTCTGCGGATAATCAAGACAATCACTGCATCGGAACATCGGTTTTTTAAAGACCCTGCAGGCGAACGCTCTTTTTTTATGGGATGACAATAGTATCCTGATCGGCGGAACCCATGGAACAGACCCTTCTCTTTGATATCGTCATTGTCTTTGCCATCGCTCTCGTGACGGGACTCGTCTGCAACCGGTTCCGGATCCCCCCGCTCGTCGCCTTTCTCGCAACCGGTGTCATTGCCGGCCCGTATGCGCTCAGCCTTATCCAGAGTACGGAACAGGTCAACACTATCGCAGAGATTGGAATTATTCTCCTGCTCTTCACGATAGGACTTGAATTTTCCTTCAAGAGTCTCTGGCAGATCCGGAGGATCGCAATTTTTGGCGGCGTGCTCCAGGTCGCCCTGACCTTCGGGCTCTTCTATGCTATTTCGCTTTCGTTCGGGATACCGGTTCCCGAAGCAATCGTCATCGGTTTCCTCGTCGCGCTCAGCAGCACGGCAATCGTCCTCAAACTGCTCCACGAACGGGGGGAAGTGGACTCGCCCCATGGCGGCATTATTCTCGGCATCCTGATCTTCCAGGATATTGTCGCGATACCCATGATGATGCTGGTACCGGTTCTTGCGACCCTGCAGGGGATCACGACCGGAAGTACGGGACTATCGGAACCGGTACTCGTGATCCTCGGAAAAGATTTTGCCCTCGTTATCATCCTTATTATAAGCGCCAAATGGCTGATTCCCTGGTTCCTCCACCAGATCGCGAGGACCCGGAACCGGGAACTCTTCCTCGCCTTCATCATCATGGTCTGTTTTGGCGTGGGATGGATGGTCTCCCTCGCAGGGTTGTCCCTCGCGCTCGGCGCACTCCTTGCGGGTCTCCTTATTGCGGAATCCGAGTACAGCCACCAGGCGGTCAGCATGGTCCTCCCGTTCCGGGACATCTTCACGAGCTTCTTCTTTGTTTCAGTCGGGATGCTGCTCGACATCGGGTTTGTCATTGCCCATGCGCCGCTCATCGCATTTGCCGTGATATCTGTTATTATCGGGAAAAGCCTGATCGCATCGCTGGCTGCATTCGTTCTCGGTTACCCGGCGAGGACCGTCACCCTCGCCGGGCTGTCCCTTGCCCAGATAGGGGAATTCTCGTTTATCATCGCAGGGAGCGCTTTTCTGGTCGGGCTTCTCCCGAACGATGACTACCAGGGGTTCCTTGCAGTCGCCCTGATCACAATGGCAGCAACACCGTTTATCATCAATGCCGCGCCGGCCCTCGCAGGAAAACTCGGGAGGATTCCGTTTCCCCCGGGAAACGCAGGTGCCGGAATACCGGATGGGTGCCGGAAGGAGGAGATGGCGGATCATCTCATCATCGTCGGATACGGTGTCACCGGAAAAAACCTCGCCCATGCCGCACGGATTGGAGGGATACCGTACGTTATCCTGGAGCTCAATCCCGATACCGTCCGGGAAGAACGGGCAAAAGGAGAACCCATCTGTTTTGGAGATGCCACAGCGGATGGCGTCATTTCCCATGCAGGGATCGAACGGGCTCGAATTGTCGTGATCGCTATCAATGATCCGGTCGCTGTCCGCAAGATCACCGGCCTGTGCCGGCACATGAACCCGGGGGCGTCCATCATTGTCAGGACGAGATATGTAAGCGAAGTCGCTGCACTCCGGGAACTGGGGGCCGATGAAGTCATCGCCGAGGAGTTCGAGACCTCGATAGAGATCTTCACGCTTGTCCTCAACAAGTTCCTGGTACCCCGCCAGCAGATCGATGAATTCATCGATGATGTACGATCCAGTGCCTACGCCATGCTCCGGACCCCGCCCCGGACGTCCGGGACACTCTCCGATCTGACCCGGCATATCCCGAATGTCAGGATCATCTCGTTCCGGATCGCCCCGTATGCATTCCTGGCCGGAAAGACCCTGGGCGAGGTAAACCTCCGGAAACAGCAGGGTATTCTCGTCCTCGCAATCCAGAGAGGGGAGAATATGATCACGAGCATCGGAGGGGAAACCCGTATGGAAGCGGGAGATGTTGCCGTGATTTACGGCACCTATGAGAAAATAGCGGCTTCGGCAAAGCTCTTTGAAGGAGACCATCTGCCGTAAGAATTCCCGGGACACATACCGTATTCAGCTCCCGGAACAATTATTCCGGCCCCGCCATTTTCTT
Source organism: Methanoregulaceae archaeon (assembly GCA_039683275.1). Taxonomy (GTDB): domain Archaea; phylum Halobacteriota; class Methanomicrobia; order Methanomicrobiales; family Methanospirillaceae; genus JBDKRP01. Next base: position 9,553 of record JBDKRP010000061.1, on the reverse strand, counting down.
TTTTGCACCCTTCTTCTCCATCTCCAGCAGATCCTTTTTGATCTCCAGCGAGGGGGAGAATCCCCCAGGTCCCCGGACTCCGACAACCCGGTGGCAGGGCACGATAAGCGGCGTCGGGTTCCGGGCCATTGCATTCCCCACGACCCGGGGACCGGTCCCCACAATCGCCGCTATTTCCCCATAGGTCGCGGTCGTCCCGTACGGGATCTCCAGGACGGCCCGGTAAATCCTTGCGTACAGCGAATCGCCTTCCGTTACAAAACTCCGGAGCGGTGCAAGATCCCGGCCCGTTCCTGCAAGGTACCTCTTTATGGGAGCTGGAACATCGCCTTCGAGCGGCGTATTTGCAAACCGGACCTGTTCGATGGAATCCCCGCTCCAGCGCACATGTACGAACCACCAGCCGAATTTACAGGAACCTTCGTGCACAGCCATGATGTTTCCCAGTACATCAGAGACGGTGCCCACGGGTCATGAACATTGTGATTCGGACGTGAGAACTGTTTTTCCGGGAAGGGGGGTGAGCAACGGTACGGGGATGCCAGAAAATAGGGGAAGACGCCGGGGACACACGCCCTCCGGACAGACCCGTTTTTACCGGTTGTTTTCATTCAGGGATCCCTTGAACATCCAAAGAGAGAACGATGACTCATGGTTGAAAATATCCGTTCCGGGAAGCGGGTTCACCATTTTTAAGTTTTTATTCCCTGACCGCGATCCGAAAATCCCCGGATCTGATGCAGCAGGTCAGGAAAATTCCGGTAGCCGGCTTTTCCCGGTAAAAAAGCGAGGTTATTGGGAATTTGAGGCGATGGGTATTCTTTATTCAGGTTTATTTCCGGTTCCGGTATACGCCAGCATAATTCCCCGGTAGATGTCGGCTGCCTTCACCAGGGTTTCGACCGGCACCCGTTCATCGATACTGTGCAGGGTCCGGACATCCCCGGGCCCGTACTCGATCACATCGAACCCGGTATTCCGCATGTGCCGTGCATCGGTAGCAGCCCATTGCAGGATGGGAGTTACCGGCCCGGGATACTGCTTTCGTATCTCTTCGCAGGTTATTGAAACGATCTTCCGGTCGGGCAATGTCAGCGAAGGTGCCGAAGAGTTCTGGATAGAAAATTCCGCCCTGGGCGCGTGCGATTCCAGGTCCCGGATAAGCAGGGGAATGTCGCATCCCCAGGGGATCCGAAGATCCATTTCGAGAAGGCACTGCTGCGCAACGATGTTTGCCTTCTCTCCCCCGGAGATCACCCCGGGATTGAACATGATCCGGCACAGGACATCCTGGAGTCCTTTCATCCCGAAGACTTCCTGGAGGACCCGGACAGACTCCCGGGTGAGAACTCTCACGGACTCGTCAATCCGGAATTCCCGGGTATGCAGTTCCCGGACGTACTCGATAAAAGCGTACGCCTCCATGATTGCAGAGACCCCGATGTCGGGATAGAGCGAAGCGTGGCCCGGTTCCCCGGTGAATGTCGCGCTGAACCGGAGGAGACCCTTCTGGCCGATTGAGGGATGGCAGTCCGGCGTGGGCTCTGCTATCAGGCAGTCGCAGGGGGAGAGATATTTCTTCTCGACCAGGTACTGCATCCCGAACACGCCGCCGGATTCCTCATCGCAGACAAACGCGAGATCGACAGCGGGTTCGATGCCCTGCTCGACAAGGGAACCGTATGCCGTAAGGAGTGCAGCGCAGCCGCCTTTCATATCGGTCGCCCCCCGTCCCCAGACAATCCCGTCCTCGACGGTTCCGGCAAACGGGCTATGGCTCCAGCCGTCCGGAATCGCGGGCACGACGTCGAGATGGCCGGAGCAGAGAAGCGGCTTTTTGCCGGGCCGGGTCACGATGCTGCAGAGACCCGGGCGGCTCTTGATAATCCGGGACTGAACACCGAGAGCATCCAGGTATCTCCGGACATATTCCGTAATATCGGTGGTATCTCCCGGGGGATTCTCGCTCCGGATCCGGATAAGTTCTGAGCAGAGGCTTGTTACGTCCATCGGGGATCAGGTTCGCGGCTGTTCCGGATTTTCCCGGAGGAATGTCTCAAAGAGCTGGGCAAGGGATGCGTCAGTGTACAGGCTTTTCAGGAATTCCGGCCGGAAGAACTCGTTGATCGCCGAAAAGAAAAATTCCGGGGGAAGGGGAGCCCTGCTGTCCGGGTCAAGGACAATACGGAAACTCCGGTATCCGGCAGGGGAGTCCTTGTCATAGATTAATTTCCAGAGGACCGGAAGGCTTTCGAATTTCTCCGGGTGCGTCTCTTTCAGCCAGGTGATGAATGCCGGGAACCGGGCCCGGGGCCCTTTCTTCTCCTCATCGATTCGCCAGCGCAGGTACTCCCCGGTCATGATATTTTTCGGGGACTGGTAATTGAACGCGTACAGGCCGAGCGTATAATCCAGGTGGGCAAAACTGTCGACCAGGTAAAACCAGAGAACGGGGTGAAACTGGGTCGTGTCCTGGAGGATGAGAGTTTTCTCGTACAGGTTCCTCAGGAGATGAACATACTCGTTCTCGTCAGGCATAGCGATCTATTCTCCCTTGGCCGATAAAATGGTATCAGTAAGGACGAATCCGGTACTGCGCAGCAGGAAAGAGCGGGGAAAAGCAGCAGGGAAACAACCGATCTGCAAAAAGGGAAGGAACTTCCCGGTACTCCGGCGGGTCACTTGTAATAGGGTTCCCGGAGCCTCACGGCCTCCCGGAACATCTCCTTCAGCTCTTCGCCCTTTTTGCCCCGGATGTCCAGGTGGTTCTCGGTCTTCAGGAGACACGGCTTGAGTTTCCCGTCCGAGGTCACGCGGAGCCGGTTGCAGAACGCACAGAACTCGGTGTTGTGCAGCGGCCTGACCACCTCGACCTCCGCATTGTCGATGCAGTATTTCTTCCGGTGATGCATCCTCCGGGTCATCATCACTTTGGACCGGGATGCAAGATCCTGTTCGAGGCCGGAGAGGTCGCTGTGGTACGGGCAGTCCTTGAAATCCATCAGTTCGATGAGCTGCAGGATGAGGTCAGGGTTGTTCCTGACATATGCGAGGAAACCGGTTACCTCATTGTCATTGATCCCGTCGAGGACCACCATGTTGAGTTTGACCGGGGTCAGGCCGACATCGATTGCTGCCTCGATCCCGCTGATGACATCGGGCAGGAGATCTTTTCCCGAGATGCGTTTGTATTTTTCCCGGTCCAGGGAATCGACCGAGATATTGACCCGTTTCAGGCCGGCATCGTGCAGATCGGAAGCAATGTCAGCAAGGAGCGTCCCGTTCGTGGTCATCGAACATTCGATTCCCTTCGGGACGGCGGAGATGATATCCGCGAGATCGGTGCGGAGAAGGGGTTCTCCCCCGGTGAATTTCACGCTCCGCACGCCAAACTCCGCAGCGGTATTGATGATGTCCCCGATTTCCGCCGCGCTCATCTCGCCTTTCGGGTTCTTCTCCCCCTCGGAATGGCAGTAGATGCAGTTCAGGTTGCAGCGGGGCGTCAGGCTGACCCGCAGGTTCGTTATCGGCCGGTTATAGGTGTCCCTGAGGGTCATTGAAAAATCCCCGGAAGTTCTTCGCTATGAGATATGCTTCTGTGCTTCCTTTGCGTGAAGCTGTCGTTTCGAACACGCGGACGGATCGGAAATGGGTCTCCAGTTCTTTCTGGAGGAGCGGGAAATCCTCGCCCCGGAACGATTTTATCACGAAATTCCCGCCGGGTTTCAGCACCCGCACTGCAAAGCCCACCGCTTCGAGACCAAGATCTATCGCCCGGGCCTGGTCGTAACTCTTTGCGCCGGAGAGTTTCGGTGCCGCGTCGCAGACAACGACACTGACAACGCCTCCGGCGAGCTTTCGTACTTCTTCCTGCACGTCAGGATCGGTCAGGTCGCCCGCGATGGTCGTAACATTGTCGATGGGCGGGATGGGGGAGAGATCGACCCCGATCACGATCCCGTTCGTCATCGTGCGGACTACCTGGAGCCAGCTTCCGGGTGCCGCCCCGAGATCGACCACGTTGTCGTCTTCCCGGATGACATGGAACTTATCCTGTATTTCTTTTATTTTATAGACCGCACGGGACCGGTACCCCTCGCCCCTCGCCCGCATATATGCCGAATCCCGGCTCCATTGTGAACCCATGAAAAATATCCCCGCTATCGGATCGTTAAGCTGTTTGACCACAGATAATAAGTAAAATATGGTAACAGACTAATAAGTGAGTTGTTAAGAGGTATCGGATGTTAAAGGCAACGATCGATGCAGAGGTATTCAAAGAATCAATAGATGCTATTTCGGCGCTTGTTACCGAATGCAGGCTCCGCATCTCCGAAAACGGGTTCACGGCCCGGGCCGTTGATACGGCGAATGTCGCGATGGTTTCCCTTGAACTCAGGAAGGAAGCGTTTGATTCCTTCGCGGGGACGGAAGCCGAGATCGGTCTTGACATTGCAAAACTGAAAAATATCTTCGGCATGATGAGCGGCATCTTAACGATTGAGCTTCCCGAGAATGCAAACAAGCTCCAGGTAAGCGTCCAGGGATACCGCTATTCCATTACGCTTCTCGATACGAATACGATCCGGAAGGAGCCGAATATGCCCAAGCTCGAGCTTCCCGGAAAGATCGGGATCACCGGAAATGATCTCAACAGCGCGATAAAAGCCGCTGCCATCATCTCCGATAAGATCGCGATGGGGATCGACCCCGCAAAGGCCACGTTCTTCCTCGTTGCAGAAGGCGATACCGATCATATCAGGAGAGAGTTTACAAAAGACGAGCTCAAATCCCTCTCCCTTGTCGAAGCCCGCTCCCTCTTCTCCATCGACTACCTTAAGGATATGGGAAAAGTGATGAGCAAATCCGAGGCCGTCGAGATTCACCTTGGCATCGATCATCCGGTACGGTTCTCCTTCGATATTGCAAACGGTGGCGGACATGTGGAATACCTCCTCGCCCCGCGCATCGAGGCAGACTAGATGCCTTTTGAGCCGGATATAAAACATCTGGCCCGGTTCCCTTTTTTAAAGAAAGCACAGGATTTTGTAAAACGACGATATCCTACCCTGGAAGCGCTGCTCGGGGACCCGGGGAAAGCCCGGATACTTGCTGCCGCCGAGGAGCGCATTCTTGCTGCAATAGAAGGCGACGGGAAAGAGCCGCGAGGACGCGGGCCACTTTCCCCGGAAGATGAAATTCTGAGTTACGCACTTTCACGGATCCTGGTATCCTGCATCGCGGACAAAAGCATGATAGACCGGCTCGCCCGGTATGAATCGGACCGTGCCTATTCGTTCCTGATCCATGAAGGGGAGGATGATGAGAACATCGAACTGGACGAGAGCGGTTTTTCCCCGGCCTGCAAATATGTCTCCCGGAATATCGGCCTGGATCTCAGTTCGGACCGGATCCCGGTCATCGAATACGTGGAACTCGTAGCAGCCCTCCACGAAGAGCGCTGGAGACTCGTGAACCGTCAGCTTGACCGGGGTACGGTCTTTTTGAAAGAGGAAGAAGTGTACGAACTTATCAGGGAACGTATCCGGGTTTTCATACGCCGGGATCTCCCGTACAGGGTCCCAGTACAGGTCTGCGAGGACCTGGCCCCGTCCTGCACCCGGCTGAAAGCAGACTACCAGGCAAAAGCCCTCGAACAGTTCGGTACCGTGGAAGAGGGATCGTTCCCGCCCTGCATACGGGCGCTCATAGAGGCAATAACCGCCGGTACCAATCTCACGCACATGGGCCGGTTTGCGATCACCTCCTTCCTGCATAATATCGGGATGGACACCACCCAGATAGCCCAGTTTTTCGCCCGGGCACCTGACTTTGATCCCGGGCGGACCATGTACCAGGTCGAACATATCTCCGGCCGGGGGGGAACGGAATACAAGGCCCCCGCATGCGCAGCGATGCGGACCAACGGGATCTGCGTGAACAAGGACAAACTCTGCGAGAAGATCAACCACCCGCTCAGTTATTATAAGAAAAAGAAATGGTCGGCGTCGCAGAAGAAATCCGGATCGCCGAGTCCGGCGCAACCTGCCGGTTCCCCGGCTTCTGCTACTCCGTCAACGGAAGATTCCCAAAAAGAGAGCCCAAAACCAACGTGATCCGTACCTATGAAATGTCCCGGATCATCAGGGAAAGCCCATCCGGAATTCCTTTGAAAAATGCCCGGCCGTCAACGATGAACGAATCGTAGGGGATGTACCCTGCTTCCCGGAACCCGCAGGATGCAAATGCACTGCGGGAGGCCGCACTCGTGCAGTCGGCGGCGATTTTTGTAAATCCATGCTCCTCTGCCGTACGGATGCTGCAACCGATGAGATCCCGGGCAATCCCCCGGCACCGGTGCTCCGGTGATACTCCTATCTGGAAGACATGGAGAATTGTTCCGGGCCGGGGTGAGGAAATCTCCGGGCAACCGTTCTCCAGCGCTTCAATGATCGCTACACTTTCCGGGAATTGTTCAAGAAGGACGCTGATATCCGGGCCCGTATCGTCCAGGTTTATTGCGAGATCGCTGCAGAACAGGAAGCCGGCCAGATCTCCGGTTGTTTACCATATCCCCGGCACCAGCCGATACCGGACCTGGTGTGTGTAATCCTCATATCCCTCAAGTTCCAGTTCGAGCGTCCCGTCTTCGAGATCGGTCCGTTTCAAGAGAAGCCCTGCAGCAACAAGTGCAGGGATGATCGCCCAGAGTGAGCCGAGAATAACCGGCTGGGTCAGGAACGTGAGAAGGAGCCCGAGATACCCGGGGTGCCGGACATGGCGATACGGTCCACGGGTAACCGGATGGTGGCCTTTCTCATTCTGGATCCGCACGATAAGCGAGAAGAACCGGTTTGAGACAATTGCCCATGTGAAGATGCAATTGCCTAAGAGGAACAGGACAAAGGCTCCTGCCTGAACAGGAAAGACGATCTGCCCGGTCCATCCGAACCTGAAGTCAAGGCCCGCCACAAGGAGCAGGAGAAGCCCGGTGAAGTTCATTACCCTGACCAGTTTTCTGTCATATTCTTTTGCACCGGCCTGTTTCTGCGTGCGTTCCATGACAAGATCTGGGCTGATGGTCAGCATGGCAATCGTGAATGCCAGGAAGACGACCACGAGGATCATCCATGCGGCAGGCCATGCGACCGTGCCGGCCGAAAGGAAGAGGATGGCGCCCATGAGGACGGGGACGAAGAGGCCATGGAGGAAACCCCGAAGCCGGAGGCTGAAGGCGCTCGCCACATTGGAAGAGGGGCTGTTCACCGCAATCCCTCCAGATGTGTGGACGATCCAAAGGATTCAACCGGGCATTTCTCCCTCGGATCCGCAAGATGATTCACAAACCGAGGGAGCCCGCCACCGGTTCTCCGGAGGAGGATGAACGGCTCGCCATTCCCAAGGATCTCATAATACCTATCTATGTCTTTCACGTGTACGGCTGGCATGGTTCCCCTCACACCGTTGCGCCCTGGTGTACCTTCTCCGGAAATCCCAGTAACTCGAGGGCACGGTTCCGGATCTGGATCATCTGAGGTTCCGTGGAAACGCCGGTCTTTGCCGGCGGGTCGACAAAGAGCAGGGAAAAGACCATCCCGCCCACGGTACCAATCCCGCCAAGGACCAGGGGGTTGATCTCGCTTGCAGCCGGCAGGAAGACGAGCCGGTCCAGTTGTAAACTCCCATTGGATTCAGGGACATCGATCCTTCCCAGGTTCGACGGGATGAATCCGGGGATCATGCTCTCGAAGTTATGGTTGAGGGTGAGGACGATGTTTCCTGTATCCTGACTAAACCGCTGCAGGGTCCCGGTCCGGGTATATGCCCCCGGGACTTTGTCAACGAACATTCCAAATGCAGCCATGGCATCGATCAGGCATGGCTCGAATGCTGGTAAATCAAGGCAGGAAGGATCGGGATTTTTAAGCAGTGAGTGGATCTTTTGATGCAGGGTCACCGCATTTTCCCAGAAGGATTTTTGCGGGACATAGGCAAACGGGAGCCGGACCGATCCTACGCAGAAGCAGAATACCTCGCCGAGAGGGGGATCTGCCCGCCTCCGCAGGTCAAAGGGCACCATGAGTGCCCGCTGCGATTTGGGAAACCCGCCGGTGATCTCTGCATGGGCACCAAGACAGGCCGCCGATAATGCCGATCCTACCGTGACCCCATGCTCCCGGCAGGCTGCCTGCAAACGATCGGACTCGCTCTTGTCAAACTCGAACAGGACAACGCCAGGCTTCCGCTCTTCCCAGTAGCCGCGGTACAGGGCAGCATACTCCTCCGGGCCGAAACGGTACGGGTTCTTGTGCCACTGCCGGTTGGCATAGGCAACAAAGAGGCGGGATATGAGGCCCTGCAGGGAGAAGCCGGGCTTCAGGATATCCTGCGCATTTACCGGACGGATCACGCGTATCTCCTGCCCGGGATCCGCATACCGTGAGAGAATCCCCCGGACCAGCTCGGCAAGCGCCATGCCATCGCAGATGCTGTGGTTGCACAAGACAAGGAAGTCCGAGACCTCCGGCGAATGCAGGAGCACGCACCTGATGAGCGGTCCCCTGCCGATATCGAACGGCTCCTTTGCTTCGTTCTTCAGTTCGTCCAGCCATTGCTGCTCCGTTATCCGGGGAATGATCCGGAGTGACACGGGCGGGACACCTTCGGACGAGAACCATGCCTCGTTTTGTTTGTCGAACACGACCTTTGCGCGGAGCAGCGGGTGGACCCGGCTCATTGCGTCAAGCGCCTGCCGGAACCGTGCCTCGTCAATGGCGCCGGTGATCCGTGCTGCCATCATGACCGTGCATGAAGGGCTCATGAAAAAGAACCGTTCGCACCGGGACATCTTCCGGATGCAGCCGGGAATTTCTGGATTTGCCTGTTGTCTGTTTTCATTCTGTTGTGTCATGATTCTCTCCGGGTTTTCCTGTAAATTCTGATCTCTTCGGCTTGTTTTCTCACGGTGCTGTTCTGTCGTAACCGGGGCACATGCCCGTATCGCCTGCGTCATTTTCGACAGCATACGCTCTTTGGATGGGATCTTTCACCGGGATTTTACCCCTGCATGCGGCGTCGGGCCGGCAGTATCCGCTGTGTTTTTCGGCGGAATGTTTTTCTATCTGTCCGGGCATCCCGCGATGGCAGGCGCGATGAATGCAGGATACAGTTCCACAAGATCGTCGTAGTTGCCGACCATCTCCGCGTATCCCTGCTTCCAGCTGGGATCGGGTGAGACGACCGTCATGGTGATCAGGTGGATCAGAAAGCTCAGCGTGAGCGGGTTCAGATCGCGCCGGATGGACCCGTCCTGCTGGCCTTCCCCGATTGCCTGGAACAAGTAGGGATAGTAACGTCCCCCGATCTCCTGCATTTTCTGCTGGTCCTCCTTGTCCATCCTGCGCATAATAAGCGGGCCGTGGGTGTTTGCGAGATCGTTGTACTCGCGGTTCTCTTTTGCAAAATCCACAAAGCACTCGATCATGATCCGGATCTTCTGTTCCCCGGTCTTCCCCTTGCCCATCTGTTTGATCAGGTACTGCCCGAACTCCTC
>JBDKRP010000060.1:0-3118 GCA_039683275.1 Methanoregulaceae archaeon | reverse complement strand
ATGTGCGCCGGTGAGGCAGCAGTCGCCGACCTCTCCTTCGCCGCAAAGCACGCCGGTGTTATCCAGATGGCAGACATCCTGCCCGCCCGCCGTGCACGTGGCCCGAACGAGCCTGGTGGCATCAAGTTCGGTCACTTCTCCGATATGGTCCAGGCAGACCGCAAGTACCCGAACGACCCCGCAAAGGCAGCTCTCGAAGTTGTCGGTGCAGGAACCATGCTCTTCGACCAGATCTGGCTCGGGTCTTACATGTCAGGAGGTGTCGGATTCACCCAGTACGCAACCGCCGCGTACACCGACAACATCCTTGATGACTTCACCTACTACGGTATGGACTACATTAAGTCCAAATACAAGGGCTTTGCAAAGACCAAGCCGACTCAGGACGTCGTCAATGACATTGCAACCGAGGTCACACTCTACGGTATGGAGCAGTACGAACAGTTCCCGACCACGCTCGAATCCCACTTCGGTGGTTCACAGCGTGCATCCGTACTTGCGGCAGCATCCGGTCTTTCCTGTTCTATCGCAACCGGAAACTCCAACGCTGGTCTGAACGGCTGGTACCTCTCGATGCTCATGCACAAGGACGGCTGGTCACGTCTCGGATTCTTCGGCTACGATTTGCAGGACCAGTGCGGTTCCACGAACTCACTCTCCATCCGGTCCGACGAAGGCTGTATCGGAGAACTCCGGGGCCCGAACTACCCGAATTATGCAATGAACGTCGGTCACCAGGGAGAATATGCAGCAATCGCCGGTGCAGCCCACTTCGGCCGCGGCGATGCATGGGCCCTCTCTCCGCTGATCAAGATCACATTCGCCGACCCCTCGCTCAAGTTCGACTTCTCCGAGCCGCGCCGCGAGTTCGCAAAGGGTGCAATCCGCGAGTTCATGCCCGCCGGGGAACGCTCCCTCATCATCCCGGCCCGTTAAGGCTACCGGGACAATACAACAACTTTTTTTTTCAGCCGTTTCGGTTATCCGGGTCACCGGGAATATTCAGGGGAATTCCGGTCCGATAACATCAACCGTAAGGCCGACTTTTTCTAGGTACTTGCAGATCTTTTCCATGTCTTCCAGGGAAGCCGGCTGTATATGTACATCTGTCCCCCTCCTGTCTAGGGTGTTCAGTTGAACCCGGTCCGGTTGTATCTGGAGAAGAGCCTCGCGGATCGAGGTAATCTCTGATGGAGTAGTGTTCAGGCCCGGTATGAGGAAAAGTTCCAGCCAGATCTCCCCGAAAAACGCTTTCCGGAGTTTTGTAAGCCCTTCAATAACCCCATGCACGGGGATTCCGGGCAAAGGCCGGTGTATTTGGCTGAATGTATTCTCCCAAGCTGTCGTAAGAGTCGGGACGATAAGATCGGCAGGAAGAAGATCCGCGATGATATCCTCATTACCACAGAGACTCCCGTTGGTCAGGACAGCTACGCGGTGATCCGGGTACGTTTTTTTGATATGCCGGATAACGGTGCCGAGAGCAAGGGATAGAGTGGGCTCCCCAGAACCTGCGAACGTAATGTAATCAAGGTCCGGCCGGGAGGCCATTACCTGGTCAAGTGCAGACAAGATATTCTCCGCCGGGAAAAATAGAGCGCGTTCACGGGTAAGGCACGTTGTTTTACCGCATTCGCAGTATGAACAATCAAACGGGCAGGTCTTATGGGGGATGAGATCGATTCCGAGCGATCTCCCGAGACGCCGGGAAAAGACCGGGCCGTAGACAAATGAATGCATAGCTGCCACCAGGTACCGAAAGGGGGTTATACTTCTTTCCTAACGTATTCCTGCGGGGAAATAAATAGGTGAACAAAGGGGACTGCATCAGAACAAAGAGGGCGTTCAAACAGACCTGGTCACGGAACGATTCAACAGAGCGTGATCGTTGAGGATACGCCTGATGAAAATCCACCGTATGAAGCCCTGGTGACAACCGGTCATCTCATCGGAAAAACGTCAGTACACCAGTGTGAGACCGACACCGGTCTCTGCAAGGGCAAGATCATGAGCCAGGGCATGTTTCGCCGTAAGCGATGTACAGTGACAGGCATGAAGCACCCGGGGCCGGATAATTTTCAGGAACTCAACCGTTTTCCGGATCTGTTCCTCGCGGGTCGTAAGGAGATGCAGCCCGCCAACGATGTCAACGATACGGGTATCGTCACAGATCCGGGATGCCTGATCGATGATATTGCAGATCCCCGCATGCGAACAGCCGGTGATTATTACAAGCCCTTCCGCGGTCCGGTACGCAAGGGCAGAATCATCGAGAAGGTAATCCTGCTCTTCGCGTCCATCCATAAACAGGATTTTCCGGTTATTCGGATTGGCCTGTTCGAAATCATGTCTGCGATCAATCTCTCCAAGAAACACAAGGTTTTCTGTGAGCCAGACCGGTTCCCGGGAGAGCCTAATATGGAAATGGCGGGAAGCCCGTTCTTCTGAGATAAGGGATCCAACCTCCGGAAGGTCCGGCATGGAACGCGACGAGAAAGTGAGCGGATGAGTAACAAGATCGGGGATGGATACCGGCATTCCTGATATTCTCTTCAGGGTCATGTGCCGGATGAGATTGGGAAGTCCCCAAGTATGGTCGCTATGACCGTGGGAGAGAACCACATAATCGAGATCGTGGAGCGGGATCTGCATCTGTTCCGCGTTCGGGAGAAATGCACCGGAGAAACCGGTGTCAAAGAGGATTTTTTTTCCATCCGCTTCGAGATACAATGAGAGCCCTGGTTCAGAGATGTAATACTGGTCGATGAGTGTAGTATTGTCAATAAGGACCGTTAGTTTCATGCAAGCCGTCCGTACGCGGAAGAATCCTGTACCTGATCATTGCCCCAGGGACACATGAATATTCGCGGTGGCCGCACCCCCTGTTCCGGTCTCCGCGGGTGCATCTCATTTTCCCGACAGGGCACTCAGGCCTGCCCGGAACCTGACGAAAAGAGTTACGGGAGGAAGACGGCAACAGAAATCACGGTCGTCCAGAGCCCGTCCTTATTTCCCTGGGCAGACTGACAGGTATGCTTGGTCTTGATGATCTTCCCGCTGGCTTTGTAGATCTGTTCGCGTTCCTGCCAGGCTTTGTCGGTATCAAATTCTATTCCCA
>JBDKRP010000059.1:0-2853 GCA_039683275.1 Methanoregulaceae archaeon | reverse complement strand
CGCTGGATGAACAGGAGTCGATCCATTCCGATATGGCAGTCGCCGCTTTCGTCCGCCCGCTCCTCCGCTGCCATAACCTTCCGGTTGAGAGCGGGCAGGACGCGCTTCTGGACATGACAGAACGGGCAATCCGACAGGGGACAGCGGGGATGAAAGACGATCTGCGGCAGTTGTATGATATTGCATGGCGGAACGCAACTCCTGATGAGCGCACTTACCTCCCTGTGGTCCGGGACCGGATTGAGAACGGTTGCCTGGCGGAGAGGATCACCGGACGGATTTCCCACGGTGAGGCCCTGATAACCGTGCTTGCAGACATGGAAACCTGCCTGCGGGAGAACCGGGCATACGGGTTCTGATTTGCTGCAATAAGAAGGTCCTCAAGCGATCACCCTTTAAACCGTTCCCGACTATTCTATTTCAGGACAGGTTGCGATGACCCGGACACTCCTCTCTGAAGCCGAAGGCTATGCTCTGCTTGCCGCCCACAGGATACCGGTGCCGAACCATTCGCTCACTACGACACCGGAAGAAGCCGTCAGGGTTGCCGATGCAATCGGGTATCCGGTTGTCATGAAGGTTGTCTCTCCGGAGATTGTCCACAAGAGCGATGTTGGCGGGGTCATAACAGGAATCGGCTCTGCGGACGCAGTGCGGGCTGCATTTAAACAGATCCAGGACAGTGCGCACTCCCGTGCCCCGGATGCCCGCATCGCCGGGATCCTTGTCGAGCAGCAGCTGCTGTCCGGGCTGGAACTGATCATCGGCGGAAAGATCGATCCGGCGTTTGGCCGCATACTCACCGTCGGGCTTGGCGGGAAGATGGTGGAACTGCTGCGGGATATCTCCCTCAGGGTCCTTCCGGTCAGCGACGATGAGATCAACGACATGATCGGGGAACTGAAAGGATATCCCCTGATCGCTGGCTATCGCGACGAGCCACCCCGCGATAAAAAGGCGCTTGCAGCAATCATCCGGTCTGCCGCGGACCTCTTCCTTTCCGATCTCACGCTCTCCGAATTTGATATCAATCCCCTGGTCCTGTACAGTGACGGGGCATGTGCTGTCGATGCCCGGTTTTACCGGGAGGACAAAACGATCCTCCCTGAAGCGGCATCCACCGCCTCACTGGACAATGCGCTTCTCGACATTTCATCCATTGCCGTTGTCGGGGCATCACAGGACCCGGGTAAGATCGGGTATGCGATCTGCCGGAACCTTCTCACATTTCCTGGCTCGCTCTACCCGGTCAATCCAAGGTCACCCATGATTCTCGGGCGGCAGACATACCCGGACCTGGCATCCATACCGGGGACGGTTGACCTTGCAGTAATCGCCATCCCCGCAGGCGGAGTGCCGCGCGTCATCGAAGAGGCAGGAAAGAAGAAGATCCCGCTCTCCATCATCATCTCCTCCGGATTCCGCGAGGGAGGAGGCGAAGGCAGGGAGCTTGAAGAGGACATTCTTGCCATCGCAAAGCGTCATGGCATGCGGATCATGGGGCCGAACTGCCTCGGGCTTATGCTCCCCCACAAGGGGATCAACACCACCTTCGATCCGGTTTCCCCCCGGCCCGGACAGATTGCTTTCATCTCGCAGAGCGGCGCTATCATCACCACCATCGTTGACTGGAGCCTGCCGGAAGAGATCGGGTTCTCTGCAGTCATCAGCGTCGGAAACCAGGCAGACCTCACATTCGAGGACTTCATCCGGTACGCCGGGGACGACCCCGCAACCCGTTCGATCATCCTCTACATCGAACAGATCCGGTTCGGCAGGAGGTTTATGGATGTCGTCAGCCGCATCTCATTGACAAAACCGGTTGTCGCCATCAAGTCCGGTGCCTCCCGGTTGGGGCAGAAAGCCGCATCTTCGCATACCGGATCGCTTGCCGGCAGTTATGACGTGTACATGGCTGCGTTCCGGCAGGCCGGTGTGATACCGGCCCGGTCCATCCGTGACGCGTTCCAGGCTGCCGAACTCCTCTCCTCTGAGGGATCTCCCCGCGGGACGCGTGCCATCGTCATCACCAATGCCGGGGGCTTTGCCGTTCTTTCGTCCGATTATGCTGAACGGTTCGGCATCGAAATGGTGGAATTCCCCCCGGACCTTGTCTCGGAACTGGACGGCGTGCTCCCCGCCAACTGGAGCAGGGCAAACCCCATCGACATGGTCGGGGATTCCAGCGCCGATCGTTTCGCCAGGACGTTCGACATCATGATCCGGCGTCAGGATCTCTGGGACATCGCATTCATCGTAGCCGTACCCTCGGCTATCTCCGACCCGATCCGTGTAGCAAACGAGATCGTCCGTTTCTCCCGGCACACCCACAAGATGATCGTAGGCTGCATGATTGGCGGCGACAGCATGAAGACACCCCTCCGGATCCTCCGCGACTCCCGGATCCCCAACTTCCCCGATCTCGAAGATGCGTTCCGGACGGTGGGGAACATCTGCCAGCACAAGTGCAGCTCGGGCTTGCCGGGATGCAGGCACGGGTGAAAAAAAGGGAGAGCGGGATCAGAGGGTTATCTTCTTGAGTATCCGTCCCTCACGGAATACCGTGATCCCGCCGCCGCTCTGGGATACCACGATCCCCACGGCATTGGTCACCGCGGTGATCGCCGCCACCGAGTTGTGCCGGGTGCCCATCCCCGGGGGCAGGGAGACATTGCTTGAATCCACCGTGATGTAGCGGCCGACCGATTCGATGAAGCCGTCTCCCGTGATAACAAAAGCGCCATCCAGCTGCGCCAGGGCTTTGATGTTTTCGTTGAGCCCCGGGTTCGTCACCATACGCAACTCCGGTTTGTGACCCTCGAACGGGTTTAAGATAATCTGGCGGGACTTCTC
>JBDKRP010000058.1:0-9721 GCA_039683275.1 Methanoregulaceae archaeon | reverse complement strand
TACAGAGATCCAGAACCGGCTTGATGGAGGTGTTCGTTTCCGTATTCACCAGGGTAAACCGGATCCCTTCGCCGTTCTCCCGGTACACTACCGCCAAGGCCACCGGAATTCTGTACCCCGGGTGATCGGCAAGTACTGCGAGTTTTGCGGCTGCAGTCCGCTGCGTAAGGTTATCCAGGCAGTCAGGACCGGACCGGATCGAGAATATGGGCGCTCCCAGCAGCTTATTTGCCTTGATAAAAACCGCACAGCCCCCGCTCCCGTTACTTCCGGAAAACCGGTAATATAGCTTCGTGCCGCTGATATCATAAAGAGAGATCGGTTCGCCGGTTAAACCTGTGTCCGGACAGCAAACCTGTCTGCCGGATGCGTTGCTACCGATAGTTGTGGAGCAAACCCGCTCTGCAAGATCCCGCGCCGTTTCCGATGAGACGGCGTTTGCTGCGATCAGTTCTGCCGGAGAGTAGGTCTCTGCGGCAACCGGTCCCGTAGCATCGCAATTTTTCTGGATATCCCTGCATGGCGGCGGGATTCCCTGGATCTGCATTCTCTCCGGGTTGTACCGTGCAGCAGTGCCCGATGCATTCCGTCCGTCAACAGTATTACGAGAGAGGTTCTCCGCTTGCCGGCCGGTCCCGTATGATCCGCCTGGCAAAACGGCAGGCTCCGGATGCAGGGACGCTGCAGGAACCCTGCTCACATCAGGAGAAAGAGTATTTGCAGCCAAACCGGCTTCCCGTGTGGAAATGATATGCCAGATGCCTCCGATGCTAACGGCAATCACCAGTATACCGATGACTAGCCAGAGGGATCTACCCATACACAATCATTACTCCCTCTCGGAAATCCGGTCATTCTTGCTGAACATAAAGGCGGGGAAGAGTCACAGGTCACACTGTCCCTTCGTATCGGGAGAAACATATCAGGTCCCCTCCAGGTATTCTTTCATGGTGAAGAGGATCCTGCCATCTGAATCCAGATCCTTCAGGATATTCCCGCGCTCCATTTTGTCCGGGTAAACGGTATCGGTGAATTCCAGGTGAACCTCTTTCATCCGTTTCAGGGGAACCCCCGAGGCGATAAGCCGCTTTGCATCCGCTTCTTCCGGTTGCGAAACTGCAACCGGTACAAGAATTGCCCCGTTCACTCTCTTCACTGCCTGGAGAAATTCCCCCATAGAGCCCTCCCGGGGAAGGATGCGGGCGCTGCCGTCAGCTTTCATGAGGGATAGTGCGCGGGAATAATCCTGTTCTCTGACATTGAGGAAATAATCACCTCCCATTGACGGAAAGACATAGGATTTCAGGGTATAGTTGTACGGGATGGCATGATCGGAGAGTATCCTGCGGACCTCAGAATCGTTCATCCCGGCATCGACAAATACCGACCCGACCCAGTCTGCCCGTTCGTGCCAGGCGCGGGCCTCTTCGTTCAGGGTGGGATACGGAGTCGGCCCCGGATTAATCGGATCATAAAATTCCCCCGGAGTCTTCCGGGTCCCGTTGAAGAGCCAGGTCCCAAGCGTGATAATCTCTGCATCAGAGAGCACCCGGTCCCCCCGGATCCCCTGTGATGCTGCAAAGCTTAGGAACTCCCGGTCTGATTTGTACTCCCCGTTCCATTGCTCTATCGAATACCGGGCCTCTTTGGAAGTAACCCTTGAGAAGAGGGAGGGGTACAGAGTGTCATCCCCGGACAGGGAAACCTCTTCAACCGTCACGTTCAGTGTCCAGGCATCGGCGACCACCCGGTGCTTCGTACCGGTCGAGGGATTCCGTGTTGTCAGGATTACCCATACCCCGTACCGGGACGGATCGTTGCAGTACACGGATTGTGTCGACACGACAGGATCGTTCCCGAATTCCTTTCCGGCAATAACCTGTGCCTTCCGGGTTGCATTATCAAACTGATATTCATCGGCAGGCATAGCGAGATAGGATCCCAGGAGGTTGTTTGCAGTCGTAACGATCCAGTCTATATGGTTCCCGGCACGCTCGACAGAGAAGAGATAAAATAATTTCCTTCCGTGGATATCCTCGATGACAACGGGATCCGTACTACGTAATGTTGCGTTCCGGTACGTCAGCGATTCGTAAATGTCCGGGCGGTCAACCAGTCTCTTCCAGAAATATGCCTGTGCATGGTCGCGGGCGGTCTCAACCGGAACGATGTTCCTGGAAATGGTATCATCCCCGATTACCAGATCCTCCTCCGGCTGTCGCACCGTCATTTGCGAAGTTGGTGTTTTGCTCCCGCCTGCACTGTCATTCCGGAAACCTGATTCCAGATAGTCCCGGATACTCAACGAATTGTTCTTATCGAGGGGCTTTGCAGGATCGATTCCCTGGCTCCGGGCATAATGTATCACTCCCGTCAGGTTCGCATTCTGCCCTTCCCATGAACTGCGTTTCTCCTGTCGTTCGCTTTCCGGGATCCGTCCCAGGTAATATATCCCTGTCAGATCTTCAGGAGTGCCGTTTGTCGTGAAGCGGATGATCTGCAGGGAATAAGGATCGACAATTGCCCGGTCTTCCCCGCTGGATGTCGTATTCAGGAGCGTCACCAGGATCGCCCGTTGTCCCCGGTAGTACGAGACGAATTTCGTAGAGAGGACCGGCTGTCCGGGATACCGGAGCGTGACATTCCTTTCCGCTTCGCGTGCCTGCCCGGTATAATCCATGAAAAATCCGCTCACGTAAATCCGGCTGACTGTACATCCCATGATTTTATTTGCGCACACCTCATATTGGGCCGTTGTTACTGTATCCCGCCTTGCGATAAACTCATAATAGAGCGGTTTCCCCTGGATATCGTATTCGATGGCGGGATCCGGATCAAGGGTTGCCTGGGTCCAGTTTGGATCGGAATCATAGGGCCCGCCGCTGATGAAACTCCAATGGGTCGATACAGCCTGGCTGTAAGCAATTTCAACAGGTACGATATCCGGATCCGTGTCCTGCCCTCCTGCCGGCTGAACGGGGGATGTTTCCTGCATGACGGGAACGGCAGGTGTGCGGCTGGTGTTATACGGGGACCCCGCGGGACCCGTGCACCCCGCTGCGAGGAGGAGCAGGCATACCAGTACTGCTGGCAGCAGGACCGGGGCGGCGGCTTTCACGGCGTTCCCTCCAGGGGATCAAAGGTGAAGAGGATTTCTCCCCGGTACCTGACAACCGTACTGTTTCCCTCCCCAAGAACTTCCGCTCCGTTCGGGACCTGAACCGTCCTCCCGACAGATTTACCGGTCCCCGGATCCACCATATAGTCCACCATCAGCCCGTTATACCGTACCAGGAGTGCCGGGAACACGCCGCCCGGAGAATCCCGCAGTCCTCTCTTGACCGACATTCCGACGCCAAGGATCTCGCCACCGGATTCCACCATCCTTTTCGCAGATGGATCCTTCAGGGCGATTCTCTCGATCTCCTCCGGATTCCCGATCTCGTCCGGTGCGAAATTGAGCAGTCCGGGGGCTTTGACCGACCCTGCAATCCGGGCCAGCTCGTCGCCCGGGAGGGTCCCGTCCAGTTCGCAGGTCATGTTCCCCTCGTTCCAGCGGAGATGGTTCCCTTCCGGACCGGACCAGGACGTTCCCGAACGGTTGCCGACCGGGAGAACCGTTTTCTCCCCTTCAGGTTGGGCAAAAGATGTGTTATCCTCCTGTAGTGCCAGGGTGAATACAAGGTCGCCGGATCTCCCGGAATACACAAGGGAATCCCTCCCGTCACGGTCCAGGTAATGCAGGCAGTACCGGAACGTGTACCCTTCCGGGAGATACGCGGGAACCAGGAAGTCCGGGCCGAACCGCACTTTTGCCTGGTACATCGAACTCAGGTTCTGCGGCGCGAGCAGTTCCGCAATACCCGGGGAGACTTCTGTCCCGGCCGGGGGGATAAAATCGAACGTTCCCTGAGGGAACCCGGGATTGACGGTGATATTCCTGATCTCTGCGGTGAATACCGTCTGGTTGTACTCCCCGATCAGTTCCAGCCGGGTCACGAGCAGGGTCTTCTCATCGATCCCGACACGGATCCGGCTGAAGATAGCTGGATAATAGTCCGTGGAGGTTCCGTTGATAGCAGATTCCAGGGTGACAACCGTGGAGCCGTTCCGGTTTTCCGTCCCGTTCAGAACTGCGGGAAATTTTTCCAGGATCCGTGCAGCAATTGCAGGATAATCCTTCTGCGCAAAGAACGTGTTATCGGGATCACCGATAAGGTCAGGCTGCGCTTTTCCGGTATCCGGGTGGTACTGCCATACGAACGTTCCGTTGGCGAGGACGATTGTACCGTTGCCGTGGATTCCGGACCGGATATATTCTGCCCGGAACCGGTCCGGCCGCTCTGCAGAGAAGAGATACTCGTCATCCTCGTACCCGCTTTCACCGGTAGTGTGGATCGTTGCGGAGTAACCGGTGAGATTACGGTCGTTTCCGATAAAAGCGGCAGCAATTTCCCCGGCATTCCTTTCGTGGAGCGGTTTCTTTACGGACACGTTTTCCGGGAGAGAAGATCCCGGATTATCGCGTGACGGCGCTGCGGATTTCTGGAAACCTGCAAGAATGCCGCTGCAGGCAACGAGAATCGCGATGGCGATTACGAACACCCACACTTTGTTACTCATGCCCGCTGCATCTCCCAAAACCCGGCTTTCTTTTCAGGATCTCCCTTTCTGCGAGAAGGATTACGCAGTACCCAAGGGCTGCGAAGAAGACCGTGACCCCATAGCGGACCAGGAAGAAGGAAACCCCGGGGTACGGTTCCCCCAGAGGTACGAGAGAGAAAAAATAACCGGAAATTACTCCGGTAATAACCGCGTTCGCGACGATCCTGGTTCCCCGGGAGCTGCCCGTATCAAAATACGGTTCAGACAGAAATAACGGTGTTACGACCGCGAGAGCAAGAATGGCAAAGGAAAACATCACCTCGTCAAGAGCGGATATCGACCCGGTCACAAGGGAATACAGCGATCCGGCCAGGCAGAGTGCCAGGGAAGCCCAGATGGGAGCAGGACGCCGCAACCACCGGTCCGGGATCTCCCGGAAGATGAGTGCAAGGCTGAATGCGCAGCACCCGGCTAGGACAGGCAGCGGCAGGAAACAGGCAACGAGGACAAGACCGATATACGCAAAGACGGAATCCCCGACTTTCGTGAGTGCCGGGATCAATTCCCGTATGAACAGGTATGCTCCGAAAATCACGAACCCGAGAAGGATCATTTCCGAAAACCGGAAAACCTGGAGGACGGCGTCATTCATCCAGAGAGGAACGGTTCCGCCCACCGCTGCCTGGGGAAAATTCCCGAAAGCCTTCGCAAACAGCGTCAGGAAGAGATAGGAGACAGATATGCCGAAGCAGGCAAGAAATGCCAGCCACGGTCGCCGTACTTTCAGGTAAGGGGAAAGAAGTCCGAATGCCGTGATCGTTCCCATTATCAGGAGGGTAATTACGAAAAACCCGGAAAGGATGAAGACGGCAAAGCCGGGACCCGGAATATGCTGCCCGCCGAACGTGGTTTCCAGGAAATTTACATAGAAGAAATTTCCCAGGGAGAACACGATTCCCGAAACTACCGGGATGAGGATTCGCAATCTTCTCACCGGGATTTTTTCCACGGCAAAAAACAGGAGCAGTGCATATATCCCTGTCAGGAAAGCCGGAACGAGGAGCCTTCCGAAGGACAGGATCGCGGGGGATACCGGATCCGTCATCTGCGATTTCCCTTCCTGAGGATGCGGTATGCCCCATACGCGGCGATCCCGATGATGAGAACAAAACCGATTCCGGATAACGCGATCTCACCGGGTCCGAATACCAGGGATCCAAAACCCATCCCCGGACCCGGGGCCAGGGAATGCGGCGCGGACTCCTCGGGGAATGATACTGCCATCTCACGGAGGCTCTCATTGAAGAGAGATGCCCGGTGGCATTCGGGGAGGCTCGTGACATAGTCCGGGCAGACAATCTGCAGGTATTCCCCCACGGACATTCCTGCCTCTGCGAAGGGATCAATCATACCGGCCGAAGATTGATCGATAGTGCACTGGTGGGACGTGCCCGTTTTTCCCGGGCCGTCAGGTTCAGTCGGGGTGGGCACCGGGCAATCGGGGACCGCTATCGCTGCAACGGATATTGCCCGTGCCCCGAACTGCATCGAACCCGGGGCAGAAGTACGATCCGGCATCGTTACGTTCAACTGGTAATACCATTCGCGTTTCTCCTCAGTCAGGGATGAAAGATACCCGGGATTGATATGCTCCAGCCATTCCCCGGCGCTCACTTCTTTTCCTGACACCGAGTACATCCATTCGGAGACATTGGTGGGATCGGGAGTTGCGGGAGTTGCAGGAATCGCTGCGTATCCCTGCACAGGCACCGCAACTGCCAGGATGAGTATAGCACAAAAAAGAGGGCTCATTGGATTCTCATACTGTCCCGGCCTTTTCAGCGGTCTGGTTTGTGGGGTGGATGAAGGATTCAACGGACGCCGGCAGACTGGTGAGACCCGGCCCGGTTCCCTGTAAAAGGTTTCCCGAAGTGGCAGTCGTGTTTTGCCCGGATACCCTAGTGATCTTATAATCGAAACTCTGGGTGTTCTTCGGTGTTACCATGAGTTTCCAGGTTCCCGGTGTTCCCTGCGCAGTGTAGGTAAAGATATACTGGGAACTCACCTCCTGGTACGAATCCGCACTGGCCCCATAGGGCATCCCGGATCCACCGGCATTAACGGTCCCCTTGATCACTTTCTGCACAAGGGTAAGCGGCGCATTCCCCTCAGGGCCTGCCAGGTTTGCATCAAACGAGGGTTCCGGTACGGGCCCGGCTTTCGATCCGCTGCCAGGGACCGGTATGCCGTACCCGGAAGTTACCGAAGAGAGTTCGACAGAAACCGGTTCTGCTGAATCCAGGGAAAATTCTTTCACGAACGATCCCGGCGGCTGGGACCAGACCTGGAAATTGATCTGGACCCGGTCTTCCCCTTCCAGCATGGCCGGGTCGTCGATACCGAGGTCAAGGTACCCGTTAAAGTACCCATTCATGCCGGGAGGGACTTTCAGGGAGAGGGTAACGGTTTCATTGCTGCCTGCAGGGATGGAGGCGGGTGCTGAAATGCGGAACGCCGATTCATTCAGGTAAGGTGCCCCGGATCCATAGAGCCCATACATAGGATAACTGTCACTCCGGAGTACCGGATCGATCGGGACCGCGGAGGTACCGCTATTCCTGAGGACAATGTCATAATGATAGTCTTTCCCGGCCTCCAGCTGATCGGAAATGTAGGGGGTCGAGACAAGGACAACCGGCTGGGAGATCACATTGAGTGAGAGACTCATTGCGTGAATATAATTGGGAACCGGCTGGGGATAGGGGGAAGGATACGTTTCATTCGTAAAGGCTACCGATCCATAATAATATCCGCGCATGACATCGGACGGGATCGTTGTTGTTATCGTGAATTTACGGCTCTCCCCGGGAGGAATATCGGCGAGCGCCGGGTTTACGGATATCCAGGATGCGTCCAGGAGGTTCGGGCCTGCATAGGAAGTCTGCCTGACTACCGGTTCGACCGTGACAGCCTCCGAGTCCCTGTTCCGGATAGTAACAGTCGTTTCCTTGGTCTCGCCCGGCGCAAGTGCGAAATTCGTGTAGGTCGGACTGATTTCCAGTCTGGAAATATTACCGGTCATCCCGCCGGACTGGGAGATCGGTGTTGGAGCGGGTATCGGGACTGCTACCACGGACTGCACCTGGGAAACACTTTCTGAGGATATATTTCCTGAAATCGTCTCATCAGATATCCCGGCAGTACCTGCAACTACGCCGATAGTGAGAACAAGGAAAAAAATTCCTGCTGCGAACAGTGCCCTCAGGCCGGATCGTTTCAAAGAGAACTCCAGTGTGACCATTGTCCAACGATAAGAATGTCATTTTATATATCATTTCTAATTCAATCGTCTACACTTTATTCACATACCTGCAACGGGAATATTATGAATAGACCTCCTGAACCGGTGAATTTTTAATGCCCGGAATCCGGCAGTGGAATCCCTCCCGACGGATATTCGGAAACCCCGGACACAAATCGGCAGTGATATGTGGGGAGATATATCCATATCCTGTAATGGACGAGGATCACCTGGGGATCATCATTACCGTCTCCTGCATCATGGTACTCCTGGTTTCCTTCCAGTGGCTCGGTATCTTTCAGGGCGGGTATACCGTAGAACCCGCGACCGATGCGGATATTGCCAACAGTACCCCTCTCGAAACAAAAGAAGTAACGTTCTGGGAGCTTCCGCCCCGGGTAATGATACTCTATCTTGCCCTGTCGGTTTCTCCGCTCCTTGTCTATCCGGTCGAACTTTTATTTCTCCTGAAGATATTCGGGCTCTTCGGGTACCGGATGATCACCAGCAGGTCGGTTCTTGCGAATGAGACACGGCGCAGGATCTTTGAGATGATCCAGGCAAATCCCGGGATACGTTTCACGGAGATCTCCCGGGCAACCGGAGTAAAACCCGGTTCACTGAGATACCATCTCGGGATCCTGAGAATGTCCGGGAAAATAACCGGCATCTCCCGGGAGGGAAGACCGGGATATTTTGAGAATGGCAACAGGTTCAGCAAACTGGAAAAAGCCATCCTGAAACATATGAAAAACAGGACATCGCGAAAGATTTTCCGGTTACTGATGGCGACCCGGGAGATGAGCCGCGCCGGGATCGCAGAAGAACTCGGGATCTCCCGGCCTTCCGTGACCTGGTATATTCACCAACTGCACCACGACGGGATTATCGATGTCCGTACCGTTAACCGGAATGCAATGTACACGATACGGGAAGATGCCTGCCCGATCCTCCGGGACTATATGCAGAAAATCCAGGAAGGGATTGTCAAGCCCCGGGAAATTTCTTCCACGGCGGCAGGTTCGAAATAGCCGGTCCCGCTCTTTGCAGATACATCCGGGAATGAACCGGGCGTTCCCCTGAAAAAAAGAGAATGTATCCGGAAGCCACCGGTGCAGCTACTGCCCCGTCGAAGGTGGGGTATCCCCGTTCCACTGATCCAGCCAGTCCAGGACCGTATGATGCCACAGGAGACTGTTCTGCGGTTTCAGGACCCAGTGGTTCTTGTCCGGGAAGTAGAGAAGTTTACCCGGGATGTTGTTCCTCCGGAGGGCGGTAAATGTCGCGAAGCCTTCCGTCTCCGGTACCCGGTAATCTTTCCGCCCTGTATCACGAGCATCGGGGTCTTCCACCCGGCAACTCGATCGGCAGGATTGTACCGGGAATATGCTTCCGGGTTCCGCCAGGGAGTGCCATTGTTGTTATCCAAAATCTTTTCAACCATGAAATGAAGTATCATCAATCTGATGCGGTTTACGGTACGCAGGAGACCCGGACCGGAGGAACAATGACAGAAGAACTGCAGATCCAGGAGGAGCTGACACAGGACCTGCTTGCCCGTCTCTCGGCAAAAGGGACACAGGGCAGGGAGGCTGCAATAGAAGCGCTGGCAGTGAGCACCGAAGACGAAGACTGGAGGCCGAACGAGCTGATCCGGCAGGGCGGGATTGAGATTATCAGGAACCTCCTTGGGGAAAAGAACCCGCATATTGTCCTTTCTGCCCTGGCGATTATTATTGCGATAGCAGCATCCGGTGAGGAAGAAGCGCTTATCAGCGACGGGGTAATCGCGTGCCTTGATACCCTGCAGGAGAG
>JBDKRP010000057.1:0-9814 GCA_039683275.1 Methanoregulaceae archaeon | reverse complement strand
AGGATATCCGGCACGCAGCAGAAGAGTTCCTGGAAAAACTGGACAAGGAAGAGATCGACCAGTTCCGGGTTATGACGGACTTTTGATACGTCAGTATTTTTTTAACAAATCAAAATTATTTTCCGACGCAAACTCGAAATTAATCTCATTTTGAGAGTAATTCCCTTCACTCAAAAACCCCGCGCCCTTCCGGCGGTTTCAGGTATTTTTTAACGACAACGCAGGAAGCGGATTATGAGATTGCCAGATTCTTTTCCGGTCCGGTGGGCGGGATTAGACATTTAATAGGAGAACGTTCTCAAATGTAGTGCGTGAAAATCCGGGATGTCATCAGCCTGATAGAATCAGATGGTTGGCATAGTTCCGGACGAAAGGAGATCACAGACAATACCGGCATCCGGTGAAACCCGGTCTGGTGACCATATCCGGTCATCCCGGCGATGATGTAATGAAGGGAACGTTGAATAGTATCCTTAAACAATCTGAAATTAAGAAGAGAGGTGAATAATATGGCCGATTATACTATACTTATCGAACAGGGGGAAAGGAATTATTCGGCATACTGCCCGGATATCCCCGGGGTAATTGCAACCGGAAAGACCGAACAGGAAACAATAGCTCGTATGAGAGAAGCCATAGAGTTTCATCTTGAAGGTCTTCGGGAGGAGAGATGTGATATTCCCTCCCCTCACACAAAAGCCCATGTGATTACCGCATAAACTCTTTTTTCTTCGCTGGAGAAATTGCCCCGCGAACATCCTGTGAGGAGATTCTTTTATCCGGAATCCTTTCTTGAGAAGTGCGGCCTCGATATCCCGTGCCTTGTTGGGTTTTACAGGCTGGCTCCGGCAGGTGCAAGAGAAGTAAGATTACCCCGGAGCCGGAGCGCATCCTGGGTAAGTTTAGCCGGATCCTGATCAACATAGACTTCCCAAAGCATTGAGAGTTCATCGGATATTCCGGCAATTCCTTCTTCCACAGTGGGGGCCATGACGACCAGACCGAACTCTTCGTTCGTGAGAGTAAGCCGGTCGTCTTCATGCTCTACCGTGATATTGAGCTGCCGGGCTAACCGGTGGATGCGACCGTTGACTTTTACGCGATCAAGGTTTATCGTCGGGTTAACGGGTTTCAGCATCATTGGGTGTAGGTATTGTCCGGAGGGTATTAGGGTTTCTGGGGAGGATAATCAAAATATAAATTCCACCGGTTTATCTTCTAACTTCGTTAAGGCTCAAAAAGGATTGAATGAATGATACCTATAATTAAATATTTTTCATTTTAGATAATCTATTTTAGAGGATTTCGAATAACGCGAAGGAAACCAAGCATCTTCAGGGCACGGCCCTCACCTTGGGAAGCCCCCCACCCCTTCGGGGTCGCTCGGCAGCCTCGTCGGGGCCTCGCTGGGCAAGATAGTTGTCAGCATCCGCTCACCAGATAATCCCTTATTTGCAAGGGGATCACCTGTTGGCATTTTTTTTTAATTTGTCAACAATCCGTACAATTCCCTATTGTACCCGTGCTCTTGCAGCGGGATGGTAACGAGGACATAATGCAGCAAAGGTATCCCTGGAGATGATGAGGGAACATTGGGTATCTGTTACTGGGATATTGTGCAACAGGTACAGATTCCTCATCGTGAAGAGTACACATTTGACAATGATCGCCGTAACTTTTTCCGGCGCAATACAGCGCAGAATTTTTTCAAATCCCGGACCCGGAAAAATCCTGTCAGAATATTTTCTGTCCGGAAAAGTCAGGGAAACAATTTCCAGGAATACATCCGCGTTAGGGAGAAAATCCCAAACGACTCCCAAGCGATCCCGAGAAATCCCGGGAACCCTCTCCCGGGAAGACCCCTTTATATACTCAGTTTTACCGTCGGAGAAAACGACCTCCTAAAAGGCCCCTTCCCGCCCCGATCTCATACCGGGATGGGGAAACTATCGATCCCAAAACCGAGGGGCAGGAAGGGGCCTCTGTTTCTGCAGAAATTCCGGTGATTTCCAGCCCCGGATTGCCTTAAATCCCGATTAAAACCGTTGAAATTTTTGCCCAGGAAATAATTCGGGATCCGGTATAGGAAAACCGGAAAAATCAGGCAATCCGGGCCTGATTTGAACCCGGATTGGATGTGGGGGAGGTGGGTGCAAACAGGGTCCGGTTTACCCCCCCCTACGGGGAGTACCCGGGGAAAAAGAGGTTCCCGGCAGGGCAGTTTCCCGGGGAGGGCAGACCCCGGAGACAGCGGTTTCCGGACAGAGAGTGCCGGATCACTGTCCGTGCTCCCTCTTTCGCAACACGGAATGTTCCGGCCGATTCAGGTTTTTTCAGGTTTCACCGGAAATTTTCCCAAGGAGTTTACTCAGAGAATTTTCCCAGGGAAATTTTCCGGTTCCCGTATTTTTTTTCGATTTTCCAGGCACGCAGATCTTCCCGTACCGGTTCCGGGAAAAAAGAGATCCAGTTGAACATTTTCCTGACCGATGAACGTTCGGAAATTTTGTACCCGGAACCGGTTTTTTGTTGTGCGGCCGGAGAGAGGGATAATTACGGCCGCATTCCTTCCCGACGATCCGGCACGGGTTAACGGGGACCCTTTTCGTGAAAAATTCCGTAGGGCACGGAAACAAAGACCGGCCCCGTTATCACGTTCCTTCCCGTTCCTTCAGTCCCTGGTAAAGAATTTCGCCACGGTTCATAAGCCCTATCGACTGCACATTATCGGGGGGAACCCTGCCGCCGATGCGGACAACCCGTGCCGCCCGCGTGCGCTCCAGGTTCCGGGCCGCTTCATCGATTTGGTCGGGCCCGAGACCGGTCCGTTCCCGTATCTGCTCCGGGCTTGCCGTCCCATGGAACTCCTCTCCAAGCAGCCAGATTACCCACTCTTCGTTTGAATTCAGAAATTCCGGCATGAACATACCAGATACTCCTCAGTACGGAAATTCTCGGCTATACGGGGATATACCTTTAGGTCGGGTATCCTCCCCGGTCCTGAATAATTCCAGATAATTTTTAAGCTGGCAATAGAAACTTCTCAGTTCAACAATGATATCTGCCCTCTGCGTCGATGACGAGCCTTCCCTTCTCACTCTTACAAAGATATATCTCGAAGGGACCGGCGATTTTTTCATTGAAACTGCTGAGTCAGGTTCCCATGCGCTGAAACTTCTTGAAGAGAGATCGTTTGAGGTCGTCATCTCGGATTACGAGATGCCGGATATGGACGGAATCGAACTCCTGAGGATAGTCAGGAGCCGCTGGCAGAATATCCCGTTCATTATTTTCACCGGGCGGGGAAGGGAAGATGTCGTTATCAGGGCATATGAAAACGGGGCTGACTTCTACATCCAGAAAGGCGGTGAACCGAAGGCCCAGTTTGTCGAACTGATACATAAAATCCGCGAGGCCGTGAACCGGAGAGAGATGGATGCCGCCCTCCGGGCAAGTGAAGAACGGTTTGCAAAAGCGTTCTCCCTGAGTCCAGTGGCGACTTCCCTCTGTACATTCCCGGAGGGAAAGTTTCTGGATATCAACCAGGCGTTCACTGACATCACCGGGTATTCCCGGAGCGAGATCATCGGAAAGTCGGGAGAGGACCTGGGCATAAGGGTAATTTCCGACATCAGGAACAATCTGATATCACCCCTCCTGAAAGGAGAGCGTATTGGAAATCTTGAAATTGAATTAACCGGCAAAAACGGCAAAAAAAAGATCGGCCTTTTATCGGCAGATACATTCCATACCGGAGAAAAAACGTATGCCCTGACGTGTACGCTGGATATCACCGGGCAAAAACGTCATGAAGATGAACTCCTCAAAAGGGATGCCATACTCCGGTCGATGGCCGTTTCTGCCGGAAGCCTCCTGAGATCTCCGGATCCCGACAGTACGATTCCGGATGTCCTGAGAAACCTGGGAACTGCCATCGGGGTCTGGCGGGTATACGTATATACAAAGGCAGGGACTCCGGAGCACCCGCTTGCAATTCTGCAATATGAGTGGGTTTCGGAAGGGGAAGTTTCCTGGAAAGGAAATCCTCTGCACGACGGGGTTCCCTACCGGGAAGCCGGGTACCAGGATCTTGAAGAACGTCTCCTGAAAGGAGATTCCATTACATGTTCTACTGAGGAAATCCCCCGTCGTACTTCCCCCGGGGCGGTCCCCCGTGCCACGAGATCGGTGGCTATGGTCCCCATCCTGGTGAAGGACACGGTCTGGGGATTAATCGGGTTTGAAGCGGATCCCGGGAAAAAATGGCTTACCGGCGAACTCGATGCGCTCAAAACCGCAGCCGTTCTGATAGGCTCGGCAATAAAAAATGCCGAAGTTCTTAAGACACTGAAAGAGCGCGAAATGAATTATCACACGCTCATCAATACTTCCCCGGATGGAATAACCGTCACCGACACCCGGGGCCGGATCACGTACGCATCGGCGGCGGCGCTTGCCCTGTTCGGGCTTACCGATCCCGCTGAGGCGATTGGCACGGTAATCTTTGACTGGATTGCTCCCGAAATGAGGGAAGAAGCGATAAAACGTGTCGTCAGGTTCATCGGAACCCAATACCTGCCGAGGGGACTCGGGGAATACCCGCTTGTCCGCAAAGATGGTTCCCGGTTCTATGCCGAGATAAGTTCGGCCGTTCAGACCGACGGTGACGGCAAACCGACCGGCATGATCTCCCTTCTCCGGGAAGTAACCGAGAGAGTCCGGGACAGGGAGAAACTTCTTCAGTCAGAGGAGATCCACCGGGCGCTCTTTGAGAACTCCCCGGATGGCATCCTCATCATGGATCGTGCGGGTCGTATTGAAGCAGTATCCCGGAATGTCCTTGGCCTCCTGGGGGCGCCGGCGGATGCCGATATCCTCGGGACTACGCTCTCTGACTGGACCGCCCCGGAAAACCACGAAGGAATCCGGAAGTATACCCGGGATCTTATCCGCACGGGAAAACCCGGGGTATACCCGCTCTGGATGTACCGGAGAGACGGGTCATCCTTTTACGCCGAGATTAATGCGGCGATCCTGCACGAATCCTCCGGAAATTTCGGGAAAATTATCGCTCATATCAGGGACATCAGCCGGAGAATAAAGACCGAAGACGCGCTTCGTCGCGCGAACACCCGGCTGAACCTTCTTTCATCGATCACCTGCCACGATCTCCAGAACAAGATCCTGGTCACCCGGGGATACCTGGATCTCCTGGATGAAACGGAGGACCCGATCCGTATCAGGACCTATCTCCCCAAACTCCACGATTCCGTGGCAGTAATGGAGAAACATCTTGACTTTATCAGGGATTACCAGAATATCAGCATGAAGTCCCCCGAGTGGCAGGATGCAGGGTACACATTTGTCCAGGTTCTCTCCCAGGTAGACCCGGGACCGGTCCGGGTTGAGAACGGGCTTTCCGGGGTATCTCTCTTTGCGGATCCCCTCTTTGAAAAAGTCCTCTATAACCTGGTGGATAATGCAATCCGGTACGGGGGAGGAACTCTTACCAGGATCCATGCAGCGTATTACCTGCAGGGAGATTCCTGTATCCTGTTCCTGGAAGACGATGGAACCGGAATCCCCGGGGACCAGAAGGAACGGATTTTCGAACGGGGCGTCGGGAACGGGACGGGGCTCGGCCTCTTCCTGGTACGGGAAATACTCGGCATCACCGGAATGACCATCCGGGAAACGGGCAAACCCGGGAACGGGGCCCGGTTCGAGATACGGATACCGAAAGGAAAGTTCCGGTTCCGGATTTCCTGAAATTTCAGCTGTCCGGGGGAGTTCCCGGGAAACTCCCGGTCTGCACAGGCAGCGGACCTGCCGCAATCTTTACATGGAATAGCTGAAGAAAGAAATCCTGATCAGCCAGGATTTCACATTCCGGCAATCGCAGTTTACAGGGAGGTTTCATGACAGCATACCCGGAAAATGACGAACACGTGATCGAAGCCATCGGGAGGTCCCGGATAGTAATCCGGAACGGCGTAGTTGTCGAGGTCAGCGAAGCGGAGATCTCCCGTTGCCCTCTCGCAAAGAGATTCGCACACCCGGTCCCGGAGATTACCCGGGACGCCGTGAAAGCAAATATTGAAGGGCGGATCAAGGCATTCGGCATGTGCACTCCAAAACGGGAAATCCTGGATCACCGCGAATTCGTGGGGTTCGGGGCTTCGGAGATCCTCAGTTTCGGCGCACGTACCGGCAGGATCGATGCCGCAGTCCTTGCCTGCGACGGGGCAGGCACGGTACTTGTCACCGACCCTGCCATGATCCAGGGTATCGGGGGGAGAATGTCCGGTCTTGTCTCAACAAGTCCGATCCCTGAAGTAATTGACAGGATTACCGAAAACAGGGGAATCGTGATCGATCCCCGGACTGCCGCGATAGACCAGGTTGCAGGAGTGAGACGTGCGTATGCTGAAGGTTACACAAAAGTGGCGGTGACCGTTGCAAAACCGGATGCCGCGCAGGCTATCCGGCAGCGGTTCCCGGATACCCTTATTTTTGCAGTCCATACAACCGGTCTTACAAAAGAAGAAGCGGAATCCCTCGTTGCCGCAACCGACCTGGTAACTGCGTGCGCATCCGGAACGGTCCGGGAAGCTGCAGGTGCAAAAGCACTCCTCCAGGCAGGGATCTCCGTTCCCATCTTTGCAGTCACGACACGGGGAAAAGACCTGATCCTTGAAAAGATGCGGCAGACCCGCGAACAGATCCTCGTAAAACCCACGAAACTTCCGGCTCTTGGCGGGGAACAGCCGGATCCCCTGGTATAGGAATACCCGATTTATTTTTCGGGGCCTGCCTGTTTTTCCACCAGTTTCCGGTACATCTCCTCGCCCAGGCATTCCCGGGCATGTTTGCACCACTGGACGCAGGACTGGATATCGTTGTAGACAACGAACCCGCACTTCCCGCATTTCACGGAAATATCGTTCGAGAAGACCTCGACTTCTTCCCCGCACCCAGGACACTTTTTGATCGTGAGGGTGGGCGTCCGGATGTTAGCGGCGCCCGGGCAGGATGAGAGCATCAGGCGTCCCCGGGAAGGTGATGTGCGGGACCGTATTTCTTCTGCTCCAGGAAGGCATCGATCAGGACAAGAGCCAGCATCGCTTCCGCAACCGGGATGATCCGGGGAACGATGCAGGGGTCGTGCCTGCCCCGGATCACGATCTCCGTTGCCCTGCCGGATACATCCCGGGTTTTCTGCGGGACGGATATGGAGGGAGTCGGTTTCACGGCAATCCGGACAACGATATCCTGGCCGGTGCTGATCCCGCCAAGGATTCCTCCCGCGTTATTCGACAGGAATCCCGAGTCATCCATCGGGTCGTTGTTCTCGCTGCCCTGCATCCGTGCCGCTGCGAACCCCGACCCGATCTCGACGCCTTTCACGGACCCGATTCCCATCAGTGCTCCCGCGATCCCGGCATCGAGTTTCCCGAAGACCGGATCGCCAAGGCCCGGAGGACATCCCCGTGCCGTAACCTGGACGATCCCGCCAACCGAATCGCCCCGGGTTTTTGCATCCCGTATTGCGGCTGCCATCGCATCCGGGCTGCTCTTCCCGTGCACTTCGAGCGCCTGGCCCTGGACGGTTATCCCGTGCTGCCCCAGGTACTTCAGGGCAATTGCTCCCGCAGCGACCCGGGCAAGGGTCTCCCTTCCCGAACTCCTTCCCCCGCCCCGGTAATCCCGGACCCCGTACTTTTCAAGGTACGTAATATCGGCATGGCCGGGACGGAACGCATCCCGGATATCGTCATAATCCGACGACCGGGTGTTCTCGTTCCGCACGAGAAGCGCTACCGGGGTTCCGGTCGTGACCCCCTGGAAAATCCCGGAGAGAATCTCTACGCGGTCTTTTTCCTTCCGGGGAGAGACGAGATCGCCTGTTCCCGGTTTTCTCCGGTCCAGGAACGGCTGGATATCATGCTCGGAGATCGGGAGACGGGCAGGACAGCCGTCAATGACAACCCCGACTCCGACCCCATGGCTCTCGCCAAATGTCGTGCACCGGAAATTCCTTCCAAACGTATTCATGGCAGCATACTCCGTATAAGGTCGGGCGGGACCGCAATTCCGGTAAAGAACCGGAACTGGGCCGCAGCCTGCCGGACAAACATCTCGGTCCCGGTGATCACATCGCAGCCTGCGCTCCTGGCACCCTGTACAAGTGGTGTCTCTGCCGGGGTATAAACGAGATCAAAGATGGTCATCCCTTTCCGGAGCAGGGAAACCGGGACCGGGCTGTTTGTATCCGGGTGCATCCCGACCGGGGTTGCGTTGACCACGACTTCCGGGTTGACATCCGGAAACCGGTCCAGGGACAGGGCCCGGCATCCGGACCTTTCGGCAAATGCCTGCGCTTTTGCAGGATTCCTGGCAAGGACCGTGACCTCCATCCCGAGATCCCGGAGTGCGTACACCGCAGCGGCAGCACCGCCTCCCGCCCCAAGGACAACTGCCCGGGCACCGGCCCGGTGAGCGAGCGGCTCCCGTATCCCGAGCCAGTCCGTGTTGTGGCCGACGGAATGGCCCCCGCAGAAGACCACCGTGTTCACGGCCCCGATCTCCTGCGCTACCGGGTCCACCTCGTCGATGCAGCGCATCACCTGCTCCTTGAAGGGGATCGTAACACTCAGGCCTTTCGCGTCAATCATCTTCGCGACTTCAACGATCCTGGCAATATCGTCCCATTGGAACCTGGTGTAGAATCCCGGAATGCCGTAGTGCGCAAAGAGCCGGTTGAAGAGCGGCGGGCTTTTGCTGTGCGTGGCAGGGTTTCCCACGATCCCGAAGAACTTCGTGAGGGAATGCCCGGATTCCGGAAGGACCTCCCGCTCAAATGCCGCCTTATCTTCGGGAGAGATCCCGGTGTCCCGGATAAACCCGAGCGCACCCTCCCGTGCTGCGGGCAAAATCGCCCCGGTCCGGAGCAGGCGGAGGATCCGGTTACCGGTCTCCCGCACGGTCTGCCCGTCTGTCGGGATGCAGAAATCCGCAGCCGCGAAATAGGCATCCCGCCGGGACGCAAGGAGCTGTTTCACTTCTTCCCGGACCGGTTCGCCGGTCAGGGGCGGCCGGTCGCTTCCCGTTATACGGCTGACTATCGTATCGACCGTGGCTGACAGGAGAATCACCGTAGCATCCTTCCGGAGAATCTCAGCATTTTCCGGGCGGAGGATGGCGCCGCCCCCGGTACTGATCACGCAATTCCCCGGGGGAAGGGCCCGGATAACCGTATGCTCCAGCTCCCGGAACCCGGCCTCTCCCTTTGCCGCGAAAATATCCGGGATCTTCTCCCCGGTATATTCTTCTGTCAGGGCATCCGTGTCCAGGAAGGGAATACCCAGTTCGCCGGAAAGAAAGCGGCCGGTCAGGGTCTTTCCGGTCCCCCGGTACCCGATGAGAACAAGTCTCACAGGAGGCCCTCCCCTTTGAGGGCGTCCCAGAAACCGGGATACGACTTTGCAACGCATTCCGCATTCCGGATAGTGATATTCCCGGTGGCAAGGCCGAGCACCGCTGCGCTCATCGCCGTGCGGTGATCGTCTTCCGGATCGATAACAGCGCCGTGAAGGGGAGCCGGGTAGATCCTGATATAGTCTTCCCCGGCGTCGACCCGGCAACCGAGAGCGGTCAGGGATTCTTCAATCGCAGCAATACGGTCGCTCTCCTTGAACCGGAGATGGGCGATTCCCCGGATCCAGCTGGGGGTTTTTGCGAGCGCCGCTACCATCGCGAGCGTCTGGACGGTGTCCGGGGAGGTGGACATATCGATGGTAATTCCTTTCAGGTC
>JBDKRP010000056.1:0-4179 GCA_039683275.1 Methanoregulaceae archaeon | reverse complement strand
GTCGGGATTTTTTCCCGAGTCCCGAAAGACCGGATGATCGATGTACAGGAACAACCCTCCCCAACGCACATTTTTGTGGTTTTCCTGACAACACTCTTACCGGAGATCCCGGAATGGCACGCATTCTCATAGCATACGCAACAAAAAACGGCTCCACAACCGGAATTGCCGAGGCAATATCTGAAGAACTCCGGTCTTCCGGAAACACTGCCGAAGTAGCGGAAATGAACCGGGTGAAACAGCTTGACGGGTATGATGCCGTCATTCTTGGTGCTCCGCTCTACTGCGGGAAGCCCCTGGACCTGGAAAAATTCACAGGAAAATTCCGGGATGCCCTCGCAAAAGTCCCCGTCGCCGCATTTGCGGTCGGGATATCCCCTGTCTCAAAAGACGAGAAACAGGTTTCCCAGGCAATGAAACTCCTCCGTGAATCCCTGGGTTCCCTGGAGCCTGTCGCTGAAACGGTATTTGCCGGGAAATTAGACCCCGCCCGTATCAATTACAACACCCGCAAACTGATGTCACTCGGAAATCTCCCGACCGGGGATTTCCGGGACTGGACCGCAATCGCGGCATGGGCTGAGGAAGTCGCGGAAAAAATAAAGTCCTGAATAAAAGGCATCGCTTATACCTCTCCTCACCAACCTTTTTGCATGGACCCGATTATCGCCCGTATACGGGAAGATCTCCGGAACCTTGCGGACCCAAAACTCAGGGAATCCTCAAAGCGGTTCTTCAGGGAAGAGATCACCTGCTACGGTATCAAAACCGCTACTGTAGTTGCCCTCGCCAGAAAGTACTGGAACGAGATAAAAAAGCGGGACAAGCAGGAGATCTTTGCGCTGTGCGAGGAACTGTACTCGTCCGGGTACATGGAAGAAGCGTTTATCGTTTCCAGCTGGTGCCCGAACCTGGAAGCCCGGTTCGAGCCTGACGACCTTCCCGTATTCCGGCGCTGGATCGATACGTACATCACCAACTGGGCCATGTGCGACGGGTTCTGCAGCCACACCATGGGAGATTTCCTGGAAAAATACCCGGAATACCTTCCGGAACTCCGGCAATGGGCGCTGTCGGAAAACCGGTGGATGCGCAGGGCTGCGGCAGTGTCGCTCATCGTCCCGGCAAAACACGGAAAGTTCCCGGACGAATCGATTGAGATAGCAGATCTCCTCCTGACCGACAACGACGATATGGTGCGGAAAGGATACGGCTGGCTCCTCAAGGAAGTGAGCAGGAAGCACACGGAGAGGGTTTTCCGGTACGTGATGCGGAACAAGCGGAAGATGCCCCGGACCGCTCTCCGGTACGCTATTGAACTCCTGCCGAAAGACCTGAAAGCCGAAGCGATGAAAAAAGACTGGTAGCAAGCGGGAGCGTACGACGGGACTGGGTCCCCGGTGCAATTCCGGTTTTTATTCAGATTCCCGTTCCCGGATCCTCATACGACCCGGGCACGGCATCAGTATCCTTCTGAAAGGAGGACTGTTTTCCGGGTCATTCCATCCCCATCAGCCGCGCCAGTTCCCGGAACTCGGCGACCGAGTACTGTCCGTGCGATGCCGGCTGGCCGACATGGCAGTACACGAACTCTGAACCGAAGAGAGGCAGGACGCCCCGGATATTCCGGAATTCAGCGCCCATGATGCTGGTGCAGACCGGTTTTGCAGCGGCGTGGGTGAACGAGATCAGGTTGATAACATCGTCCAGGGTCGCAGGCATCACGGCGATTTTCGGGATATCCCCGAACGACCGGAGCATCCGTTCCAGGGTAAAAAGTTCCGGAAGAGCCGGCATATCCGGTACATGGGCCGACGCAATGATGGTCTTTCCCGCATCCTTCACGAGTTCAGCGTGCTCCTGGAACCTGGCTTCGATGTCCACGTAGTCCGCGTACGGGAGTACGGCGCTCACGATCTCCGCCCACCGGTCCGGATCGCCCATGAACTTCCCGCCCTCCTGCACGCTCCGCAGGGTCGCAATGATCGGGAGATCGGTAAGCGCCCGGACGGAAGCTGCACCCCGGACGGGATCGTCCGGGAACAGATCGAGCCGTACCTCGATAACGTCAGCCCCGTCAAGAACGGCGCGATGGACCCCGGAGGGTTCGGTCAGGGACGCAGCGATCTTCATCTGATAACGAATTGTGGGCGGGTACCATAAAATGCTGTCCCCGGGATCCCGGCAAAGTTTCTTAACGGGACCGCACCAACCCGATGGACAGGTACATGGAAGAGAACGGACCTTCCGGGAACTGGCAGGAACTGATTGTTCCCGTGGCGTTGGGCGTCGCCGCAATCATCGTTATCCCGATTATCCTTGCAAGCCTGGACGGAGTTCCCCCGGAGCGTACACTTGCCCTCGTGGGATCGGCGCTCGTTATCGAGTACGGTGCGGGCGCAGTCGGGATCGCGCTCGGCATATCCCCCATCACGACCTTTCTTATTCTTGCGTCCGCAGGGCTGGGACTTG
Source organism: Methanoregulaceae archaeon (assembly GCA_039683275.1). GTDB lineage: Archaea > Halobacteriota > Methanomicrobia > Methanomicrobiales > Methanospirillaceae > JBDKRP01. The sequence goes on along the minus strand of JBDKRP010000056.1, from coordinate 1,707 downwards.
TCGTCCTTCTCTTTGCGATCTTCGATACCCTTGGCAAAAAATCCGGGAAGGTCGCAGGATTCCTGAAGAAAACCGAAAGCCGGATGGAGCGGCATCCGTTCATCCGGAAATGGGGCATACTCGCCCTGTTCCCGGGGGTCGTCATCGTGGGAATTTATTTCGTCACTCCGGTCGCGTGGATCCTGCGCTGGGAAACCCGGCAATCGATCTTCCTCATTCTTGCCGGCTACCTGGCTGCGGGCGCCGTCACCCTGCTCGGGACCCTGGGATTTTTCCGTCTTCTCTCTCTTTGACATTCCCGTTGCAGGTCCCGGCGCGATTCCGTACGATTCCCGGATTGATCCGCTCCCCAGGCCTGCAAAGAATCATGCTGTTGCTTTCCGAGATAGTAAGTACTCATTCCGGATCCGGGACCTGCCCGCAAAGAGAGGGCAGGCCGTCCCTTGTTCCGGAATCCCGGAGATGCCCTGTGAAACCGCACCCGATCCCTGAACTTCTCGCGCCTGCCGGGTCCAGGGAGGCCCTTCGCGCCGCAGTCACCGCAGGAGCGGACGCGGTGTATCTCGGGGGAAAAAAATTCGGGGCCCGCAGGTTCGCAGCGAATTTCACGGACGATGAGATGCGGGACGCAATCCGGTACTGCCATCTCCGGGGGGTAAGGGTATATGTCACGGTCAATACGCTCATGCATGACCGCGAACTTCCCGGGGCCATTTCGTACCTCGTCGAGCTGTATGCGATGGGGGTCGATGCAGTTCTCCTCCAGGACAAGGGTCTCGCGAAGCTCGCACGCGAGGTACTTCCCGGGCTCACCCTCCAAGCAGCGACCCAGATGACCGTGCACAATACGGCGGGTGTGCGCGAGGCGGCAGAGCTCGGGTTTTCCCGGGTCGTCCTTGCAAGGGAGCTCGCGCTTCCGGAGATAGAGCGAATCGCAGCTGAAACCCGTGACCTTGGGATCGGGCTCGAGATTTTTGCCCACGGTGCGCTCTGCTACTCGTACTCCGGCCAGTGCCTCCTCTCCTCCTGCATCGGCGGGAGAAGCGGGAACCGTGGGTCCTGCGCCCAGCCCTGCCGGAAACCGTACGAACTCGTTTCCGCACTGCCCGGGCCGGGCGGAAGACCGGAGAGATTCACCCGGGTCCCGGTCCGGGAGCGCTATCTTCTCTCCCCAAAGGATCTCTGTACCGTTCCCGTGCTGGAACGAATCGCCGCTTCACCGGTAGCGTCCCTGAAAATCGAGGGGCGGATGCGTACCCCGGAATATGTGGCGGTCGTTGTCTCCCTCTACCGGAAAATCCTGGACCGGATCCGCGAAGGAACGGGAAATCCGGACCCCGAAGACCAGTTCTTCCTGGAGATGGCATTTTCCCGGGGATTTACCCGGGGCTACCTTTCGTCCAGCCCGGCCCGGGACGTGATGGGCCGGGATCTTCCGGGGAACCGGGGAGTCCTTGCCGGCACAGTACGGTCCTGCGACCGGAAGACCGGGACCCTGGGCATCCTTCCCCGGGAACACCTGCCGCTCCGGAAAGGGGACGGCTTTGTCATCCGCACCGGCGCTACGGAAAACGATGAGACAGGATTTGTCCTCACCCGGGATCCGGTGTACGACAGGGGCCTCCTCCTCGCCCCTGCAACCACGGACGTTCCCAAAGGAGCGAAGGTGTACCTGACCCGGAGTGCAGCGTTCGATGAATATGCTGC
>JBDKRP010000055.1:0-1967 GCA_039683275.1 Methanoregulaceae archaeon | reverse complement strand
GGTACCAGCCGGGCGCCGGGAGAATGAGGAGCGCCGGGGTCATGTTCGCGAGGATCATGCAGGCGATTGCAAACCCCCGCACGATATCGACAGGAATGTCCCGGGAGACTGCCGGTATCTCAGTCCCGGCCGGAGCGGGTTCGTGCATTATCTGCTGTATGTATCCGGGAATTATTGTTTTTGCCGTTTTCCGGCAGAACGTAAGGCAGATGAAGATCATCGAGTTCATCCATTCCCAAGGTTCGGTGAAGAGCGGGGACCTGATGCAGCTTTATGGTATTTCCCGGCAGGCGGCCGAGAAGGAGCTCGGGCAGATGGTTGAAAAGAACCTGATCCAGGTCGAGGGGAAAGGCCGTGCGACCCGGTACGTGATGGTGTAACCAGGTTGTCGATTTGGTTGTCGATTATGGGCGATTGGCTGCCACAGGGAAACCGGATAATGTTTTCTGGAAGATACTCTCCTGTTTTTTTCACACCCTCCTGTCATAATCCCCGTATATGGTCGGAGAGGAGCGTCCATTCATCTTCCAGTTTTCCCCGTTCCCCGTACGATACGGGATAGACGCCGATGCAGGAATGCCTCAAAATTGGGGAAACCTGTGTTCAGGATCTGTGAACAAAATGTTTACGATCCGTGAACATCCCGGGAGGGCTGTTCCTCAAAGTAGCGACAAAATGTATCGAGTTACGTTTGGTTCCCCTCGGAACCAATCCATACCATTCGTTTTTTTATTCCTGTGCATCCATTTCGCGGATGATGGCGGAAATTTTCGGTTCCAGGACCGGAATTTCTGTCACGATGACGTCCCACACGATCTGCCAGTTGATATCAAAATAATGGTGGATTAACCCGGTCCCGCATCTGTGCCATCCTTCGCCAGGATATGTCAGGATATTTCTCCCTGCAATCCGGTGAAAGGTTTTGGAGGCTTCCCCGATGACCTCAATGGCACTTTTTACGGCATGGGCCTAGTAATCGTCGTTTACCAGGTCTTCGAGTCTCCGGCCTTCCGATATTTTCCTGAGAAAGGCCATCTCTTTTTCGATTGAATGAGGAGGATCCGGTCAGTTTTCAAACCAGATCACGTCCTGTTCGATATAGGGCCGGATGAGAGGAGAAACCCATTTATTGGAAAGAAGGTCTACTTTGCGTCCGGCCCGTTCTTCCAGGAAATCGGCAAGGCTCATGAAATTCATGAATGTTTCATGCCCGGGCAGGAATTCAACCAGTACATCGATGTCGCTCGTACGGGTCTGATCTCCGCGTGCAAATGAACCGAAGATGCCAATGCGTTTTACCCCGAATGTTGCCCGGATAACGGGAGCGGCTTCTTCAAGCCGCCGTAGTACAGGGCTATTACTCCTGCGGGAGAGTATCCGGGGGGCATGTCTGTACGACCTCTGGTACGATGACAGGCAACTCCGGAAAATAATGCTATGCTCATTGCAGATCGGAAACCGATGCATCCGGCATTCCCTGTATTCCCGCTGTTGCAGGGGCAGCGTGTTGGCGGATGAAGAGAAAACCGGTTTATTCATTGAGATTGACGGGCGGGTGCTACGCTCAATGGGGCTCCGCCCCGGCCAGCGTCGGGCTTGCCCCAAAATTATTTCCCGGAAATCCCCGGTCTGCAAACCGTGCGGGGCACTCCTGCCGGAATTATCCGGGGGTCATCGCGCCCGGGTCAGTCGCAGGGGGTGGTGGTTTTTCCTTCCCTTCCCGGAAAGATCGGGACCGTGCAGATCATTCTCAACGTGCCGCTCCCGGTATTTTTGATCTGGTGATATTCGCACGGGGCGATATACAGTGCGTCACCGGGCTGGAGGTGGACCTCCTGGTTGTCGTTTCCGACTGCAACCGCTTCACCTTCAAGGACGAACATTTCATGCTCTTCCTGGTGCCGGTGGTACGAGGTCCGGCCGCCAGGCGTCCATTCCATGAGCCGGAGTGCATACCGGGGACAGCC
>JBDKRP010000054.1:0-4240 GCA_039683275.1 Methanoregulaceae archaeon | reverse complement strand
GCCGTAGTTTCGGAAATCAATAAAGGCAGATTATATTTAACAATCCCCCAGGTCCCGCCCTCTTTTGTTATTTATCGGCCGGAAAGCGGGCCGTCGCACAGGTTTATTCCCGGGAACCTGCCTGCAGACCGATACAACCGGAACCCGGATGAGGAGCCGGTTCCGGTGCGGTTTTCTCAACGGATCCCAAAAAGCATCTTCGGAAAATTTTTTATACTAAGTTATATAAAATTCTGTTTATGGTGATCCCATATGACATTCGTTCGAAGTTCGCTTCTCGGAAAAATTTCCAGGATATCACAGGTTGCAACCGGTTCGGATATAGTTCTGGAACTAGATGATACGCACGGGAAAATTACGCTCTCCGCAACAAAAAATGTGGCAGAGACTTTCAACCTGAAACCCGGTTCCCCTGCCCAGGCTGTATTTTTTTCCCCGTGGGAAAACAGCTCTCCCAATACCGGCCAGAAGATGGCAACAGTCTGCCGGCCGAAAGATCATGCCTGGGTAACTATCCTGTACGGTACTGCTACGCCGGAGGAAATTGAAAAAATCCGGAGAGAATATTTGGGTACTCCTTCAAAGGAGACACTGGAAGCATGGTCGTACCTGTACCGTACTCCCGATGAGTTTGCAGGGGCCCGCGATGGTGCGCTATGGCATCGGGAAGGATGCGCTGCGAATACCTGCCTGCAGCAGGTTGAGACAGTCCTGCAATTAAATAAAACCTGGACGGCGTTCCGGTACGGGCCCTGGTGTGAAGCCAGGATCCGGAACAGCAAACGCAGCTTTTCCGGGACGCCATCTGCAATGCAGGAGGCGATCTGGTTACATGGATTCTGCAATCCGGGGGAATATAATGAAGAGACACGGCGGGGGGAAACTATCGCAGACGGGCCTGCCGGGGGCCCCTTCCTTGCGGGATTCCTCTACGATGGCCCTGCAAGACCGGATCCCTATTTCCTTCCGAAACCCCCGCAAAAAAATTACATTCGCCCGATTCCCGTGAATATATATGCCGAACAGAAGAAAGGGAAGGATACGGTAACCGTTCCCGTGGGACAGGCACGGGTCACCGGAACGCCATGAGGACCCGGGAAAATTTTACGGAAGCCCGGATTTCTTTTTGATCTTTCCTGAGTTACCCGGAACTCTTTTGAAACGGCAGGCCGGGATATTTCACTGATGTCCGCTCGTTCCGTCAGGACCTGAAGTCGGGAATTTTCTGAGGGAATCAGAGCTTCCCTTTCAGGTACTCTTCCGGATCCAATCGTATGGGTTTAAGGTTACTGGCAGAAAAGTCACTGAAATCAAGAGGCACTTTCAAGACGGATTCCTCAAAATCAAGGGAACGGGATCTCCCTTCGGCCGGAGGTATCCGTTTGGAAACGGTATCTACTTCGTACGTTGAGAGCGTTCGGGAACTCAGGGGAAGGGACCCTCCTTCACCCGTGATGAGGGATTTTTTCCCGAAAAAACTCTCTTTGACGTAGAATTCCCATAGTTTTGCCCCGAATGCAATCGGTTTTTCGAAACTGTAGGTCAGGGTAGCGTCATCCGTATGCTGAATGGAAATATCCCCTTTCACGCTCGCAATACCCTGGATAACACTCACGTCAGTTTTTGAAGCCCCGCCATCTTCATCTTTCAGGGTAATGGAAAACGAGTTTGATTTGAGAATATCGTAAATAAGATAGGTTTCCTGTTTTTTGGAGATGAAATCGAGAAGAACTTCTTCTTTCGTAAGAGTCCCTTTCTTCATATATATCGCCATTTCAACAGGCCAGACACTGTCAGACCGGACGTTATTAAATTTCATTTCAATTTTCCTGGTTTTTTTCAACTCAATTTTCGTTGAGATATTGCCCAGGTAGAATACACTCAGGATATTTTTCAGGAGGCCCGCGTCAAGGGATGCATCCGTTCCCTTCACGGTTGCCTGTGTGATATCCGGTTTATTTTCTTCCGTTTTCACTGTGAGATCTTCCCCTGCGGGGAAGGAGAAAAAATGATCCAGCCTGCCAATGGGATCATAGGATTTGTTGATGATCGTCAGTGGCCGTATGTCCTCGTCTGGATTCGGAATGAAATCGTAGCCGGTGTCCTGTCCGATCATACCAAGAATTTTAATTCCCACGTTAAACACACCCGGTACGGGGGCTTTAATTTATATCTATTTATATTTTATTGGCAAGATTATTTGGATTCAGGTTGCTGCAAACGAAATTTCTTTGCCTGGGATTATGGGACGAATGCCCTCGTGATCAGGGGCATGGGAAAAAGGGTCCGATACGCAGGTCGGAAGCTCCGGTGCAGAGGGGTTTTAAGGACCTTTAAGGTCGGGTCCCCGATTTCATTTCCGCCGGGGAGAATTCCTGAGAATCCGATCCTTGCAGATGCCTGCCGGATCCCCGCAAAAAAGGAGTTCCGGGCCCCGGCTGCTCTCCATCGACAACGTCCGGATCTTCCTGGTCAGCCTTGTGATCACAACCCACAGCGCGATCACCCTCGGGAGTGGCGGCAGAGAAACCTATGCCGCCCGCGAAATAAAACGCCGCAAAGACCAGGAACGCGAACGCAAAGAGCCGGCCCTGGTACTTTTCTGAAGAGATGCCGATTGCGGCCGCAGGGACGCAGGTCACGGTCCCGGGGATCGCGGCAACCGGCGTGAGAAACGGATCGGGTGCCCTGCAGGAAACGGTGGTGCCATACACAAAAAAAGGGGGCGGCCGGGTCCCGGGCAGGAACATACCCGGAGGGAAATGTTCCGGTCGCCAGGGGGAACACCGGAGCCCGCCCTATGCCGGAAAAACCGGGCGGAAACGGTTACAGTTCCCCGTACAGGTTCCGGATAGTTTCCAAAGAACTGTTGATCTTTGCCTGGTAGGGTTTTGCTTCCTGCCGGTACGTCTCGTCTTTGGTATCGGCATACTGGATCATGTTGATCGCATACGAGTTCACGTTCGAGAAGTACGTCATCATCTCTGCCCGGAGCTGCCTGCCGTTCTCGGTTGTCGCGTTCAGGCTCTTGAAGTCGAAGTAATACTCGGCGGAATCGGAGCGGAGCTCTTCAAGGCCTTTCCGGAGCTCGTTTCCGGTCAGGTTCTGGACCGCGAGGTAGTCGTGCTGCAGCGGCGTTCCCTCGGAGGCAGTGAGGTTGCCTATATCGGATTCGATGTTTCCCGCTGCGGGACCGGTACCTGTCTTGTCTGCGGACGTGCACCCGAAGACGAGGAGGGATGCAATGAGGATGCCGAGGACAGCGAGGAGAGTGACAACGCCAGGTTTCATGGTGAAACGTCCGCGCCCTTCAAATATAATCCTGCTCCCCGGGAACTGCCGGAACGATGTTCGGATGGGACGCTCACCGCCGCGTGGGCTGACCCGCATAGTTTCCGGCAGGTACTGTGAAGCATGGCAATCACAGAATAATTTCAGGCAATATTATATAATATAAAATAAAATTGACGTTTTGTAAATAACACATAACGCGAGGAAGGCGAGTGTCTGTGGCCAATGAAAGTAAGGAGATATGCGTTCGAAAGTGTCCCATCTGCAGCAACGAGGATGCTTCGAAATTTCACATTTTCGACATTGAACCCATCCGGGCGGACACCGGAAGTGCCAGGGAAAGCAATCAGCGGAGCACCACACGGACGCTGGTACTGCAGTGTCCGGCCCATCCACCGGAGATCAAGGACAACGCGGAAAAACGGTTCCTGGTTCCCATTGATCTTTCGGACCCGAAGTTTGGCTGGGATACGACTGTCGTGGATGTAAAAGTGAAACACCATATCGGGGAATCTGACATTTTAAAAATGGCTGGCCCTCCAGGCCAGTGTCCGAAAGGTAAGATACCGGTTGATGCGTTTCCGCTGTATAAGCAGGACGACTGCATCCTCGACAACGGCTGCACGCTGATAAAAGAATCGGTTTCAGCGGGAGTGGATTTCCATAAAACGATGATCCCGATCACGGCAACGTTCACTACGGCGATGGCGACCATTTTCCTGTATCTCTCGTTCGGGACGACTTCGGGGCATACCATGACGCTGGCGGAACGATTCCTGATGGGCCTTCCGGTCTTCGCCATGCTTGCAAGCAGCATCTGCTTCATCTGGGGATATTACCCGGAGAAAGAAACCCTCAACCCAGGTGTGATAGAGTCAGTCGAAGAGGCGCGGAATAGGATGATCGACCGTCGGTACTGTTGGGCGAAATGGGGGGTTCTCTGTTTCAG
>JBDKRP010000053.1:0-3086 GCA_039683275.1 Methanoregulaceae archaeon | reverse complement strand
TCTCCTTGAACCGGAGATGGGCGATTCCCCGGATCCAGCTGGGGGTTTTTGCGAGCGCCGCTACCATCGCGAGCGTCTGGACGGTGTCCGGGGAGGTGGACATATCGATGGTAATTCCTTTCAGGTCCCCGTCCCGGGTCACGGTGACACCGGTCTTCCCGTACGTGACCTCGCATCCCATCTGTTCGAGCGCCAGGAGGAACCTCCGGTCACCCTGGGCAGAGTCCGGGTTCAGGTTACCGACGGTCACCGTTCCCCCGCAGGCTGCTGCGATTGCAAAGAAGTACGAGGCAGAGGAGTAGTCTCCTTCGACCCGGTACTCCCTGCCGGTGTACGGGAGGTCGTTTCTTACCCGGAACCGGGAGTATCGTTCCCGTTCCACACCGGCTCCGAAGGTTTCCATGATATCGACGGTCAGGTCAAGGTACGACCGGGATGCCGGCGGGGACGATACCGACAGGTCGACTTCCCACTCTGCATACGGCGCAGCAAGCAGGATGGAGGAGATGAACTGGCTGCTCACGTCTCCCGGGATCGCGATTTTTCCCCCGTTGAAACGGCCATCGATCCGGATCGGCGGACACCCGGGCCGTCCGAGGTATTCGATGCGACCTCCCGCGCTGTTCAGTGCGGCGACCAGGGGGCCGACAGGACGCTCCTGCATCCGGTTTGTCCCGGTGAGAATGACGGGGACACCTGCGAGAAGGGCGACGCTCGTCATGAGACGCATCGTCGTACCCGAGTTGCCGAGATCGAGCGTCAGCCCGCCGGGGCAGCTGAATTTTCCTCGGGTCCCGGTGACCGTGATACTGCCATCTTTGGATTCCACCGGAACCCCGAGCGCCTTCAAGGCGGCAGCGGTAATCCGGGTATCTTCCGCATCCAGGGGCCGGATGATCCGCGAGGTTCCCTCCGCAAGGCCTGCCGCAACCAGGGCCCGGTGGGTGTAACTCTTGGAAGGCGGTGCCTCGAACTGCAGGTCGACCCCGCTCTTCCGGGACAGCGTTATTTCCACGCGTTCACCCCGAGATCGCTATAGCAGCCAAGTTCCCGGAACTGGGTGATTTCCCGGAGGTCGTGAAGTGCCGCAGGAAGATCCCGCGTCTTTGCAACGTCGATGAAGAAGATATAACTCCCAAGGCCTTTCCGGGAAGGACGCGACTCGATACGCGAAAGGTTGATTTGCCGCCGGGCGAAAACGCCCAGAATCATGTACAGGAGTCCGGGGCAGTCGGTCTCCGGATCGATGACGAGGCTGCACTTCTCCGCAAGGTCCTCGCATCCCCTCTTCGCGGAGATCCTGATGAACCGGGTCGTATTATCCGGGTTGTTCTCGATTCCTTCCCGGATAAGGGGGAGCCGGTATAATTCTGCAATCCTTGAGGAGACAACAGCAGCGGAAGTCTTCTCTTTCTGCATCGCAACGGCACTTGCCGCATTGCTGCTCGTATGGATGACCGGGATCTCGAGGGAGTCCAGGAGTATGCCGGACTGTTCGTGGGACTGGGGATGGGAGTAGATAACGGTTATCTCTTCCAGGGGGACGAACGATGCGAGGTTGTGGTGGATCGGCATCATGCACTCACCGGTGATGAATACCCGCGATTCACGGAGACCGTCAAGGGTCGGGCCGACACCTCCCGCTTCACTGTTCTCTATCGGGACGATCCCGTCCCCTGCGCCGCGTTCCACTTCCGGAAAGATCGCGTGGATAGTAGGAAGAAGGCGCACTTCCTGGCCGGTCTTCCCTGCAAGACCCCGGGTAACCTCATCCGAGAACGTGCCTTCCGGGCCGAGTGTAAAGAGGGTCATTGTCTCACCATGCATTCGATAAGGGCATCCGTCTCCTTCGCGGCCTGGGCAAGGTACTCCCCGAAATGCGCCGCATTTTCCTGGAACCTGGCCCGGAACTTCTCGCGGTCTCCCGTTTCCACGATTCCCCGGAGGGTATGGACCGATGCCTCGCACGCTTCGAGGACTTCGGGAACGTAGGGGTTCAGCTGGAGGATGTCCCCGTACAGGTCCGGGTCCTGCCCGAGGATCCTGCCGACAAGGCCGACCTGCATCCGGTAGATCGGGCTCATGAACTCAAGCGAATCATGGAGGGATACTCCTTCTCGGCGAAGGGTCTCTGCCATCGTGAGGATCATGAAATGGTTCAGTCCCTGCACGGTAGCCATCATCCGGTCGTGGGCTTCCGGGGTCGTGATGGTCAGGACGGCGCCTTCGCTCTTCAGGATATGGAGAATGCCGGAGAGCGTCGCATCCCGGACCCGGACAGGGGTCACGATCACGGTCTGGTTTTTCAGGGACGATGCGGACGGGCCGAACATCGGGTGCAGGCCGATAACCTGGGCCCGGGATTTGCACATGGCCCGGACCGGGTTCACCTTGAGTGACGTGAGATCACAGAGGAGCTGGTCTTCCCGGAGGAGCGGCGCTATCTCCTCAATCACGGGTACCGTCGCACGGATGGGAACCGATACGATAACGATATCGCATTCTTCGGCAAGCCGGGCATTGGTCAGGACTGTCTTCCTTCCCGACACCCGCACCTCGTGGCCCGCCCGTTCAAAGACTCCCCGGAAGAAGGAGCCCATCTTCCCGGTACCGCCGATAATTCCGACAATCAAGGTTTCACTTCGCACAATTACTTCTCAGGATTATTTCTCAAGGATAGTCTCTTTCACTGCTACGCCAAAATGCCTGCCGCCGGACATCGCGGAGCCGAGGATCCGGTCCCCGGTTTTGAGCTGCGCGACTGAAATTGCTCCCCCGTTCTCAGCGACGAGACGGATAGTCTCCGCGTTCTGGAGAACGAGACTCACCTTCGCGGCAGCGCCTTCGCTCTCTGCTTCTACGAGAAGGAGTGGCCGCCTTTCTATCTTGACCCTCCCGACAACTGCGTCCCGGGCATTTCCCCGGGCGTCGATCACGGTCAGGTGGTCGCCGGTCCTGAGATCCGAAAGGTACGGCGTCCTGCCGTCCCCGCCCATGACGTACGCGTGGACCGCACCGGCATTGACCCGGAACGGCCGGGGCGCAACGTACGGGTTTTCAAGCGTCTCGGCGTGGACGAGGAGCAT
>JBDKRP010000052.1:0-5071 GCA_039683275.1 Methanoregulaceae archaeon | reverse complement strand
TCGCCGGACTTCTTGACATTGTATCCTTCCCCGCCGCCCCCGGACTTCATTGCCCGGTTCACGGCCTCATCTTTCAGCCGTGCGATCTTGGCCTTGACCCTGCCGATATGTTTCGACGTAGCCTTGTTATAGGGAGTCTTGACTAACTCATCCTCAAGCTCCTTGATCTGATCTTCAAGACTACTCATTGCCTATAGTAATCGCCGCAGGACGGAGATATAGTTGATTGTGCAAAAGAGGAGCGGAGGGAATGCCAAAGCCGTGCCGTGCCCTCGTACAAAGATAGAAGCAGGCTCCTCGTGTACGCGATGATCCCGGCCCTGATCGCCCTGGCGATCGATCTGCTGTCGATCCCGGCGCCCTGGATGGCCCCCGGGGTTCACGTTCCGTTACGGCGTGCCAATACCCCCACCACCAGTGTAAGGCCAGGCATTCATTGGTGCATCAAGCGCAGCCTGCTGAATGGGAAGATCGATGGCGAAATACCACGTAAGAGCCAGGATAGTCCCGAACACTGCAAGCGCAGCGATGAAGATGACCAGGTTTTTCAAGACATCGGATCGCGATTCTGCCATAGTACGTTTTTTTTGGTTTGGTTATTGAAGAATTCTCCGGGTGAGGAGAGATCCCACTCCGGATTTTCCAGAACTCCTGCGGGAAAAGTTCGGGGATGAGTACGAAGAGTACCGGAGGGAAGTCCGGGCTCTGGTGCCGCTGGTATGGTAAGCGGCATCCAGCCACGGGGGCCGGTTGGATGCAGGTGAATAAAGTATAAGTATCCTCATCGCCCACATTAGAGAGCAACTTGCTGCTATAGTGTAGTCCGGCCAATCATGCGAGCCTCTCACGCTCGCGACTGGGGTTCGAATCCCCATAGCAGCATATAGAACATTCATATTCTAATGCTCTTTTCCTAATTCTTCAACAGGATAATTTGTAATCAGGGTATGGGGATTTAGAAAAGTAATGAGCTATATGGTTTTCAAACAACTTTGTTCGTATATTCCATGGGAACTGATAAGATAATTATCAATTATCGTTTTCCACGTTTTGGAGTTTTCCCCCACACAACGTCATTAAATCGGTCAATGGGATCTTTCTGTTTTGACGACCCATGACTCGTAAATGATGTGCGATCAGAATTTCCTCTATCAGATCCTATGTCATAACCTTCGACTCTCCCATCATAATACCCTTCAACATATCCATCATCATATCCGTTGTCGTACTCACCCTTCCTACATTCCTCATCGTTATCCACTTTATCAAATCGGCACCTATTTTCAAAATTTGAAAAATTGTTGTAAGCTTTTTTGGATTCAGATTCCGCACTTTTTGGATAATAAAAATCAGGAACTGTTTGTCTTGATCCTGCTTTACGTCTTATCATGGCTTCTTCTTTTGTTGATTTTGATATCGAATAAAAGACCAATCCCGCTATAATTAAGCCGAGAATTACAAATATCGGTGTAATATCATTGGCTAAACTCTGATATCCTATTATTCCCAAAATAGCAAAAATAACGCCAACTACAATCAACCCAGATATAACCGAATAACATATCCTTTCTAGAATTGACATTTTATCACCAAATATACATGAGTCCTTCTTCTACCATTCCCTAAAGTAAAGGTAATGGAATTCACCTTTCATGATTTTATCTTTGTATATCATAATTCCATAAAGAAATAATATAATACAAAAACATTTTCATTGCATTTTCAATAGATTACATTGATACTCTAATTGAAGATTATCCGAGAGATCCAAATATCTTTAAGAGCCGTTTCAATTCTTAAGTGGCGATTCCACCCTCTCCTCACTTATGCTCGGAGTCGCTCGGGGGTCTGTCGACCCCTCGCTGGGCAACGACCTGTCCGCAAGTTCGCGTACAGGTAAGTGCGTAGCGGAAAAGTCGGCAGACCTTTTCCGCGTCTGGCTCATCGCATCTACATGAGCTTAATATTTCGCAACTAAACCCTGCTTAAAAATTTTTGAGAGGGGGCCGTTTGATCCGGATCACAAAATCAATCACGATCACGATCGCATGAAAAAATTTTCAAGCCGGATCCGATTAAAAATTTTCACGCAGATTCTGCTCACAAAATTTCCATCAGGGTCTGATCAAAAAAATTTCAGCAGGGTCTACTTGAAAATCCGAACCATGTTTCGATGGTGACCAATTTCTCGGCTTTCCGGTTCATACAGATCCGGGTACCTTTTGCCAGTCAGGGTCTGCTCATTTTTTTTCAACCAGACTCTGCTCACAAAATTTCACGCAGGGTCCGGTTGATCCGGATCACATTTTCCATCATGATCACAATCGGAATTAGCAATTAGAAAGCAGGGTCCGATGGAACATGTTCCCAAAAGTCAAAGAGTATTATCGACACCCCCCCTCCCGATTCCCTGGCGCACGTCATAGCATCCCCCCATTTTCGGGATACGCCAATCCGGGCCTTATACGGGCCCCGATTCCCCCCTTTTCCGGACAGAGAGGGAATAATTCCGGAAAATGAGGGAATAATTTAGAGAAAATCCCCATTTTTACGCCGGAGAGGGGAGGTAACTTTTAGCCACATTCTTTTGGCCGAAAAGAGGGCACTATGGGTTTTGGCCTGGGGAAGGGCATCTAAAGAGCGCCGGCAGCCACCAGGCCCCCTTTGGCAGGGGATCGACGGTACCGACGGAGGCGACCGCTGAACGGGCATTTTAGGTAGATGAAAATCGATACATAGGTATCAATCAAAGACTGCCTGAAAATGCCGCTCCCAAGCGGCAGCTGAAACTGTGATCAGGTTCAGCTTTTTCGAGCAGGGTCTGATTGATCCGGATGAAAAAACCAATCGCGATCAGGATCGCGATAATCATTCTTCAAGCAGCGTCCGGCTCAATTTTCTCAGCCACGGTTCAGTCGAAACACCCCCGGTCAATCCCTATAGGGACCCCCGTGACCCCGCCCCCTCCACCCATCCTGTCAAACCCCCCGGGATCCCCACCCGGCCCGGTTGTTCCGGATACTCATCTGCGGCATCTTGCACAATCTCCTGATGAACCTGACGGAAAATCGCATATCTGATTATCTGGCTTTTATCGCAACCTTGAACTTCTTCTGTATCCCACGCTCTGTACGGCGATGAAGTCCGCCACCAACCGCCCCTTCGGCTGATGACTTCTACCTCATGAACAGGTAGATGATGCCGATGATCCCTTCCCGGGAAACAACAATACAATATATCACGGAACGGCGGTGCGAGTCCGGCGGGTACTGCTTTTACCGGCTCAATGAGCCGAATGCCGGCGATACGTTTTTCGCTCTTGCTTCGCTCTTACTCCTCGGTGCACTGCCGGAGGACGATGAAACCACCCGAACGTATCTCCACGCGTTCCAGCAGCCGGGCGGCATGTTCCCGAATGTCAATGTCGGCCACGCGGTCATCCGCAGCCTTTCCCTATTGGGAGAGCGGCCGGCAGCCGATCCAACGGAATGGGTTCTCGGATCCATGATTGTGCCCGGATATACGTCCCGTCCTGTCGAGTCCTCCTCCCAGTTCGAGCCGCTGTATCAGCTGACCACCATCAGCCGGCTCCTCCGTATCCCTGTACCGGAAGAGAAGCGGGAGGAACTACTCGGGGCGGTGACCGGGTACCGGAATGCCGATAACGGCTTTGGCCGGCCCTATTCAACCATGATCGAGACCGCACATGCGCTGTCTGTCATAAAGGTCCTGGATCCCAACGCATCACTTCATCTCTCACGGGATTTTCTCCGGCACTGCGAGGATCCGGAGTACGGTTTTCTTTCGGTGCCCAATGCCCGGCCCGCATTCCTTGAGCATATCCATGCCGGTGTGCTGGCCTGCTCGGTGATAGGGTATCGTTCACCGGCTCTCCCGCACTGCGAGGAGTTTATTGAAAAATGCCAGAAGGGGAATGGCGGGTATGTCCGCTCGGTCTTCGGCGGATCGGCCACGCTGGAAAATACCTGGCTCGCTGTCGAAGCCGGCGCCCTGATCAGAAGACTTGAATCGGGACCGGAAATTATCCCGCACATGATGGAGCGGGAGGCCCTGCCATGAAATCTCCGGTCAAGTCCCGGCTGATGAAGATACTGCTCGATGGGGAGCCCCACCGGGAGATCGATCTCGCTACCGGAGTCGGATTCACGAAAGTCGCAACGATCCGGAACGTGATCGATTCGTTCGAGCGGGCACGGATCCTTAGGCGGAGGTGGGAGGGGGAGAAGACCGGCTGGATCTGCCAGCTGAACCTCACGCACGATGCGGTAGTGAAGATCTACAATCATCCTGAACTGGTCCTTCTCCGCCCGCTCATCCGCGAGCAGCCCTGGTTCGCTCCTCTCTTCACCGCGAATTTCGACACCCTTCCGGATCCTCTCCCGTTCCTTATCCGGCGGATGGTCGTGCAGTCCCATACATTCTTTGAGATCATCTGCCGGTATGATTCCCCTGAAACGATCAGGGAGACCTATGAGCCGGTTCTCGTAATAAACCGTCTCTCCGGTATCCGCAATGCGCTCTTCAATGATCTGTACCTCTGGTACCAGATCTATGTCCACGCGGTCATCCGGGATATCGATCACGGCGGGCTCGGGAACGGTTTTGCCGGACTCCTCGCCGAATGCCAGCAGGAACTCGTTGCATTGTCCGGGCCCCCCGGCAGCGAAACGAAAGACCCTCAGAGAACCAGAAGGAAAAAGCACCTGCAATAAGCCCGGTCATCCGTTAAACTATCGTTCCTTTGAGAATACATGACCGGTAATGTCCCCCTTTTTTTATCCCCCGCGCCCATTATTCTAAGCACCTGCCCGGCGGGTGACAAGCTCCTTTCGATCCGGTGAACACTGCCATGAACGCCAGAATCCTCCCGTATATCCTTGTCGCAGCCGGGGGTTTTCTCGGTGCGGTCCTCCGCTGGAGTATCGAAGAGCAGGTCCCGTCTCTGTGGGGCACGCTGGCGGTCAACTTCCTCGGCTGCGTTGCGATGGGCATGTTCATGTACGAATCGATCTACATCGGGAACTTCAGCCGGGAGACCCGTATCTTCTTC
>JBDKRP010000051.1:0-3037 GCA_039683275.1 Methanoregulaceae archaeon | reverse complement strand
CGGGACATGCATCCCGCGACAGGAAAGAACAGGAGAATCATCGCAGGAATGAAAAAATACGGTTTCATACGAAATAGTTTTCAATTTTGGTATAGCCACTTAAAATTATTGGATGGAAAAATCCCGGGACAGCAAAAATCCAGGAATTTTAAGAAGTGTACCCGGGTTTCCGGATCATCACCGGATTACCTCCCGTACGCCCCGGTCAAAATGAGGAAAGGACTTTTTTCCGGGATCGGGAAAGGGCGCGAAGAGAAAGCATATATCACAAAATGTAAAACTTTATTTACATACCCGGCACGGAAACGTAATTGTTCATAACCTTGGATGGGTCTGCCGTAAGGCACAGGACGTGACTGCATGAATTCCTCTCAAAAGGGAGAGAAACAGAGGTTGTTCAGCAAAGGGCGTATCGATACTCTCACCGACGGGGTATTTGCCTTCGCCATGACAATGCTTGTTACCGGTCTTGATATTCCCAAAATAAACGGGATAATAACCTCAAACACGATTGACAAGATTCTCGTCGGCCTTGCTCCGGATTTTATCCATTATCTCCTGGCATTTATTCTTCTCGCGAATTTCTGGTGGGCCCATCACGAACGGTCGCACTATATTCACGCGATGGACAAGAGAATGATCTTTCTGAATATCGTAAGCCTTCTATTTGTCGGGCTGATCCCATTTTCGACAAACCTCGTGGGAGATTTCCCGCTCAACACCCACGCAGCGCTCATCTTCGAACTCAACCTGGTCTTCCTGGGATTCCTGTCCTTGCTCCAGTGGAATCAGGTACTGCGGAATATCCCGTGCCTGAACGAAGACGCAGATATCGAAGAGATTATCCTTGGCAGGGATGATGCCATTATCTTCCCGGCCTTATCCATGATCGGGATCTTTTTTGCACTTTCCGCAGTATCCTGGGGTATTTTTGTGTATGCCCTTGCACCGGTGTACATTATCTGCATAAAATTGTGGAAAACCCAGTCCCATAAAAGAAACATTCCCCATACCTGACGGGACGGTCCGTCTCGCTGTTCACGGCAGCCACGCCGTTACTTCGCTGGCAGAGGGCCTGATGGAGGGAGACAGCGTTTCCACCGGATACCCTATGGCGCAGCCCATGAATCCCCACGTCCCAACCCGGAGACCCAGGATCCGGCAGAACTCCTCATTATCCGCCATCATGGAAGTACTGGAAACCAGCTGGAATCCAAGTCCGAGAGCGGTTGCTTTCAGCCACATATTTTCGAGGCAATGGGCAAGGGATTCCTGTTCCACCGGGGGAAAACCCTTTTTCTCGGCGATTACGACATAGAACGGGGCTGTGCCGACGCCGGGCACAAAACCCATTTTTCTGATCATGGCAAGACGACTTACAAATCCGGCCGCACGGGCCCGCAATTGTGCATCCTTCGCAACTGCCTGATCGAGAGCAGACGCCATTTTCGCAACTTCCCCGAAAAACAGGGGTTGCAGTGATTTCATGGTTTCAGAGTTCTTCCGTATCACGAAGAACCGGCGGAAATACTCTTTTTCCCCGGCAACTGCCGCGCCGGCAAAAGGTGCATGGAGACCCGCGTGGATTATCCGGGTAATCGCATCATCTGAGGGGATCTCCTCTTTGAATCTCCGGTGGGTCCGGCGTTCCGAAATGATTTCATCGAGAATCGCATTTCTCTGGTCTTCGGAAAGGTCATTCATGCTGCATCACATCATTCCTGGTTTATCTTCCTGATGAAGGTATCCCTGGCGACGTGAATATGGGGGGGGAAATCTTTCGATACCGGATTTTTGATTCCGGATTATTCCTGCTTTTTCTCTCAGTTCGGGGCCTCTCGTAAAAAGAGGTCGGGAAACCCAGGGAAACCTTAGATCAGTTCCCGGATCATCCGGGGAATCTCCGAAGGTTTCGCGGCAACCGGGACGCCCCGCTTCTTCAGCCGCTCGATCTTCGACCGGGCGTCGCCTTCGCCGCCTTCCACGATTGCCCCCGCATGGCCCATCCGTTTGTCGGGCGGGGCAGAGATCCCTGCAATGTAGGAAACTATCGGGAGATCGGTTGAGGCAGCGCCTTCTTCTTCGAGGTTCCCGCCAACTTCTCCAATCAGGACCACCGCTTTTGTCTGCTTGTCTTCCTCAAACCTTGCAAGGACATCCGTGAAGGTCTGGCCGATGACCGGATCTCCGCCAATCCCAACAACCGTGCTCTGACCGATCCCGGCACGGGTCAGTTCATCCACGACCTCGTAGGTCAGGGTTCCGCTCCGGGAGATGACGCCGACGTTGCCGTGCTTGAAGAGTTTCGCCGGCATGATCCCCATCTTGACCTCGCCGGGCGAGAGGAGTCCGGGGCAGTTCGGGCCGATGACCGCACAATCGTTCAGCTTCGCAAACGAGATCGCCCGCATCGCATCATGGACCGGGATGTGCTCAGTGATGCAGACGATGGTCCGGATGCCGGCATTCGCCTCCTCCATGATTGCGTCGCCGGCGGCAGCGGCCGGGACGAAGATGACCGCTGCGCCGATGTCATGGTCCCGCATCGCTTCCTTCACGGTGTTGTACACCGGGACCCCGTGGACATCCTGGCCGCCTTTTCCCGGGGTAACCCCTGCGACAACACCCCGCCCGCCGACCGACTTTGCGTATTCCTGCATGAGGGAGATGTGGAAAGCGCCCTGCTTCCCGGTCGCTCCCTGCACAAGAACGCCGGTCTTTTTGTCCCCGTAGATCATTGTGCCGCCTCCACTGCTGCTTTTACCGCAAGCTCCATCGTGTCCAGCATCTGGTATCCCTTCGGTGCAAGGATCGCCCGGCCTTCCGCCTCGTTCGTTCCTGCGAGCCGGACAATTACTTTCTGGCGGATCCCTGCTGCAACGATTCCCTTTGCAACCTCGTCGCACTTGGTGATCCCGCCCAGGAGGTTCACAACAATGACTTTGACAGTTGGGACACTCGCCACGAGCTGGACTGCGGTCTTTACCCGCTCCTGCCCGGCACCGCCACCGACGTCCAGGAAGTTTGCGGCCCGTCC
>JBDKRP010000050.1:0-6064 GCA_039683275.1 Methanoregulaceae archaeon | reverse complement strand
ATACTGGAGAAAGGATTCGAACCTGCTTCGTACCCGGGAAACCATGATCAACGTTCCCTTTGGGGATAGTGAGATAATAATAGTATTGTTAGAATTTAATTCACCGGGAGAGATTTTGCCGTCAGGCTGATGAGCCCACTCATATATTTTTGAGGAAAACCAGGATGTTCCTGTTTACCCTGATTCGGTTCTTCGGTTTTCTTCCCCCCTGCCTCCCTCATCACCCGGTACAGCGCCCCCGGCATATCCTCCATAGGCACATGGGACGCCGGCAGCTCGATGTACGTCCATCCCCGCCCGTCAGCCGCTATTTTCTCTTGTGCAACTTGGGTAACAGATGCAAACCCGCTCTTCGTGCAGAGAATATAGGTTTTCGGGATTGCCGCAATTCTTCCCGGATCAAACTGCAGTTTCTCCACGTACGGCGGGGCCGGTTCCAGCCCGGCAAACGACAGCGGATCGGCACCACCGGCGAGGATGATGTCAAACAGGGACTGCCCCGGATCCGGAAGTGCCGCATCGATATACACCAGGCGACGGATCCGGTCCGGAATTTTTGCCGCAACACCGGTAATGACCATCCCGCCATAACTGTGGCCGACCAGGATAACGTCTTGGAGGTCCTGCTCCCGGATCAGCGACACGACCTGCCCGATATGATCGGTCAGGGTGGAATGGTGTTCATCGGAAAGCGTCGGGGCAAACGCACGGTGGCCGTCTGCCGCAAGATCTGCAGCCGTCCCATCCCAGCACTTCCCTCCCAGGAGACCGTCCGCAGTATGGATGGGGTCCCTGACCGTGAACCGGTTCCAGGTCGTCGTGGAAATATTGCCGCCATGAACGAGAACATACGTTGCCATCGGGAAATACTCCTTCGGATCAGTGCACTTTCCCCGCAAGGGCGAGTCCTGCAACGAGACCGCCGAAAACTGCAGCCAGGCCGAAACCGGAAGCCCGTGCCGTTGACGTGGCTGCCGGCTGATTATCCTGCCCGCCGGATTCCGTCCCCAGGTAAATCACCCCTTTCCCAAACAGGGATGTGGTTCCTTCCCAGGTCAGATTCCCGCCATCCAGGCTGACATCGTTCACGTTTGACCCGGGAGAGACTGACGATACGGCACCGGTTTCCGGGTCCAGCACAACGATCCGGTCGTTCGCGATCCCTTCCGCAACAACCCATACAACCCGGTCCGCATCCGCGGCTCCGATATTGAATACCGCGTTCCGTTCGGTATCGGAGAGGGAATCGACCGCCTTCCCGGTCACCGGGCTCAGTAAAGAAGTCGTTCCGGTAGAGATCGCGTAGAGGCACAGTTCGCTGTAAGTACCCCGGGGGTTCTCGACCCACACGTCCTTCCTGTACAGCACATAATCGCCGCCAAGGGCGGATTCGTACGCGTCCTCGCGGGTGACGTTCCCGTACCGCGGGGCAAAGACGGTCGAGCTGGTCCCGTTCGCGAGCGAATAGAGGCGGAGATCCATCGTGTCCGTGTCCTGGTACAGGATATGGTCCCCGCTCAAAGCCACATCGGATCCCCCGACAACCCGGATTCCCGGGACCGGGGTAGTCTTCCCCGTACCGATATCGTAGCGCACGACATTATCGGTGAATGAACCGTTCGGGTTCTCGGTCCAGATGATGGTTTTCCCCGAGATTCGCGGCCAGGCTGCGGAAGCGGAGGCATTCAGGGAGGTCAGGGTCCCTTCCCGGATCGCATAGAGGAAGATCCGGTCCGGGATTCCCACCGGAGCTTCCAGATCGGGTTCCGTGAAAAGTACCGCATAATTGCCGTCAATCCCTGTACACTGGATTCCATTCCTGGGAGGAGCCGTCGCAACCCGGATCTCTTTTCCGGTTGGGAGGGACAGGAGCTGGACGACCCGGGTGGAGTTTTCATCGAGAGGATCGCCGATGGATCCGGAATATGCCAGGTAATCCCCGGACAGGTGCGGGGTCATGCCGAACAGCGAGGGATCAGAGACATTTCTGTAGGTCCAGGCCGGACCCGCCGCCACCTGCGATACCATGAGGAGGGCAAGACAAGAGAAGAGGAGGACCTTCCGGGGGATCCGGGTTCCGGGGTTCATGGCACTATGTTCCGGGCCAGGGATAAAAAAGGAATCGGGAAAGGGTCCCGGTCCGTGGATAACGGCCGATGGCTGGAAAAAGGAGCTCCACCCGTACGGAACAGGTCCGTCCCGGGGAGGATTTCCCCCGGAAGTATCCTTCCCGGATGAAGCAAGATATTTCCCGTGCCGGTTCGTATATCCGGTCATTCCATGGACTTCACGCAGATCGATCGCTTTTTCCGGGTTACGGAGCGGGGTTCCAGCCTCCGGAAGGAACTCCTCGCGGGCCTCGTGACGTTCATCGCCATCGTCTATATCATCATCGTGAACCCGGCGATCCTCCGGGCGGCCGGAATCCCGTACGAAGCCTGCATGGCGGCAACGATCATCACCGCCGCGTTCGGCTGTATCATCATGGGATCATACGCGAACCGCCCCTTTGCTATCGCGACCTATATGGGGGAGAATGCGTTTGTCGCCTACACGGTAGTCGGGGTCCTCGGGTACCCCTGGCAGACCGCGCTCGGTGCGGTCTTCGTGAGCGGTCTCCTCCTCACCCTCCTGACGCTTTCCGGCTGGAGGTCAATCATGAGCGAAGCCGTCCCGGCTTCCCTGAAGCTCAGTTTTTCTGTCGGGATCGGGCTCTTCCTTGCCTTCATCGGGTTCATGGACTCGGGGATTGTCACCGTCGGGAGCGGCAGCGTCCCGGTCGCAATCGGCGACCTCCACCACCCGGCGGTCCTCCTCGCGATCTTCGGGTTCATCCTGACCGGGATCCTTCTTGCCAGGAAAGTCCCGGGCGCAATCCTCATCGGCATCCTCACGACGGCAGGTGCCGCGTTCGCACTCGGAGCAGCGCCCCTTCCCGCAGGAATCGTCTCCCTGCCCCCGGATATATCCCCGACCTTCCTGCACCTGGACCTTGCGGGGGTTCTCACGCCGGGGATGTTCCCGGTTGTACTCACGCTCTTCACGATGGCTTTCCTCGATACGATGGGCACCCTGCTCGGGATGAGCGCCCGGGCCGGGTTCCTGGACGGGACCGGCAACCTCCCGCAGGTCGAGCGGCCGTTCCTCGCTGATGCACTCGCGACAATCGCAGGCGGGATTCTTGGGACAACCACGAACGGGGTTTTCGTAGAATCTGCTGCCGGGATCGAGCAGGGCGGCCGGACAGGAATTGTTGCAATTGTAACCGGAGGGCTCTTCCTTCTCGCACTCTTCTTTGCGCCGCTCTTCTCCGCTATCCCCACGCTGGCAACGGGGCCGGTCCTGATCCTTGTCGGCCTCATGATGATCCAGCCGGTCGCGAGACTAAATTTCTCGGATTACGCGGAAGTGATCCCTGCCTTCACGGTCATCGCGATGATGAGTTTCACGTACAATATCGGTGTCGGGATGTGTGCAGGCTTCGTCCTCTGGCCGCTCTTTGCGATAGCCCGGGGGAAATTGCGGGAGATCCCGGCTGCCTGCTGGGTGCTCTTTGCACTCTGTCTCCTCTTCTTCCTCACCTACCCGTACTGAAGAGAGGCGGATTTTGCGGAAAAATGGATGGAGTTTCCCTGGCGGATGAAGCCCGGGAAAATCCGGGGCATTCTTCTTCCCGGGAAGCCGGTTGTGAGGGGGCGCTTCAGGTACAGGATAAGAAAAAAGAGGGCATTCAGAGTCCGGCCCGTTCTACGATAATGTCCGCGACCGCCTTCGCGTTCCTGAACGGGAAGTCCGAAGCCTTCAGGAGTTTTCCTGCTTCCCCGGCAGTCATTTTGAGATCCCCTGCCTGGCAGGTCGTGTCGGCGCCGTCCGGGAATGCTGCGATAAGATCCTTCGGGGTTTTGACCGGGAACTTCGCTCCCTTTAATGCGCCGGTAATCTGCGCGTGGATCTGTTCACGGACCGGAAGATCTTCGCAGCCGTCCATCTGGGAGATCTCCCCCGCTGCTTTTGCAATTGAACAATCCGGACTATGGGTTTTGCACCCGAAACAGGCACTTTTGACAGCCTGAAGGGACTCTTGTGCTTTCGACTTCGATACCTCTTTGCCGGTGTACTTCCATGCTGGCATTTTTTTCACCTGTCACTGGTAGATTTGATAGAAACATATACTTGAGCGTCATTATTGTGTACAAACCTGCCCGGTACAGGAAAATAACCCGTACGGTAATCAGGATGTATAACCAATGCAATTGAGGAATAACCATGGGAGCGGTGTTGGGATCCTTATCGGAAATCCGTGAGCTCAAAACAGAGATAACCGGGCTCCGGACCGACCTGAAACGGTTTGTCGAGCGGGCAAACCAGCAGCACGTCGATGCAGTCCTCGGCGGCCTGAAAAAGAATTACGGGGAACTCTTCACGAAAAGCGAGATCGATACTGCCGGGGAAAACCTCACGAACCGCATGGTCCGGAACTGCAAAATGCGGGACCAGTGTTTTGAGGCCTTCATGGGATTCCTGCAGGGCACGGCGCAACACATCAAAGATGGCAGTGTTTCCGAGGAAGTGATTGAATCATGCCGGGAACAGATGAAGGAGCTCCGGAAAAAAGGGCAGTCCGGCCGGTGCGACACCTGCTTTACGGAAGTGAGCCGGCTCTTTGAGAAGCAGGTCGACCTGATGCAGTCACTGGGGATTTACCAGAAATCTGCAGCCCTCCGGGAAAACCTGCCTGCGATCCCGGAGCAGGCCATCGTCAGGGAAATTCTCGAACCGGTTGCAAGCGTCCAGCGGTTCCAGATCCTGCGGGCGCTCGCGGTCCAGACCAGGACCTTTTCGGATATCTCCCAGATTACCGGGCTACGGGGAGGAAATCTCCTCTTCCATATCAGGAAGATGGCTGACGCAGGGATGATCCTCCAGCGCCACGAACGCGGGGATTATACGATTACCGAAAAAGGGTTTAAGACGCTCACCGCGGTTTCGGAACTTGCAGGAGATCTCATCCCGCAGCAGGAGGAGACGGTGCCGGCGGGAACCGGAGGCCGGTAAAATTTTTCCCTCCATTTCCGCAAAAAGATCTTTTTTCAGAACACGTACTTCGTCCCGACAGTATTCAGGATGATCCGGCCCGGCATCGCTTCCATGAACCGGTTGATTGCATCCCATCCCGTGCAGTGCATGGGGACAACATACGCTGGATCCAGGCGTTTCATCGCGTCGATTGTCGGCTGGATCACCGGGGAAAAGAGCGGCCCCGTAAGGTGGAACCCGCCCATTACGGCATAGATCTTCTCAACGCCCGTGATCTTATGGGCGTACCGGACCGTGTTGATGATACCGGCATGGGCGCAGCCGCTGATGACAACAAGGCCCTTCCCTTTCACGTTGATGACGATGGCCTGGTCGTCGCGGATCGGGTCCGGGACCCAGGAATTCCCGTCCCGGTACTCCATCCCGGGGAATCCCTTCTCGAACGGGGTGGTCCGTTCCACTTCGCCGGTCACGAGCAGGTGGCCGGAAGCGAGAGCAGAGGGGCCGGGCCGGACCATTATGTCGGCTCCGGCCTTCCTGAGCTCGGCCCTGTCGGGCGTCGGGAGAGCCGCAATGCCGTGCTTCGGATTATTGAGCCTGCGGCTGAGGAACGCATCCGGGTGGAGGATGAGCGGGACCTGGCGGCCGGCCTGCGCAAGGAACGGGCAGATTCCCCCGGTATGATCGAAATGGCCGTGGCTCAGGACCAGTGCCTCGACCCGGTCGAGAGGGATGTTCAGCTGCCGGGCATTGTGCAGCATGCAGCCGGGCGAGATCCCGGTGTCCATCAGGATATCGTGCGTGCGGCCTCCGGCAGAAAGCCTGACGAGGCAGGATAAGCCGTGTTCGGCGAGAAGAGGCCGGTCCAGGGAAAAGGGCGGCCGCTTATCGATATCAGTCGTGGGAGCGGTAAACATATCGAGGTAATTATCGACAAGGATGGTCACCTCGGCGACATCCGCTTCGAGGAGCTGGGGAACTTCTGTCATGAGAGCATCTTCCATACGGTTGCAGTAGGGGCGCACCA
>JBDKRP010000049.1:0-3615 GCA_039683275.1 Methanoregulaceae archaeon | reverse complement strand
CAACCGGTGCCGTAACGGATTCCCTGGGAAGGAACGCCGCGCCGGTTGCGATGTTGAGCTGGACATTCACATTGTTCCCGTAGAGAGTCAGGTCCATGGGGCCTTCCTTGTATACGACAATCCGGTTCATGTCTGCCGAGAGGTTGCTCTTAAATATCCCCCCGTACCCGTCCTGTTCAAGGATAGCCCCGGTATCAGCATCCCGTACTGTGATCTGGAAAAAAGGAGGATTGACTTTCCGGCAACTCCGGTTGCCAACGCAGACATATTTCGGATTCGGGGTGAAATCGATATAGAGGGGGCCGTCAACTACGTTCACCCGAAGGCCGGTCGCATTGTAGCGGAGATAATAGGTGGCTGAGTACTCGGGTTTCGGCCAGGGTGTTTTCCACGCCCCGGATGAGTTGATTCTGACAGCACGAGGAGTCGTGTTCGCATACGGATCGTAGGGTAGGACCGGCGAAATGGAAACTACAAGCGGTTGGGAAGTAACGGTGGGCACCTGGGTCACAGGGATAGTCCCTGGAAAGGCCGTAGTGGTGGGAATGGCAATGGCGGGAACCGGTGTGGGGTCCTGGGTTGGAACAGCTGCTCCCGACCCGCCACTGACTGCGTTCTGCACCATGCCGATACAGCCCGATGCCAACACCAGTGCAAATGTCAGCAGCAATACCCCCGCGATTATCGGATTTTCTCTTTTCATCCTGGTTCTCCGGATCTGCTTACGGTATTCGGGATAGTTTGTCCCGGTGGTTCTCCACGTTTCCAAATAGAGTATCCCCTCTAATGACGGGAAATGGCTGAAAAAATTCAGCCACAACCCTTCTGCTTTGTTCACAGTTTATATTTTACTTAGTCATTTCATTAATTATAATATTTTAATCTCATTCCAGAAAAGGAGGAATACCATCCCAATACCGGGGATGTCGGATATCCCGCCAGCCGCTACGGGGCCAGGCGGGTCTGGCAGTTCCGAACCACAGGCCTCTCCGGCCCGGAACCTGCAACCATTCTGATACGATGTATTTCAACCGGTAATTGTGTGCCACGCAATTTACCTGGTAGGTTATGAAATTCTGTTTCGTTTCCCGGGTAATCCTGGCGGATTTGTTCCCGGAAGGGCATATTTGTCCGGCGGTTGCCGGAAAATCCTGCGGATCCAATTCCGGACCGGGTAAAACACTTTCAGTGATCCCTGTAATTTTCAACCGGTAAAAATGAACCGGGACGGAAAGCCGGGAATCCTGCCATTCGGAAAAACCTGATGTAATCATGCACTTTCCTGCGCCGGTTTTCCCATCACGGGAATTTCACCCCGCGAACCTGGTTATCAGGGCGCATACCTGGTACCGCTGACAGAGAAATGCCACCCGTCATCCCTGCATCTTCCGGACCCGCCCGTTGCCGGAATAATGCAGGCCGAATATTCCCGTGGCAGTATAATTTCCGCAATTTTCCGCCTGAAAAATATCCTCGTTTTGATCAATAATAAATAATTAACAAAGCGAAAATGTTAATAGTAATATGTTATTATCATCTGTAGATGGCACGGTGGCATGCGGTTTCAGACCGTACTTCTGCGCTATCAAGAAGTGATCTTGGGGGATTTACGAAACGAAGAACGATGGTAACGATGCCGGTAACCGGGGTGATATGGATACCTGCCATGGTTATCATTGTCGCAGCGGCCTGATCTGTGTCTGCCCGTGGTGCAGAGGGAAGCCCCGTCGCTAACTCTTAGGCGACCGCCAACAGAGTATTCGGTCATTTTCAATACAGATCATCCCGGTCGGTGCGATGCCTTTCTCTCCGCAAACCGCCTTTCGCGGGGATACATTGGCGATGAGCGTGATATCCGGGATTCCGATCCTATCCCCCCGGAGATGCTCCATGAGACTGGAGCAAGAGGGAAAAGAAATGCAGTATCTGAGAAAATGGACCGTAAAAAACGGCGAAGCCGCTGTCTCACCGGTAGTCGGGGTGATGTTGATGCTGGTCGTTACCATCATCATCGCTGCGGTAGTCAGCGGTTTTGCGGGAAATACCGTGAGCGGGAAGGACAAAGCACCTTCGGCAAATGTGGAGTTCCATATCAGGAACGGTGGGGATAACACGACATCCTACTTCACCATGAAAGTCCTCGCGGTCAGCGAACCGATTGCAACGAAGAACCTGAAGATGATAACCTCGTGGATGGTCACGAATTCCACTTCAGGGAATACCACTATCGGGGGAGGTACAAGTTACCTCGGGAGCGGCGGCGTCAAAGTCCCGGGTGAAACAGGACCGTACACCGGAAGCAACATCACCGTCCCGACCGGTTATGGGACCGGGGTAACAGACTGGGCGAACGATACCTATCACCCGCTTGCGGCCCAGTGGGGGCACTTCTCCCTGAGTTCGGGGACCATGACATTTGACAAGCCAACAAAA
This sequence comes from Methanoregulaceae archaeon, assembly GCA_039683275.1. Lineage (GTDB taxonomy): Archaea > Halobacteriota > Methanomicrobia > Methanomicrobiales > Methanospirillaceae > JBDKRP01. The sequence goes on along the minus strand of JBDKRP010000049.1, from coordinate 1,182 downwards.
TATGGCACTACCGGGGATGCCGACGCACCCAATTACAACTATAGTTCGGATTACCTGTCTGACGGCACTATCGATCCGATGCAGGCCATTCTCGGGAGCAGCTGGAATGACCTCCGGCAGGGGGATACCGTGAACGTGCGGATCCTTGACACACAGTCCGGGAAGATCATCGTTGACCAGAATGTCGTCGTGGAGCGGTGATCATGCAGAAGAACGAATCTGCCATCTCACCGGTGGTCGGCGTGATGCTGATGCTGGTCGTTACGATCATCATCGCTGCACTGGTCTCCGCATTTGCGGGGGGTACCGTGAGCGGCACGGATAAAACACCGACTGCAACCATCCTTGCGACCTACAGCCAGTCGAACGGGATGACCATCTCCCACAACGGAGGGGATGCAATCCCCCTGTCAACGACAACAATCCTGGTGCATCCCGGAAAAGAGTTCGGGCCGGATGCTTCCCGGTACTCCTGGGAAGTGAACAAGAGTGTCATCACCACGAATGGCGGCCTGAACTGGACGCGTGCCAAGGCATTCCTGCCTGGCAGCACGGCCACCATCACGAAGGATAACCTGACCTACGTCCAGCAGCGGCCGGACGGGACGATAGGCGATGCGGATTCTGTTGATTATGGATTCAATAAAACCGCCAACCTCGGGCTCTCGTTCGAACTCCTGTTCCAGGACTCCGGCGGGAAGACCATCGCGAAGACCACCGTGAAGATAGCATCCTGAAGGGAGACCGATGTCCAAAAATTATTCTTCTATCGGAACCGAGCGTGCGATATCCCCGGTGGTCGGCGTGATGCTGATGCTGGTCGTCGTGATCATCATCGCTGCTGCGGTTTCCGCATACTCCGGGAACCTTCTCGCCGGAATCGGGAAGAAGGCCCCGACGCTCAGTATGGACGTGAAAGTCGTCCAGACCGGCGATTGGCATGGGAGCGGATTCTTTGCGACCGTGACATCGGTGAGTGAACCGATCCGTACCAAGGACCTCAGGATCGTGACGTCATGGACAGGGAAAGTGCAGCATGTAGAAGGTTCATCGGCGTATACTTCAACAACAGTATCCGATGGGAACACGGTTGTCCCAGGTATCAAGAATATCAATACGCTCTTCAACCCGGCTAATACAGCCACAGAACTTCCTTCCGGTCTGTACGTCGCACCGTTCGGC
>JBDKRP010000048.1:0-10974 GCA_039683275.1 Methanoregulaceae archaeon | reverse complement strand
CGTATCGCTCGAAGTCCGGGAGGATCTCCCAGAGGTACCGGGAGACGAATTCGTTGCTCTGCACGAGAGTAGCTTTATCGGGAAGGTCAAGGCCGACCACGAGGAGCGTCATCGAAAACGCAAAAATTCCGTCAACCAGGGCCTCCATGCGATCCTTGTTCAGACCGTGAAGCTGCTCTTCGTACTCGCTGCGGGTCATGTTCTGGTGAAGCGTACTGTCTGGCAGGATTAATTTGTTACTCTTCTTCGGCTTTGCACCCGGCTATCCGGCTGGAACCCGTTCCGGTGCCAGGGATCCCTGTGGGAAAGAGCGCTGCCGGATCTCCCCCGATGACCGGCCCGGCTGCAGGGGATTCCGGATCACCGCATGGGGGGGTGGGGGGTCGGATGCAAAATCAGCGGATCGTTTCCGGCAGGTATTCCAGGACGCGGGTCGTGCAATCCTGTACGGGGACTCTCTCGTAGAAAGTGAGCGAAATGGTACGGGCCTGCAGAATTTTCCCGGGTTTTGCGGAGTCGGGCCGGGTCCTAAAAATGCATCCGACCCCCCACATACCCCTCCGGATTTTGGGCGGGTTTTGGTGTATTTTTTTGAGAATTTCACGAGAGAATGTTGTGATGGAACAATGGTTTTGCGGGGCTGGATGAATGTGGGGGGGTCGGATGAATACTTAGGGGAACGAGGGTCCCTGGTACCCCCGGCCCCGGAACGGATCGACAAATTTCCCGCATCCTGCGAAAAGAAGGCGGGATTCCGGGGAACTCTCCAAAATAGGGGGGAATCGTACTCCGGCATATTCCCGGAGGACAAGGTCTATATTGCCAGGCATGAATATCGGATCAATCACAATCAAGCCGATACCGATATGATCCCTGCCGATACGCATCTCATGGAATGGATCCGGACGAAGCGCGACCGTCTGGACGCGTTACGCCCGCTTTCCCAGGACCTGGTGGAAAAACTGCACGAAGAGATGCGGGCGCTGCATACCTACAACTCCAATGCGATTGAAGGAAACACCCTTACCTTGTCCGAGACGAAGCTTGTTATCAGCGAAGGAATTACCATCGGGGGGAAAACGCTTCGCGAACATCTGGAAGCTACCGGAAATGCACAGGGATACGATCTCATTGTCAGACTGGCACGTGAACATGCCCCGATCAACCATGTCACGATCCAGCAGATCCATGAAGTTGTTACAAAGGGAATTCTCGAGAGTTCCGGGCAGTACCGGACCCGTAATGTGCGAATCACGGGCTCGATCCGTTCCCCACCCGACTGGCAGCATATTATTCATGAAATGGACGACCTGATTGCAGATGTCGCACGAAAGGATCGCCCGATTATTGAGATGACGGCTTATCTCCATCACCGGTTCGTTGCGATCCATCCCTTTGTTGACGGAAATGGCAGGGTTGCCCGGCTTCTCGGGAACCTGTACCTGATAGAGAACGGGTATCCCCCGGTTGTCCTTGACCAGAAGAACCGGCAGCAGTATTACCGGGCGCTCCGCGAAGCAGATACCGGGAACCTGTCACCATTCACCCGGTTCATTGCAATGGCTGCGAACGAATCGCTCTCCCATTACCTCGCAATTGCCGGAGGTGGGGATACGCTCCTCCCTCTCAGTGAGCTTGCAAAAATCTCAAAATACTCGCAGGAATACCTGAGCCTTGCGGCCCGGAAGGGACTTCTCGATGCAACCAAAATCGATGATACCTGGCATGCAACGCGTCATGCGCTGGAGGAGTATTGCCGGGAGCATGGGAGGAAATAACAGGAGAATGTCGGACAATTTTAAAAATCTCAATTGATGTAATCGAGAGAAAGTTTTATGCTCCTGCCCCTTCTTCAAAGCAATATACAATCAAACTCTGCATCTTTTTAAGATCTTCAATCGAATTCAGATAAATTCTTGCACCCCCACCCAAGTGATCCGGGGCAGGCTCGATAATATAATCTTTAAGAAACGGCTTTGCTTTTTCTGGCTCCATTTTTATTGAGAATGATTTCTTTTCATCCCGCAATACTAACCGCATGAACCATCTGGTGACAGAGCGGTTATATATTGAGAAGTAGTTTACTGTGTCCTTATATTGAATTTCCGAAATATCCTTACCTGCAAACTCCAGCAGAGTCTTCACTATTTTATAGGCTTCAAGTTCTTCTTCGGTTGTTTCAACTTGTGAACCCTGCTGCGCCTCCTCACCATCAGTATGCGTGGATTTTACACCAGTCTTTTCGGATTCGCGTTTTCCCAGAGATATTGTTCCATTTTCTGTTCCGGCAATTCCTTTCGATACGATATCCAGTATTGCATTATTGATGGCTTTCTTGACAATCGGTTTAAACCGTTCAATAACATTTGCCGTTACGGTAAAGTCTTTCATATCTTCGCAATCTTTAATGAGAAACTTGACGAATTTGTCATTGGGAGCGTTCAACAGATTTTTTAATGAGGAATTGAGCGCGGAAGTGTAATGCAGATCTTCTGCGAATTTGAACAATGACTCATGATCATATGTGTCTTTTTTAAAACGGGTAAGATTCTCAATATCTAAATCCTTCAGATTGGATAGATAAACAGTGAGGAATGGGGCCTCATCCATATGGTTTGGGGTTTTCAGATCAGTAAAGAACCGGTATTCGTCCCCATTGGTGAGGATGCCCAACTTTACTTCACTGGTTGCATTAAAATAAAAGGCTAATTGAGAATCATAATTCGAAAGATTCTCATTTATGGGTTTGGCTTCAATGAAAACTATGGGTTTGTTATCTTTGAGAATCGCATAATCAACTTTTGAGCTCCTTTTTATGCCATAATCCGAGGCAAATTCCGGTTTCACTTCAAGGGGGTTGAATATGTCATACCCAAGAATTTGAATAAAAGGAAGAATAAGTGAATTTTTGGTAGTTTGTTCATCGGTAATGTATGGTTTTTTCTCGGTAATTTGAATCGCCAGGGTTTGGATGTCTTCTTTGAATCCCATAAAATTCCTTCTTATTAAAGTCTGATTATGCACCATCCAACTAAAAAATTTTGGTATTTTTATTTGTGATGTACATTGAACGGATCTCAAACCGAGGACACCCCCCTGCCGATACCCTTATACTTCCATCCGCCAAACATAACCCAGCACTTTTCATAGAGTGCTGGCAGAAGTAAGTCCGACTCGTGCCCCAACGGGGCACTGCCCTCTGTGGCTGGGGATTACGGGAGTCAGTAACTGGCCCCTTTTTTGGACTTACGTACGTCGTTTGGAGGATTGTTAGTATGGCAAGAATGCACACCCGCAGGAGAGGGAAGTCCAGCTCGGTCCGTCCGTTCCGGAAAGAAGTTCCCGCATGGTCGAACACCGATGTAAAGAGCATCGAGAAGATCATCGTGGACCTCCGGAAAGAAGGGACCTCCATGGCACAGATCGGCCTCATCCTGCGTGACCGGTACGGAGTACCCGATGTAAAACTCCTGACCGGGAAACGGATCGGCGACATCCTGGAATCCCAGGGAATCCACGCCGATCTCCCCGAAGACCTCAGGAACCTGATCGTAAAGGCGCTCGGCCTGCGCAAGCACCTGGTCGAGAACGCAAAAGACCTGCACAACAAGCGTCAGCTCCAGCTGACCGAATCCAAAGTTCGCAGGCTCGTGAAGTACTACGTCTCAAGCGGCAAACTCCCGAAGGGCTGGAGTTACAAGCCGGAGGATGCCGAGATCCTGCTCTCCCGCTGAGAACATCAGATACCATGTCCATTTCGTCCGCAGCTGAACTCGTCGCCGGGCAGATAACACGGCAGGAGTATATCGAGGTGTACGCACACCATGATGCCGATGGCATCGCGTCCGCCTCAATTCTCTGCCATGCCATGCTCCGGGCCGGAATCCGGTTCCGGCTCAGGATCAGCTCCCGGGCTCCGACCGTCAGCACGGACACGCCGACACTCCTCTGCGATTTCGGTGCAGGATCTGCCGACCTTCCCCCGGGAACGATGGTCGTCGACCACCACCTCCCGCAGTTTACCGGGGAATTCCACGTGAACCCGGAACTCGACGGGATAGACGGCGACCGCGAACTCTCGGCAGCAGGCACCGCATACCTTGTCGCCCAGCACCTGGGAGACAACCGGGACCTTGCAGGTCTCGTCATGCTCGGGATCATCGGGGACAGCCAGGACCTCCGGGGAAAGAACCTCGAGATCTTCAACGAAGGTGTCGCAAACGGCATCATCTCGCCGGGCAGGGGCATGCGCCTCACCGGCAGGGACACGACCGAACAGCTGTACCTCGCGATGAACCCGTACCTTGACGGGATCAGCGGCGAAGAGGGCCTTGGCGGGGATCTCATCGACATGAGCACCGGAAAGGACGGCCTCAAACAGGACGTCCTCCTCTCCCTCCTTGTCTTAACCGCCGGGAGATCCACTCCCCTCGCCTCGCTGAAATCCCTGTACGGAAACCGCTGCACGCTCGAACGCGAAGTGATCGAGGATGCAGGGACGCTCACGGCAATTGTCGATGCCTGCGGGAAGTCGGGGCACACCGGCCTTGCAGCTTCCCTCTGCCTCCGCAATGCGAGGGCAATTGAAGACGCCTGGGAAATGACCCGGGTGCACCGGCTCAACGTGATCCATGCGGTCAGGGAGGCAAAGCCGCTCGAGGGATTCCCGCACTTTTACGAAGTGCAGGATCCGAACGTCGCCAGCGATACGGCCGATGTTCTTTCCGCGGACCGTGTCCCGGGATCGCCTGTTGCGGTCCTCACACGGCGCGGGGATACCTGTCATATCTCGGTACGGGCGCCCAAAGGGAGCAGCGAGATCGGAACGATAGTACGGGATCTCGCGACAGCCTGCGGGGGAACAGGTGGCGGCCACCGGTGGCGTGCGGGGGCAACAATCCCCGAGAGCGGTCTCGACCGGTTCAGGAAGGGGTTCCCGGGGGCAGTTCCTGCATGATGGCAATCGAAGGGACGATCAGGACGCGTCACCGGATGCCGGCATGCATCGCGGCATCGCTCGCTCCTGACAACCTGAGCAGCATGGAAACCCGGGCAGCGGACGGATGTGTGGAGACCAGGATAACCGGAACCTCGGTACGGTCAGTCATAGCATCCGTGGACGATTATCTGATGAACCTCACCCTCGCGGAAGAGACCTGTTCAACAATCGATACGGAACCTTTCGCGAACGGGAGCAACCAGGAAAAATTGTAAGGTGATACGATGGCAAAGAAGAAACAGTCAGGAAGAAGAGTAGAAGGCTGGAAGGCCAAGAGCTGGTACAAGGTGTATGCGCCCGACAACCTGAACAAGGCATACATCGGCGACACCATTTCGGGAGACGCAGAGAACGTGACAGGGCGTGTTATCCAGAGCACTCTCGGCGAACTCCTCCAGGACTATGCAAAGCAGCACATCAAAGTGAAACTCCGGATTGCAAATGTTGCAGGAGATGCAGCGTACACGGAGTTTATGGGACACGAGATGGGCAGGGATTACCTCCGCTCCATGGTAAAGCGGCGCAGCTCGCGGATCGACTGCCAGATCCCGTACACGGCAAAAGACGGCAGGAAAGTCCGTCTCACCGTTACCTGCTTCACGATCTCCCGGGCAAATCTCTCCCAGACCCACGAGATCCGGAAGATGATCACCGAGGAAGTCCTCAAACAGGTCACGGCAGGGGACGTCCCGACGCTCGTGAACACCCTGGTATCCGGTGAACTCTCGAAGGATCTCTTCAAGCTCGTGAAGCCGGTATACCCGGTCCGCAGGGTCGAGATCATCAAGTCCAAGGTCGAACCGCCCGCAGAAGCGCCGGTCACCACCTGATTTCACTCCCTTTTTTCGCTTCGTTCACGCTCCGGAATCAGGAGCCGTTTCCCCATAAGGTGGTTTTGACGAATTCCGGCTCCCGGTGTACCGCAGATCGTTTGAGAAAACATTTATTCCCTTCAAACCACCCTTTTCATTAGAGAAGGACTTCACATGAAACGATTCCTACTTCCCTTTGTCGTTTTTGTCGCGCTGGCGATGGCAGTAGTCCCGTGCGTCTCAGGAGCATTTTCCGGGCAGAACGGGACCATAACCATTGGACATATCGGGGAAAACCAGCTTACCTGGGGTGACTCTCTCTCTCTATCCGGGACGAGTAATGTATCTGCAAACCTTATTCTCAGGCTCATGGGACCCGGTCTCCCCTCGGACGGGGTATCTCTCCTGAATCTCAATGATACCACCGGACAACCGGTTTCTGTAGGCAGCGATTTCAGCTGGACATATATCTGGCGCACCTCCTGGACTACCGGAACTATCCCCACTACGGGAAAATACACGATACGGGCTTCGGATGTAACCTACCCGGATGTATATGCAGATTTCCCCCTCCACTTTACCCTGCCGGCGATGACCCTGAATCTCACGCCTACGACAATTTATACCGGTGATTACAGCACGGTATCCGGAACTACCGCTGTTGCAACGGACACTGTAAAGGTTAATGTCACCAAGTACGGTGACACCACCGTTCTGAAAATGTACGAGGCCGATGTAGATTCCAGCAAAAAATACAATCTGCCGGTCCGGTTCTCGCTTGCGTCAGGGAAGTACAATGTCACCGTAACCAATCCGACGGATGGCCAGAGCCTCACGGCAGTTCTCACGATAGCGGAAGGGAGTACTCCAACAGCTACTGCAACCGCCACCAGCACTACCGTCGAGACCGTGATTAGTACTGCAACCGCGACCCCCGCAGTGACCCAGAATGTATCGGCAGGCCAGACGGGAACCCTGAATATTGACTCTTTCTGGATCCTCCCGATTATCATCATCATTGTGGTGATCATAATTATCGCTGCAGTCGTGCTGTACCTGAAGAAAGGCGGCGGGAAGAGATCCCGGGACCAGGACCTGTAATATCCGGGTCTTCCCATTTCAGACGGTTTTCCTCAGTTTTTTAACTTCCGGACCCTTGGAATTTCGGAGCCTTTCAAGTAGGGATCATAAATCGCCCGGGGTCATTTCCCGGAGGGAAGCCCCCCGTTTTCCCTGTTTCCAGTACCGTGAACAATAAGAACCTATAACACTCATCTCTTCCCGATGACAGCGCGGAAAGTGCTCTTCCTTGTTCTTGACGGGATTGCCGACCGTCCCTGCCGGGAACTGGGGGGAAAGACCCCGCTCCAGGCAGCAACAACATCAAATCTTGACCGGATCGCCGCAGAGGGAGTATGCGGGATCATGGATACGATTGCACCCGGTATCCGGCCCGGGTCGGATACCGCCCATCTCGCCCTTCTCGGGTATCCTCCCCGGGACTATTACACCGGCCGGGGCCCCCTGGAAGCGGAGGGATGCGGTATCCACATGGAACCTGGCATGATTGGGTTCCGGGCCAATTTCGCAACCCTGGATCCGGAGCACCGGGTCATTGACCGGCGGGCCGGGCGGATTCACGAGACCCGCGACCTGAGTGCCGCCATCGAAAAAGGCGTGGATTTATCCGCATTCGGGGTTGAATTCCGGTTCGTATCCGGAGCAGGGCACCGGGCGGCACTCGCCCTGAAGGGAGAGGGCCTGGGCAGCTATGTCTCTTCGAACGATCCCAAGAAGGAGGGGGCCTCTCCGCTTACGATAGTACCTACAACGGACCGGTCCGAGGACAAAAAAACCGCTGATGCCTGCAACGAATTCATCCGGCAGTCGACAAAGATACTCTTCGATCACACCCTGAATAAAAAGCGGCTTTCGGCAGGGCAGAACCCGGCAAACGTCGTTCTCATCCGGGGTGCCGGGGAGATGGGGAAGTTCGAGCCGTTTCCTGAGCGGTACGAATTAACGGGGAGCGTCATATCGGCGGCAACCCTCATCACCGGTATCGGGAAAGTGGTCGGACTCGAATATATCCCGGTTACGGGGGCAACCGGATCGACCGACTCAGACCTTCCTGCGAAGATAGCAGCGGCAATCCGCGAGCTGGACCGGAAGGATTTCGTCCTCGTGAACATCAAGGGGGCCGATGAGGCAGGACATGACGGCCATGCAAAGGAGAAAGCTGCATTTATTGAAAAAATCGATGCGGCAGTTGCCCCGCTCTTGGAACGGGAAGATTGCCTTCTCGCTATTTGTGCAGACCACAGCACACCCTGTTCTCTCAAGGATCACAGCGCCGATCCGGTACCTGTCGTCATCCATGGCGACGGGGTCAGGGTGGACCGGGTGACCGCGTTTGACGAGATCTCCTGTGCTGAAGGAGGGCTCTCCCGGCTGCACGGCTGCGACCTGATGCCGATCCTTCTCGATCTCATTGACAAAGCACACAAATACGGGGCCTGATATCGCGTGCCACCCGATGGATCCCGCCCATGAAGTCGTCCGGAGAGAGCTGGCAGCTGCACTGCCACCTGCCTGACGGTACCGAGCTCCAGGAGCACCGGATAACGACCGGACGGAATATCGTTATCGGGGATCACTGCGAGATCGAGTACGGTATCCGGGGCGACGAGGTAATCGTCGGGGAAGCGACAAAAATCCGCGAGTATGTCTGGGCTGAAGGGGACGTCCGGATCGGGAGCTGGTGTGAGATCGGGTCCGACATCATCACGAAGCAGGACGCCTATATCGGGGAAGGCGTGAAGATATTCGGAAAACTGATCGTGTACGGGGATCTCGACATCGGGGAGAATGTCGTCCTCGCGAAAGGGTACGAAGCCCGGGGAGGAATCGAGGTCAGGAACCCCATCCCCGTGATGATGTATCTTCTCCTGTATTTCATGACGCTTCTCCATCTCCAGCGCGAAGAGGATGTCGAGAAATTCCTAAACGATCTCTTCTCTGAGGAGAATCCTGCGGAAGCGATGCCGCTTATGATCCCCCGGAATTCGCATCTCACGCTCCCGGAGTTCCGGGTCCCTTCGTCCCTCGTGATCGGGAAAGGATGCCGGCTCTATGGTAACATCCGGTCCGGGAAGACCGAGGTCCAGGAAAACACGGTTATTTTCGGGAGCCTGCGGGCCCGGGGGGGCGTTATCATTGATGGGGGAACCGCCATCCACGGAGCAGTCGAGAGCAGGGCGACCGTACGAGTCCGGAAAGGGGCCCATATCCTCGGGAACGTGATCGCAAAAAGCCTGGTCCTGCATGAGGATGCACGGGTGGACGGAACCATCACCGCGCCCCACGGCTTAATTATTGAGGGAAACTCATGAACGCAGCAGAAATCCTGGAACTGGACGCAGTCCGGTTTATCGAACCGACCTACGCAGACCTCATTGACAGCACGTTTACTGCCCGGCTTGAGGAGGCACGGGCTTCCCAGGGGCGGCTCCTCCTGGATGAGGAGAGCGATCCGCTGGCCCTTGCATTTGAAGTGGAGTCCGGCTGGATTACGGGGTCGTTCCTGTACCGGAGGCCCACGAGTGCGGTCATCCAGCGGTTCGAGGATACGAACGGGGACATCTACCAGGAAGACCGGGCGGCCTGGTGTTCGGCAGTGCGGGAATACTATTCCCGGGAGATCCTGGAAACGGTTCCTCCCGCTATGCCGGATCTCAACCCGGACCGGCATGCCATCATTGAAAACCTGATCACGTCCGTATGGGGGACCCGGGCGCCGGGAACCGCGTGTCTCGACTGCTGCTGCGGTTCAGGGGTCGGTTCTGCCGTCCTGCGGAAGCTTGGCATGAAACCGGTCTCGTATGACAACGATGCGGCCCTCCTCTCTCTCGGTCTCAGGGAGGGCAGGCTCCTTCCGGAAGAGACGATGTGCATCGATGGCACCCGTGCTGTGAAGTATACCCGCCCCATCCCGCTCGGTATCGGGATCATGATGGGCGAGATCAACGAGTTCAACCGGGAGATGTGGGAGGCAATCGTCCACGGTCTCCTTGTCCTGACACAGGAGACAATCATCACGGTCGGGACCGAAAAAGAGGCACGGCTTGTCGGGGAATGGGCCGAGGAGCGGCAGCAGGAGACCCGGGTGTTCGAGAACACTGCCGATCCTATCTACGACCGCTGGGTTATCGTGGCAAACGGCGGGGAACCGGGAAAACTGGGGTAATACAGTTCTTCAAGGGGATGGGCGTCATCGGATTTTTTCCATTCCCTGTTGCCGGTAATCTTTTGTAAACCATATGTGGTAGGATTCCGATGAGTAAAATTATAAGGAGAGAGATTTTTTACCCTCATCGGTTAACGCCGGAACGAATTCCTTTATTGGCCGGATTGAAGTTCCGTTCTTCAAGGCTTCCCCCTTAAACACCCAGACCGGTTCCAGATACTCTTCCGAGTATGCTACTGCGGTTGTTTCGTATGCCAGATAGATCTCATCTATTTCAATAGTGTCCGGTGTATTGGGACCGTTTTCGGTTGGTATTCCCTTCTGTTTCAGATCGCTTATCGACTCTTCACGAGATTTGATTGGATAGTCCCCGATAGGTTCGTAGTCTTTCCAGTTGGAGAAAAACCGGATGATATCTCCATGTCCTCCGACTTCCACCTCGAACTGTGTTCCCTCAACTTTCATACCGTTGAGTTCGCGGGTGTAGTGGACGAGGATGTCCTCCCAAGTTACTGTTTTTGAACCATTGCTCTTGTTCGATTTGTACACTTTCCGGTGTTCTGTTCCGCCAACAATGGCACCCTCAGGTAAGAGATCCCGTTCCTTCAGGAATGTTGTCGCTATCTTAATTGCCTCCTCATCTGAAGGGAGGTTTGCGCTAATGTCTATTCTATTGGGGGTATCGGAACGGTCATAATTTTCATAGTACTGACCACCATTTTTGTAAACCATCACATTATATCTCATATCCTTGGATGAAACCGAAATGACTGAATCGCCCTCTTTTGGTTCGGCATAATTCGTGATATTGAATTTTTTAGCCAATGCAATAGCATCCGATTTTGTTACAACCGGAGTCTGGGTCTTGTACAGGGTTACATTTGCCGGTACATTTGACTTCTGTACGTTAATCAGGA
>JBDKRP010000047.1:0-3418 GCA_039683275.1 Methanoregulaceae archaeon | reverse complement strand
CCGGGGAATACGCACGGATCATCGACCACTACAAAATGGACACAACGAAACTGCTGGCGATCACTGACCTTGTCGATATTGCTCTCTCCAGCATCCGGCCGGTACAGATCCCTGCGGAATCAACCGGCGACGAAGTGCGGACCGCCATTATGGAACTGATAAAACAGGGTTCCGGCCCCCGGGGGATATCGGTAGAGGATCTTGTGGTAAAATCAGGAGAGCGGGGCATCAGCTCCGAACAGACGCTTGCGGTTGTCCGGGCCCTTGTCGAAGAAGACGAATGCTATCAGCCGCAGAAGGGCATGGTCAAGCTCTTATGAGACTGGAATTCCTGGAAGCCGGCCCTGCCCTGATCGTGGAGAACCGGGACCGAACGCTCGTTGTCGCTGACCTCCATTTCGGGATCGAGTTCGATCTTGCGGCCCAGGGCTGGCATTTCCGGAGCAGGAGCAGGGAACGCCTGGACCGGGTGATCGCAATCGCGCAGGATGCAAAGCCGGACCGGATAATCCTTCTCGGCGATGTGAAACACGGTATCCCGATCACGAGCAGGCAGGAGTTCCGGGAACTGCCCGCCATCATGAACCGGCTCCGGGAAGAGGCCCCGATTCTCATCGCGCCCGGCAACCATGACGGGGGAATCGAACGCTTTACCGGGAACGGCGAGATGCTGCCCATGACCGGCGCGGTCATCGACGGGGTCGGGTACCTTCATGGCCATACCTATCCTGACCCCGCACTTGCCGGTCATCTCCTCGTCCTCGGCCACCACCACCCGTTTGTCTTCCTTCGGGACGAAGTAGGCTGCGCACTCCAGGCGCCGGCGTACCTCCTTGCCCCGGTGAAAGAGGATTGTCTTGAAACGTCCCGGAAAGCGCCCGCTAAAAACGCGGACCCGGAAAAATCAGGACCGATGGGGAGCCGCGAACCGGGGAGAAATTCCGGGAAAGAGCCGGACCGGGCGCAGGAAACCGCTACAGATCCGGATCCGGACCCGAAACCGCGTACGGAAACCCGTGCCCTTTTCATCCCTGCATTCAACGAATGGGCGGGTCTCGATGTTCTCCGGATCTGGAAGAATCCCACGTCACCGATCTCCCGGTGCATGGATGGGAAGAGCGCCGAGGTCTTCCTCGCGGACGGGACGCCGCTCGGGCTCCTGCCATCGCTGGGGGGTGATGAACGTTCCGGCGCAGATGCTTAATCCCCGGGTCCTGGCCTGCGCGAAAAAGCGCGGGTTCGAGGAACTCTCCGTAGTCCAGGAACAGGCGATACCAGAGGTTCTTGCCGGCAATAACCTCCTCCTGATAGCCCCGACCGGGACCGGAAAGACCGAGAGTGCGATGCTCCCGATCTTCTCCCGGCTCCTGGACGTTACGGGTGGCGGCTTCAAGGCCCTCTATATAACGCCGCTCCGGTCCCTCAACCGGGACATGCTCCAGAGGATGGAATGGTGGTGCAGGGAGCTCGGCTTCACGGTCGGTGTCAGGCACGGGGACACGTCTGCAAACGACCGGCGCAAGCAGGCGCTTTCCCCGCCGGACCTTTTGATAACCACCCCCGAAACCCTCCAGGCACTCTTCATGGGGAAACGGATCCGGCAGCACCTGAAGCAGGTGAAGTACGTGATCGTCGACGAGGTGCACGAGCTTGCCGGAAGCAAACGCGGCGCCCAGCTCGCGGTCGCGCTCGAACGCACCCGGGAATATGCCGGGGAGTTCCAGCGGATCGGGCTCTCGGCAACGGTCGGGAACCCGGAGGAAGTCGCCCGGTTCCTCTGCGGCCCGCGTCCCTGCGGGATCGTCCAGGTACCGGTCGCAAAGACGCTCGATATCTCGGTCCGGTATATCGGCGACGAGTTCAAACGCCAGACGAAAATCCTGGACAAAATGCTTCCTGCCCACGAATCAACGCTCGTATTCGTAAACACCCGGGTCACGGCGGAAGCTCTCGGCCATGCACTCTATGAACGCGGGGATGTCGAAGTCCATCACGGCTCACTCTCAAAGGAGGTCAGGATAGAAGCGGAAGAGCGGTTCAGGAAGGGAGAGATCGGGACGCTCATCTGCACGTCGTCGATGGAGCTCGGGATCGATATCGGGCAGGTCAGCCACGTCATCCAGTTCGGTTCCCCGCGTGTCGTGGCAAGGCTCGTCCAGCGGGTAGGTCGGGCAGGGCACCGGCTCAACACGGTATCCCGGGGCACGGTCCTTGCGACCGGGTTCGACGATGTCCTTGAATCGGTCGTCATCGCACGGAGGGCAAAATCCGGGGAGATCGAACGGGTCGTGCCGCATTACCGGGCAGCAGATGTCCTCGCGAACCAGGTCGCGGCGATTGCGGTCGAGTACGGCGAGATCCCGATTCCCCGGGTGAGAGAGATCATCACCCGGTCCGAAATTTTCCGGGATGCGGGAGACCTGGTCGACGCAGTCTGCGCCCAGGTTGCCGAGCACCGGCTCATCCGGATCGAAGGGGACCGGATCATCACGACCCTCCGGGCCAGGAAGTACCTGGCAGCGACCCTCTCCATGATCCACGATGAGCGCAAGATCCCGATTGTTGACATCATCTCCCGGAAAACGGTCGGGACACTGGACGAGTCGTTCGTGGTCGGCTGGATCCATACGGGCGCCGTTTTTATCACGAAGGGCCAGCTCTGGCGGGTCCTCGATATCGAGGACGGCAGGCTGAAAGTCGAACCTGCAAAAAAGGCACTCGGGGAACTGCCTTCCTGGGAAGGCGAGCAGATCCCGGTCCCGTACGAGGTTGCGCAGGAAGTGGGACGGCTCCGGGATTCCCGCGACATCAACGCGTACACGGAAGATCCGGATTCCCGGGAATTCGCGGAAAAATTCCTTGCCGAGATGGACAGGAACAGATCGCCGGTCGCAACGGACCGGCAGATTGTACTTGAGAACGCGGAGGAGGGGGTTGTCTGCAACATCTGTGCCGGGAACAAGGCGAACGAAGCCCTGGGCCGGGTGCTCTCGATCCTCCTCTCAGCCCGGTTCGGCACCACGGTCGGGCTTGAACTGGACGCATACCGGATCTTCCTTCGGCTGCCGACCAGCCTGCGGGCCGCAGATGTCCGGGACGCACTCGTAACGCTCGATCCTTCCCATGTCGAAGCCATCCTTGCGCTCGCGCTCAAGCGGACCTCGCTCTACAAGTGGAAACTCATCCAGGTTGCAAAGAAGTTCGGGGCAATCGATCCGGATGCCGATTACGAACGGATCTCGCTCTCCCGGCTCGCGGACCTTTTTGAGGGAACCGTTGTCCAGAAGGAGACGTACCGGGAACTCTTCAGCGTCTACATGGGCGTAGGGTCCGCAGCGAAGGTCGCGGAATCCGTGAGAAGCGGCGGGACGTCCGTTGTTATTGCGCCGCTCAGCATCCTTGGCGCTGCCGGGCTCCT
>JBDKRP010000046.1:0-3445 GCA_039683275.1 Methanoregulaceae archaeon | reverse complement strand
TATTGGACGTTTCGGTCGATCTCCAACTTTGTTTTTAAGATCTCGAATGGCTGAAATTCTAGTTGATTTTTTTGAAATATCCTGAGAAATTTTTTCAGCTTCTATTAGTTCCTCGTTGGAAAGTACGTCTTTGGCTAGTTCATTGATGAAATCATCAACTTCTAAATATTCAGATTTGGGACAAGTCCTTCTCAAATTTACCCCTTCCTCTTCTCCACCACCCGGATCTCCTCAATCCGGGTCTCCGGGTACTGCCCGTCCTTGTCCTTCTCCGCAGACTTCACCATGTCCCAGATGGTGAGAAGAGCAACCGACACCCCGGTCAAAGCTTCCATCTCGACCCCGGTCTTCCCCAGCGACTTTACCCGGACCCGGACTTCGATGGCCGTTTCCAGCTCCGTGAACTCGACATCGATCCCGGCAACCGGGATCGGGTGGCACATCGGGATGAGATGCGGGGTGTCCTTGACTGCGAGGGCCGCCGCGACCCGGGCTGTTGCAAGGACATTCCCCTTGACGACCGTCCCTTCCCGGATGGCCTTGAGTGTCGCCGGGAGCAGGTGGATCTTCCCGGACGCGACCGCTTCCCGGGTCACGTCGGGCTTTGCAGAGATATCCACCATCTTTGCACGGGAATCGGAGATATGGGAAAATTCAGGCATCTTTGGTACCACTCCGGAACAGCTCGATCGGGATCTGGCTTATAAGATCGCTTGCGATGAGGCCGCCCCCGCACCGGGCCTCGACCGCCATCCCGGCTTTGCCATTCACGTACGCGGCGATGCAGGCAGCTTCGAATGCCGGGAGATGGCAGAAGAGGGCTGCGGTGATTCCCGCGAGAACGTCCCCGGTTCCCCCGACGGTCATTGCCGGGGTTCCGGTCCGGTTGAACCTGACCCGGGTCCCGTCCGATATGACATCCGTGCTCCCCTTGAGGAGGACGGTTCCGCAGGTTGCCGCACACACCTTCACCGCCCGGCCGCGTTCCGCAGGATCCGCCGGGAGAGTTATTCCGGTCATCCGCATGAACTCCCCGGTGTGGGGGGTGTAGATCGCCTGCGGGGATGAGGGAAGCGGGAGCCGGAGAGCGTCCGCATCAAAGACCACCTTCCGGAACTCCGGCGCAAGTTCCGTTACTACCTGGTGGCTTTCGGTTCCAAGGCCGTTCCCGCAAAGAACAACATCCGCGTCCCGGGCAAGCGTCCGGAGCCGGTCCCGGTGCTCTTCCCCGACCCGTTCCCCGGGAAGGGGTTCGAAAATGAGATCCGGTACCGGAACATAGACCGGGGACGCAATCCTGACAAGGTCCGCCCCGGACCGGAGAGCTGCGAGGCCGGCAAGGTACGGGGCTCCCTGGTAAGGTCCGCCCCCGATAATGAGCACCTTTCCGCCAGCACCCTTATGGGCAGTGATCGGTCGGGGCGGGATCAGGGTGAGATCGCCGGGACCCGTGAAGATCTCGGCTTCGTACGGAATCCCGATATCGACGATTACGGAACCGGGATGTTTCTGGCGGTGGAATGCAAGAATCCGGTCTGCCCGGGTTCCCGGGGTCGGGACATCGGCAGCAATGACTTTTGCCGGGGATTCATTGGCATACGCAACGCAGGTTGCAAGCGGTTCCCGGACCGTCCCGCAGAAACCGGTCCCGAGCATTGCATCGATGATAACATCCGCCTCTGAGAAGAGCCGCTCCAGCGGAATAAGATCCGGGGCGCACCGGAGGGGATGGAGCCGGACCCGTGCATACCGGAGCGCCGCCAGCTGGTGCGCGCATTCCCGGCTCATTCCTTCCTCTGCAAGATAGATGAGATCGGTCTCCACGCCGGACTGCAGGTACCGGGCCGCAGCCATTCCGTCTCCCCCGTTGTTCCCCTTTCCGCACAGGATCAGGACGCGGGACGGCGAGAACGAAAGGGCGCTCTCTGCCAAAGCTTTTCCTGCGCTCTCCATCATCTGAAGGCCAGATACCCCAAGAGCAACAGCATTCCTGTCGACCGCCCGCATGCGTTCGGGAGTGATCGTCCCGGACTCCCTGAATTCCGATAAGTCCTCACCCGTCATAGCCAGCACAATTGATGTTATGGGAGGCTCAGAGTATTAGGGTAATGGGTCTCTGTGACGATGTGCGGGCAGGTGCCGGGGTTATCCGGAATGCCCGTGAAGCGGTCATCATCTCGCACATCGATGCGGATGGCATTGCGAGTGAGTCGGTGCTCCGCCAGGCGATATCCAGGACCGGGATACCGGTCACTTCCGTTTTCCTCCGGCAGCTCGAACCCCTGATGATGCACCTGATCCCCCGGAACGGTGCTCTCAAGATTTTTACCGATCTCGGGGCCGGGCAGCAGACGCTCCTTGACGAGCATGGTTTTACGGAAAAGGAAGTCCTCATTATCGACCACCACGTGAGCCAGCCCGGGAAGAAGGAATACCTCCAGGTGAACTGCCTTCCGTACGGGTACAACAAGATGAGTGCCGCCGGGGTGAGTTACCTTGTTGCAAAGGAGCTCGATTCCTCCAACACCGACCTTGCGAAAATAGGGGTTATCGGGAACGTCGGCGACATGATGGCGCGGGAATCCTGCGGCCTCGTGGGCCCTGCCCGGGAGATTGCGGAGGACGGGATGCGCCACGGCTCGGTTGAGATCCGGAAAAAAGATCTCAACTGCTACGGGACCGCGACGCGGCCGCTCCACCTCTGCCTTGCGTACAGCGACGACCCGGTGATTCCGGGCATCTCCAACAATCCGGAAGCAGCCAGGCAGTTCCTGATAAAACTCGGGATTCCCGCACGGCCGCACCCGGGCGGTGACTGGCGGGTCTGGGAAGACTTAAACCCTGAAGAGAAACGCACGATCATCTCCGCTATCGCCCAGCAGCTGATGGCAGCAGGAGAACCCCTGGACCGGCTCTTTGCCGAGACGTACGGCTTTCCGGATGAACCGAGGAAGACTCCCCTGCGGAATGCCCAGGAGTACGCAACCCTTCTCAACGCCTGCGGGCGTTGGGCGAAGCCGAAAGTCGGGAGCGCTATCTGCTGCGGGGACCGGGGCGTGATGTACCGGGAAGCGGAGCACATGCTGAACAACCACCGGGCGATCCTCCGGGAACTGCTCCAGTTCATTCTCGATTCCGGGGTAAAAGAGATCGAGAACCTCCAGTGGGTCCACGTCGGGAACCGGTATCCGGATACCATCGTCGGTATCGGTGCCGGGATGGCGCTCTCCAAGCTGAACATGGAGAAGCCGATCCTGATCATGTGCGAGCTTCCCGAGGATCCCTTGCTCACCAAGGTTTCGATGCGCACAACTGACCGGATTGTCCGGAAAGGAATCGATCTCCAGCAGGCGATGCTGGATGCGGCAGTCCTCTGCGGGGGAGCGGGCGGCGGGCACCGGATAGCGGCCGGGGCATTCGTACCGAAAGCAAAAGAACAGGAGTT
>JBDKRP010000045.1:0-27040 GCA_039683275.1 Methanoregulaceae archaeon | reverse complement strand
CATTGGAGGACATATACAGATTCCGGGTTGCCGGCGGGATCTGGTTCACGATACGGTCGACATCGGCCTGGGTCGTCGGAACCGTGCCGTTATTGTATAATTTCATCAGATCGACAATACTCGAGGCACTCACGATATTCTGTTGCTGGAGAAGTGTCGTTTCCAGACGATCAAGGTAGGTAAGAACGACCGGGCTCGTCGGCTCATCGGTCTCAACGATCAGGATAATCGACGAAGAAGAATAGGTCTGGTCATATTGATTGTAGATAATTCCCTCCGCTGAATCCGGCTGCATATACGTTTTCCAGCTGGTATCCATTGCGATAGACGTCATCCCGTAGAGGGAGATCGCTATCAGGACTATGATGAACGCGGCAATCACTTTCGGGCGCCGGATCAGGAACCCTGCAAGTTTTTCAAAAAGTATTTCCACCCTGTCACATCTCCTCAGGTATCACTCAAGTCAGATTCCCTATGCTGTCTGTGCTTCCCGAAGGTTCCCGGAAAATAAGGGGGAGGACGATTTCATCAGGAAGGATAATCGCATTCGCGTTATTCCAGTTTTTTCTGTTTATTGCGCCGGTACAGGAAGAATCCGATGCCAGCGATTGCGATAACGATCACAACCGCAATTATTGCAAGTGTCGTGGAACTGATCCCATTCCCACCATTTCGGGCAACGATATCTACCGGGGCTTTGAACGTATCTGATACAACGGAATTTTGCTGTGCGTCACGGTATCTGACTTCGGCATCGAGACCGTACGATTTCTTGGTTGCTCCGCTGTCAACGGAAACTTCGAATTTTGCAGTACGGGTTTCCCCGGGAGCCATATCCCCAAGATATGCGGTATCGTCATTGCTGGTGAACGGATCAACTGCACTGATCCTCGCAAGGGCGTCGTAGGCAGTCGTGTCGCCGGTGTTCTTGAAATCAAACGAGAGCACCTTCTTCTCACCCGGGGATATTTCTGCCGCAGAGGAGGTGATGTTGAAGGTTATTTTGTTCCCGACAGGTACGCCGATGGTAACTTTATCGGAATCCACCGTGTCACCGTCATGGTTCTCATACGTGACATAGATGTCCAGCGGGTAGGTCTTTCCTTCAGCATTGCTGGATGCGGAAACCTTGAACTTGGCATTTACCGTCCCGTTCATCGGGAAATTCCCGATAAATACGCTGCTCTCGGTCGGAACTACCGGGCTGTCGCCGTTCTGGGCGATCTTGATGACGGCTTTCTTTCCATTATCAGTTCCGGTGTTCCGGACAACAGCGGTGAGGATTCCTTCCGTTCCGACATTAAGCTGATCCACATCGGTTGAGAGTACGTCAATTCTCAGTTCCTGTTTGATCGTGACAGGAAGAACAATGGTTTCCTCGGTTGTTTTGTAGGTATACTCAATACTGTCCAGTCCCTGTTGATCTGCTGACCAGAGATAGGTGTAATTCAGTTTCAGGGAAAGGTTGTAGATCCCGGCAGGGGCATTGTGGTTGATTTTCGTGTTGAAACTGGTGGTGAGACTGGATCCACCATCAAGGTCCCCTACCATTTGCGGATCGCTCTTTACGACAAGGGGGGCACCGTTGGCATCAAGAACTATGACCAGGAATTTGGCAGTGTTCGGGAGATCATCGCGATCCATGATCCCGGACTGAACAAATTTGTAATCATTCAGGCCAGTGTTCTGGAGCTTTACCGAGATAGTCGCATCGTCATCCGGGTAAAATTCATTTGTCCCGACGATTGCCGCACTGATTTCCGGGCTTCCGCCCGTGTATTTCGTGCCTGCGGCTACAGGTCCGACCATGCATGCAAGAACGAGAGCGCAGATTCCCAGGAAGGGAACGATTGTCCGGAGAGGCCGGGCTAGAGATCCAAATCCGTTCTGGGATACCGGATCGATAAGGGTTCTGGTCTGATTGTGTATCATGAAAGTCCTCAAAAAGATCTCACAAATGTTCTAAGATTTTTGGGGTTTGCATTATATAAATATTCTGCCAGTGGGTTATACATAGAAACGATTTACATTGATTGAAAAAAGTTATATAATTTTTCTTTGGATGCGGCTCGATTTTCGTATAGGAGGTTTTTTTACGGATTTCCGGGTTTGATCCTGGGAACCCGGCCGCCCGGTCTCCGGAAAGGGGGCAGCCATAAGCGCGGGCTCGGGAACATTCAGCTCTTCCTGCGGGTAGATGCCCACCAGGATCCCGCCGGTTTTCCCCACCAGGTTCAGGAAAATTTCCTTTCGTATGATTACTGAAAAGGGAACGCCATCCGCTCCCCGGATAGTACCCTCGTACCGGTAATGTTCCGGAGATTGCGCAAGAATCTCCTCATCCCCTTTCACCAGGGTACCGAATAATTCCGGATCGACAACATCCGCAAGATTTTTCCCCGGAAGATCATCGGGATTTCTCCCGATGATCTCACCGAACCTCGAATTAACCGTAAGGATTTTTCCTGCAGCGTCCCTGGTGTACATCGCATGCGGAAGAGTATCAATCACCCGCTGGAGGCATCGTATCTGGGATTGTTGGGTGTTTTCTTTTTTGCGGGATGCCGTGATATCGGTCGCCGTGATGTAAATGCTTCTTACATCCTCATGATGCGATGCCGTGACCCGGCTCGTCAGATACCGGCGATCCCCGTCTTTTCTTGTTATCCAGAAATTCAGCTCTGCAGAAGGGATTTCCCGCACCTCAACGCGATGAGCTATCTCGCCCATCCGGATAAAATCCTCCGGGGAGACAACATTCACCGTGTGTAATTCCGGGATTTCTTCAAGAGGGTATCCGGTCATTTCCGCAATACTATGGTTGGCATATACGATTTTTTCATTCTCAATGATGAGGATTCCCTCCTGGAGATTCTCTGCCATGAGCCGGAACCGCTGTTCGCTTTCCCGGACAGTATTTTCTGCCTGCTTCTCTTTCGTGAGGTCAGTCATGATCAGGTAGATATAGTGCCTGCCTTCATGGAGATAGGAAGTCATCCGGCCATACATAAATTTACGGCTTTTATCCTTACAGAGAATCCAGATCCGGATCTCCCCCAGGGTATTCTCGCCGGTTTCAATCTGCCGGGTAAGATCATCGATTTCCTTACGGGATTCCGGAGCAATGATGTTATACTGTCCCATCCGCTCCAGTTCCTTAAGTGAATACCCGCTCATTTCAGTGAGCCGGTTGTTTGCAAAGATGAGCTTCCCGTTTTCAATGATGATCAGGACATCCTGGATATGTTCCGCCATGAGCCGGAAGCGTTCCTCGCTGGCTTTCAGGGCTTCTTCTGCCTGTACCTGTTCGGTGATATCCTCAAGAATTATCGTTACTCCCTGGGTCCCGTCATCGAAAACGGTAGCGATATTTTTTACCCGGAATGTCCTCGCAGGAGCATTGGTGGGGGGGATTGTGATCTGGAGAGAAGTTTTGTTTCCCTTCTGGGCAATGGCTTTCCGGATTTCGTGGAGATCTATCGTTGGGGAAGTGAGAAACGCACTGTTTTTTCCCACTACATCAGCTCTCGCACAACCCAGGAACGACAGGAACTGATCGTTGATCTCAACGACCCTCTGGTCTTTGTCGAGAACCATGATGAGTTCGTTCGAATAACTGAGCATCGCCGATAAGGGAACCCGCTGGGAAAGCGTGAAAACTTTCGCCATCCCGTAATTCCGGACCATGACATGCCCGGAAATAAGCAGGATGTCCAGGTACCTCCCGACCGTATTCTTGTTCTTGTCAAGCGCCTTCGCGATCTCAGTTACGCTCATGCCTTCAGGATTTTTCTTCAGGAGCGCTTTTATCCGGGATAACTCATCCTGGTAATTATCCATCATGCGGGTATCATTCCTATATTGTCCATGTCGCGCACAACACTTATAATTATTGAATCCTACCAATATGTATCGCCAATACTAAAAAGTTATAAATACAAAAAATGGCAACAGTACACAAAATGAATTGAGGTTGTAGTAGAATGGATGTAGTTTCAATGGGTTACGTGGACCAATGGTATGCCACACTAGCGTCGGTTTTACCTGCGGTTCTCGGTGCGATTATTGTACTCTTTATCGGCTGGGTTGTTGGCCGGTTACTTGGAAAAGGCGTACGGATATTACTCGATAAACTGGTTGAGACACACATTATATCCGGGGCAGAGTCGCTTGCCACGCTCAAAAAAGAGGGCCTGACAGTCGGATATATCGGGGACATTGCAGTGCGCTGCATCGTGTACCTGATAGCACTTATCGCAGCTGCGGACATCCTCAACATGGATTACCTGAGCAGCCTTGTGACGATGATTGTTACCTATATCCCGCACATCATCGCGTTCGTTGTAATTCTCATTGTCGGATTTATCCTGAGCGATTATTTCATCGATTTCCTGGGAAAATTCTACGAAAATGCAAACGTCGAATTGATCAAGCCGATCCTGATTGTTTTCCGGGTTTTCCTGTACTTCGTAGTTGTTATCCTCGCCCTCTCCCAGCTCATGCTGGACCTCACCATCATCTACACGTTCGTTACACCGATTGCCTGGGGTATCGGACTTGGTGTCGGTGCCGGGATCGCAGTTGTGATCGGATTCGGCCTGAAGAACCGCAGCGAAGAGATCGTGGACAAGTTCATCGGTACATTCCTGAAGAAAGAGTAAGAAAATCTTTTTCTCCCGGTTAAAAGGGTAAACTTTGGTGATTGGGAATCCGGCACCCGGATACGATCCGGGGGTGGATTCCCGAGTTCATTTCCGGGTGAAGAAGCAGGTTCTTCTCCCACAAGAATTTCATTGGGTAATGAGTCCCCCCAACTCAGGATCCCCGGAATCGCGCCAAATTCCTGTCAATCCTGATCTGGGGTGAAATAATTCCTGCTGACATCACGAAGGTTCTGACGTGAAAAAGAGTTCGATGTTTCCAATCCTTCTGGTATTCTGCTTTCTTATGGCAACTCCAGCAGTTTTAGCAGACAATTCCAGCACTCCAGATTCCACCTTGGTAAGTACTTTCAACCAGACGGAACCTGTAACGACCGCAACCACAACGCCGGTTACAACGATTCCCTCTCCGACTGAGGCTGTCATTGAATCAAACGCGACTATTGAAGAAAACGAGACTTCTGCGATGCTTCCGGTGAATGAGACATCAGTCCCAACCGTAACCGCAACTTTGTTGAACACGACCATAGTCACGACGACGCTAACGACCGTTTCCTCGACCTCCGAATACGGTACCGGAAATATTACGGTTGCCTCGTCCCCCCTGGGGGCCAGCATTCTCCTGGACGGGACATATTTGGGAACCACTCCTGCAAATGTCAGCAGTATTGCCCAGGGCAACCATATTATCCGGCTCACGATGAGCGGGTACTATGATTATGAAGGAACCATTTATGTAACGCCCGAGAGGACGACTCCGGTATTCGGGACACTTCAGCCATCGGGGGGATATTCTGCTGCGGTGACCCAGGCTCCTGCAGCTACTCAAACCACGGCAGCTCCAACGGCAACTGCAGCTCCCACAACCACATCTTCTACGGGAATATTTGAAAACCCGACAGTCATTGCAGCAATCATCGGGACAATTACAGCGTCCATAGGGGCCGGTGCGACAATCTTCTCCCACATTGCAAAAGCCAGGAAAGAGTGATCTTTCGATCAAACTTTCAATCATTCCTTTTCCCGTTCCGTCAGGTATAACGACCAATAGTCAGGTCCTATCCATAGGGTATACGGATTTTTTATTTGAGTTTTCCAACTCCCGAATACTATTCATGTGTATAATCGATTGTACAAAATTATTTATGCAAAAAGTGAAAATAATATATCACTCATACTAATGTGAGGTTTTCTATGGACGTTGTATCCCTGAATTACGTTGACCAATGGTATGCCTCCCTTGCGTCGGTTTTACCTGCGGTGATCGGTGCGATTCTCGTACTGATCATTGGCTGGATTGCAGGACGATTATTGGGAAAAGGCGTGAATATTGTCCTGGACAGGATTGCTTCAGCAAAATTACTGGCGCCTGCCAAAGCAGTTATTCCTGAGCAGAAAAGTAAGATAACGATCGGTTATATCGGGAACATTATCGTTCGCTGTGTCGTGTACCTTGTTGCTATTGTCGCAGCAACGGACATTCTGCACATGGAAATGCTGAGCAACCTTGTGACCGGCGTTATCACATACATTCCGCATATCGTTGCATTCATCCTCATTTTCGTGGTCGGGCTTATCCTGGTTGATTATTTCATCGACTTCCTGGAGAGATTCTATGCAAATGCCAGTATCGAACTGATCCGTCCGGTTCTGATGGTATTCCGGATCTTCCTGTACGTCATGATCGTTATCCTCGCCCTCTCCCAGCTCATGCTGGACCTCACGATCGTCTATACCTTCATCACACCCGTTGCGTGGGGTATCGGCCTTGCAGTCGGTACTGCAATTGCTGTCATCATCGGGTTCGGCCTGAAAAACCGGAGCGGGGAGATCATGGATAACGTCCTGGGGACAATCCAGAAAAAATAATTTTTCCCGTTTTTGGAATAAATATTGTGAGTTAACCGAGTATGTTCTTCGCTGAGCCGCTTATTGATTCCCTTGCCGGGTTCCTGAATGGGCCGGGGCTTTCCGCAGTTCCTGTACCCGGGGCATCTGCTTTCCTGCCTTTTACGCTCATTCTCGGAGTGAGTGTAATTCTGGGTTTGATCGTTCTTGCGATATTCCTTGCAAAAAGATCTCCCCTGTTTGCACGGGGAATCTGGATCATTGCCATAGGAGCCGGGATACTTATTGAGGGACTGCAGACCATCGGCATCCCGGTAATGTGGATCACGTTTACCGGAGGAGTCGCAGGACTGTACTTTCTCAGTTCCGCCCCCCACCCGAACCGGGCATAATATTTTTTCTCCTGCAGGCACGCCCGGCATCCCCGGTTATCCTCCCCGGAATACTTTCAGGAAGGAATTTCCGGGGATCGCATACTATTTGCCGGTTTTTCAAAGGCCGTCTTTCTCCACCTGCTTTTCGTCTTCCCGCAGAGGAATCGTTTGGGGGAAAATGTTTCAGGCACTATTGCAGGAGATACAGCTTTCCAGCAGAAAGAAAAAAGGAGGGTGCGGGTTGAATGGGTCAGTTCAGGAACCCGCAGGCAGACCACCTCTAAAATCCCGGTGTTGGGACCGGTTTCAGAACCATTGTTGATATGGGCTATAATTCCTGATATCTTTCCGGTGTTTTGTGTCGTTCACCTCCTGCAAAGTAATGGGTGAGGGGGCTCACCCACCCTACTTTAACAGAATTGTACTCTAGATACTATTTATAGATTCCTTATATTGATTATACACAGAAATTACCCATAAACGTTGCAGATAGCCAGCCCCGGGTACGCCGTCCGGTTCTGCCGCACCTGCGAAACCGGGGAAAAAAGAGATCTTTCAGATCCGGAGCGGTGACGCAAAACCGGGATGGCCATGCCTACCCATTACTTCCCGGGGGGATCCTTCTTCCCCGCAGGCGTATCCCGAATGAGTTTATCGTGGGCCCGGATGATATCGCTGGAGATTTGTCCGTCAATACGGGCTATAATTTTTTTCAGGGCATGAACATCCTCCATAAGATTATCGTGGGCTTTTTCTACCTTCCGGGAGAATTCTTCATCGGCCCGGGCTATGATCGGATTCAGCGCATTTGCCTCCAGGATAATAGTATCCTGGGCTCTCCTGATAGCATCTGAGATTTCCCTGTCAGCATGCGCTGCAACCATATTCAGGGCATCTGCATCCCGGATAATTTCATCCCGTGTTTTTTTGATATCGCTGCAGGCACGTTCATCATTCAGACCGGCGATTACGTTCAGGGCATCCGATTCGCGGATAATAGAATCCCCGATTTCCCCGAGATCCCGGGAAACGGACCCGGTCGTCTGATCCGCAATCTTTTTCAGGACGTTAGCTTCACGGACAATACTGGTCCCGATCTTGTTGAGATCATTTTTCAATTGCGCTTCAGTCATATGATTAAAAAAAGGCTCTGATTTATTTAAAGTATCTCCTCGTTAATCATACATGAAGATAATCTATGGCCATCGTCGCTTTTTTATCGTGGTTTCCCGGAGACACCTGACGGAATGCGCGAGAATCTGCAGGGGGCACAGGATTACCGTTACGAACTCTCCGGGCAGCAGGCAGTGTATTTTTCTTCACGCCGGGTATTTGCGAGCGTGCAGATAGCATACGCATAAATCCGGGCAAGCTGGACGAGATCCTCAACCGCGATATACTCATCCGGCGCATGGATGGGAGGTACGGTGCCGGGTCGATACGGACCGAATGCAACGACATTCGGGATCTTCCGGGCATACGTCCCGCCACCGATTGCCAAAGGCGGCGTGGAATCCCCCGTAGCGGCACAGTAAACCGCATGAAGGGCTGTTACCAGCCGGGACGAGGGCGGATAATAGAGCGGAGGATCGTATTTCAGGACCTCCGTGTCAAATCCACCGGGCCGTATCGTGGCACGGATCCGGGAACAGATATCTTCGCGGGAAACGGTCACTGGATGACGGATATCGAGGGTAATCCGGAAAAAATCTTCCGAAACATCAATCATGCCGGCATTTAAGGTGAGGTTCCCGGATTCAGCGTCCGAAAGACTGAGGCCGAATGATTCCTCTGGCTTTTCGGTTCCGATAACCTGATTGAAAAACCGGAGAGCAGCAAAGGATTCCGAAATCCCGTCATCCAGCGTTGCAAGGAAGCCGATAAGCTGCATGACTGCGTTCGTACCCTGGTCAGGACGCGATGCATGGGCGCTCAGACCCCGAGAGCGGATAACAATTCCGCCATCCTGTGCTTCGGCAAAGACTGCAACGCCGGTCTTTTCCCCATAGTCCTGGAGCGCAAAGAAAATGTCATCCGGGCATTCCGCCGCAAGGACTGCCCGGGCGGTACCGGGAACCATATTGGGCGCGGTTCCCCCGGTGATGCTCCTGATACGGATCCCGGAATTCCCCGGAACAATCTTTTTCGCAAGCCGCAGCCAGAGAATTCCCTTCTCTGCAAAGACAACGGGGAAATCCGAATCCGGGGTAAATCCCATGACGGGCGGGTGTTCGGAAGCGAGATAGTGCATGACATCCGTGCTGCCGGTCTCTTCATCCGTCCCGAAGATCACCCGTACTTTCCGTTCGAGGACTATCCCGCTTTCCCGTAGGGCATTCAGGGCAAAAAGGGCTGCAAGCACAGGTCCCTTGTCATCCAGCGAACCTCTGCCATAGATCCTTCCCTCATGGATTTCCCCGCCCAGGGGGGGAACCGACCAGCCGTCGCCTTCCGGAACCGTGTCCAGGTGACCAAGGACCGCCACGTATTCGTCCCCGGTTCCATATTCCGCGTAGCCGATCCGGTTATCGAGATTCCTCGCAGGAAAACCGAGTTCCCGTGCCAGCAGGAGAGCCCGGGAAAGTGCAGCCCCGGTTCCGGGACCATTCGGGAAAACCGCATCCGGTTCTCCGGCAACGCTCCGTATTCTCACCAGGTCCTGCACTGCGGCAACCAGACGGCCCGAATTGTTCTCAATGCTCCGATCAATCTGCTGCCTGGCATCTTCCGGAACCCGGAAGCAATCCACGGGGTTCATAGTATATCCCGGGTCTGTTGGTTTCCGTTGTATTTGATGTACTGGACGCGTCCCGTACCTCTCCCGGATCGATCAGGATTATTTACTCGCGTAGCGAGTAACCTTGAGAGAAATTCTCCCTGGGAAGGTGCCAGTACCGTCATGGTCTCGGTTCTTTTTGTCGACGATGAGCAGGATTTAACAGAGGTCGCACAACTATTCCTCGAAGAATCCGGAATAATTAACCTGACTATTGAGCACTCCCCGAAAAAAGCGCTCGACCTCTTCCGGACCACCTCTTTTGATGTGATCGTATCGGATTACCAGATGCCGGGAATGACGGGAATTGAATTCCTCAAGGAAGTCCGGTCCCGGGGGAATACACCGTTTATCCTCTTCACGGGCCGTGGCAGGGAGGAGGTGGTCATTGAGGCTTTGAACCTCGGTGCAGACTTTTACCTCCAGAAAGGCGGAGAATCCAACTCCCTCTTTCGCGAGCTGGAACATAAGATCCTGCGTGCCGAGGAACGGAGACGGGCACTGGATGCGCTTATCGATTCGGAGCAGCGCCTCTTTGACATCATCAATTTTCTTCCCGATGCAACCTTTGCGGTTGACAAAAACCGGAATGTGATAGCATGGAACAAGGCAATCGAAGAGATGACCGGAATCCCTGCCCGGGATATCCTGGGAAAAGGAAATGCCTGGTATTCCCGGGCCCTGTATCCGGAGGTACGGCCGCTTCTCATCGATCTCATCCTGGAATCCCCGGATAACATCAGGAAATATGATTATGCGATCATCGAGAGGACCGGGGATGTCCTGATAGCTGAGACCACGTCGACCCAGCCACGGGGGAAACCCGGGACATTCATTGGGAAAGCTTCCCTTCTCTATGACAAATCCGGAAATGTTGCCGGTGCAATCGAATCGATTCGGGATATCACGGAGGCCCGCCAGACTGAACAGCGCCTCCAAATCAAAGAGGATCATCTCAAACGCTCCCAGCAGGTTGGCCATATCGCCAGTTGGGAGTATGACGTAAAAACCGGAAGGTTCCAGGGTTCAGAAGAGTGCCGCAGGATATATGGTTTTCCGGTGGACCGGGACGAGACAACTCTTGACAGCATCACGGCGAGTCTCTCCGGCCAGGAAAAGATCCAGGAATCCATCAATAACCTGATTGAAAAAGGGACTCCTTACAATGTGGAATATACCCTGGACTCTCCCGGAGGAGACCATCCCCGTATTCTCAACTCGGTAGCGGATCTTATCCGGGATAAAAACGGGAATCCGGTCAAAGTTGTGGGCGTTGTCCGGGACATCACGGAGTGGAAAACCGCCCGGGAAGCCCTGCAGGAAAGCGAAGAAAAATTCCGGACCCTGATTGAATACGCCCTCGACGGGCTTATGATCGTTGATTATTCAGGCACGGTTCTCTTTGGCAACCAGGCAGCCGGCCGTATCATAGGGGCAGAGGATTACCGTCAGCGGACAGGGAAATGCAATGTCCTGGAATTTGTTGCGCCGGAATCCCGTGAAACTGCTATCCGGGATTTTGCCAATGTCGCTGCAGGCAATGATGCCTACCTCCAGGAATACAGGATCGTTTCTCCAACCGGCAGGACCGCCTGGGTGGAAAATATCGGGAAGAGGATTACGTTCCAGAACAAACCCGCGATTCTCATATCATTCCACGACATAACCGCAAGAAAATATGAAGAAGACCGGATATCCGCGATTTACCGGTCTTTTCTCGAGTTCGGAACAGATCCCCGGGAAAACATCAGCCTCCTGACAACCCTCGCAGGAAAACTGCTGAACGCGACATGCGCTCTCTATAACCGGATTGAGGACGGGATGCTCTGCGCTATCGGTTCCTGGAATGTTCCCGGGGATTATAACCGGATCGACCGCCCGGAAGGTCACATCTGTTATGACGTAATACAATCGGGTTGCGAAAACCCGACCGTCATTTCTGACGTATTGGGATCTCGGTATGCGAAATCCGATCCCAATGTCTCGAAATACCAAATCAGGACATATATTGGAATTCCTGTTCGTATCCGGGGACGCCTTCCCGGATCGCTCTGTGTCCTCTATCGGGAAACCTATTCCCCTTCCCCAAAAGATCTGGAAGTTCTCTCCATCATCGCAAATGCCATTCGTATCGAAGATGAACGGCGGGTCGCAGAAAGTGCGCTCCGGGAGAGCCAGGAAAAATACCGGGACCTGCTGGAAAACCTGAGTGAAGTCGTTTTCACGACAGACAAACAGGGAATTATTACCTACGTAAGCCCGGCGATACAGCAACTTTTCGACTTTTCTCCGGATGAAGTGACCGGGCAATCGCTTTCCGGTTTTGTTCATCCATCCGATCTTTCCGGTTTATCCCTGACACCGGGTGAGGAAAATCCGGAGCGGGTGAACGTTTCGGAATGGCGGGCCCGGAAAAAAGACGGGACGTACTGCTGGGTGAAAAGTTCCAGCAGACCGGTTTTTTCCGAGGGAAAATTTTCCGGGTATCATGGGATAGTAACAAATATTTCCGAGCGGAAATCTGCCGAAGAAGCTTTGAGGGAGAGCGAATCAAAATTCCGGAGTATTGTGGAAGCGTCCCCGGATATGGTCTGGGAGACAGACGTTTCCGGGACGTTCACCTATATCAGTCCCCGTATGAAGGATATCCTGGGGTATGAACCCCGGGAACTCCTGGGAAAGAAGATATTTTCGCTCATCCCCCCGGAATGTCTTCCCCGCCCGATGGAAAAATTCTCCGAGCAGATCCAGAAAAAGGAGTTTTATGTATCCCTTGACGTGACGGCATCCCACCGGAACGGCAATGAACGAATTCTTGAAATACGCTCTTCCCTGATTTTCTCACCGGAAGGGAAATTACAGGGGCTCCGCGGCCTTGCGAGGGATATAACCGAACAGCGGACCGCCGAGCGGAACCTGCGGGGAAGCGAAGAGCGGTTCAAGCAGGTCGCGGAGAATGCGGGCGAATGGATCTGGGAGACTGATGAAAACGGGATATACCGGTACTCAAGTTCGGCCGTGGAACGGATCCTGGGATACCACCCGGAAGAACTCATCGGAATAAAACATTTTTACGATCTCTTTGCCCCGGAGACCGCCAGCGGGGAAAAAACAGAGGCTATGGAGATATACCGGAAAAAAGGCTCGTTCCGGAATTTCGGAAATGCCTGTCTCCACAAGAACGGGAGCATTGTTTTCCTGGAAACCTGCGGGACGCCGATGCTTGACAGGCACGGAAACCTTGTCGGGTACCGGGGAACGGATCTCGACATCACCGAGAAGATGCGGCTTATCAGGGAACAGGAACTTGCCCTCCTGGACATTGCCGGGAAAAACCGGATGATTACCCGGATCAACCATAAGATGCTGCTTCTCTCCCAGATTACCCGGCACGACATCAGTAACAAACTGGTTGTCCTTGCCGGCTACCAGAAGTACCTTGAAAAAAACCCGGCGGACCCGGCAATCGCAGACATTCTGGCAAAACAGAAAAATGCCCTGAAAACCATCACGAGGATTCTTGGATTCACGAAGGAATATGAAAAGGTAGGTATTCATTCGCCCTGCTGGCAGAATGTCAAGGATACCATCGCCCATGCAGGCCGGCTCCTGGACCTCTCGCAGATATCCGTGTCCGTTGAATCCGGGGACCTCTGGATTTATGCAGATCCCCTGCTTGAAAAAGTGTTCTACAATATTCTCGATAATGCCCTTACCCACGGGCAAAGGGTCTCATCAATCCGGATTTATCCCGATACCTCCCGGGGGGATTTCCGGCTGGTCATAGCAGATGACGGGATCGGAATTCCGGCTGATGCGAAACAGGATATATTCCAGCATTCCTACGGGGAAGGTACCGGTCTCGGCCTCTTCCTTGCGAGAGAGATTCTTGCGATGACCGGGATAACAATTGAAGAAACCGGGGAATATGGAAAGGGAGCGCGTTTTGAACTCCTGCTGCCGCAGGGAACCTGCCGTTTTCCTGAACCGGAATAAAAAAAACCGACCGTAATTTTCAAGCGGGGACTACCCAGTATTTCTATCATGAACGACAACAAGGTTCTGGTAGATATTCCCCCGGATACCGGTTTAGCATCGCGAATGCACCAGAATACCTCCCGCCAAGGGACAATTATATAATCTCTCAACCGGTTATCTCTTCACTATCAGAGGAAGGAAATGGAGACCGCTTCACCTGAACCACAACCAGACGGGCCGCATATCCTCTTGCTCCAGCAGGACCCTGCAGAGGCAAAGGATCTCGAAAAACTTCTCATCGAAAAGGGATGCCGGGTAACAGTTTTCCTGAACGGGAACTCTGCATATTCCCAGCTCTCCAATCTTATGCCGGATATCCTGGTGAGCGATCTCATTGTCCCGGACCTTGACGGCCCGTCTCTCACGATCCGCCTGAAAAACGAGGAGCGTTTCCGGGGGATCCAGGTCATTCTTCTCACCCGGGCTTCCCACCTTGGCGATCTTCTCGAAGTCCTTACCTGCGGCGCCGATGCGTTTCTCCCGAAACCCATCGATCCGGGTTATGTCTCCACCCTGATCGAGTACCTGATGGGAAACATAGCGGCCCCCCAGAAACCGGAACCTGTCCAGACCCAGTTCCGGGTTGCCTACGACGGCAATGAATATTCCCTCCTGACCGGGCGGCGCAAACTTCTCGATTTCCTTCTCTCATCATACGAAATTATGGGAATACGGGTCAGCGAAACGACAGATCTTGATGAACAGGTGAAGTCGCTCACCCGGAAAATCGCAGACCTGGAACAGGAACATAAAGAGAAAATGGAGGATGCCGTTGCAATCCTCAAACAGGATATCGCGGGGCTGGAGAGTACGCTCGGCAAACTCCAGGAGTCCGTAGCGGACAGGGACCGCCAGATTGAAGCGCTCCGGTCACAGTCACGGATCTTTGAGCACCAGGTGAAAGCGAAAACAGGCGAGGCCGTGGATCTCCAGGCAGCGATTGCCGCGTCTGCTGAGGAGAAGAAGAAACTGGAGGAACGTATCCTCGCCCTGGGGCGCGAATTCGAAGAGAAAGAGGCAGATCTCAGGAACCGGCTTGACACCCTGACCTCCGAACGGGACGACGTCCGCTCAAACCTCGATACAGCCCGGCGGAATCTCCAGGACGAGACCGCAAGGACGCAGCAGTCGGAACAAAACCTGGCAACGGCCCTTTCCGGTTTTTCTGACGAGAAGAAAGAACTGGAAGAGCGGATCCTCGCTCTCCGGAACGAAGCGGACAGTAAAGAATCGGATCTCCAGAACCGTCTTGACGAGCTGGTCTACGAGCTGAGCGATACCCGGTCGGATTTCGACGCAGCCCAGCGGAGTCTCCAGGAAGAGACTGCAAAGTCCCGGAAACTTGAACTCGCCCTGAATGAAGCCCGGGAGATGGTATCTGCCGGGGAAAGGGCACTCAGGGAACGGGACGGGGAGCTCGCGAAGGAAAAGCAGGATTCGGCCCGCCGGGTCCAGGAACTTGAAGAGATCATTGCAACGCAGGAAGAGGACCTGAAAGAATCCCAGGGCGCGGCGACTTCCGCAGTTGAAGCAATGAAAGCGGCTGAACAGAAGAATGCCGATGCGGCCGAGAAAACCAGCCGTACGGTCAGGGAACTCTCGGATTCCCTCCTGCAGAAGGATGAAGAGATCCGTTCGCTCGTTTTACAGCGGGATGCAGCTGCCGGGCGTGCGAAAAAGGAGATTGCTGAAGCTGATGCATCCATCCGCAAACAGTGGGAAGAGGCGGCATCCGCGTCAGCGGAGCAGATCCGTACCCTCCAGTCGGAAATTTCCCGGATTTCCGAAGAACTGAAAGGGCGGAGTATGGCTGAAGAGATCGCACGGGCTGCACTCGCGGACAGGGATAAGCGGGAAAACACTCTCCGGCAGCAGGTGAAAGATCTCGAAACCGGACTCTCTGAAAAAGAACGGCTCCTTGCTGGAAACACGGCAGACCTTGAAACGGTACGGAAAGAGTCGGCGGTCCTTGCGGAACGGGTGAAATCGCTCACCGAAGACCTTGAGAATAAAGTCCGGGTCCTCTCCACCCTTGAAAAATCCCTGGAAGACGAACGCGAAGTCCGATCTTCAGCCGAGACCCGGGCGTTTTCCGTTGCCCAGGAAAAAGAGGATGCTGAGGCAAGGGCCGGAAGCCTGGCGCACGAATTCGAACGGATGGCGGGCAGGGTCGCTGATCTTGAGGGAGTTATCGGTGCACGCGATGCGGAGATCCGGACGCTTACCCATGAAATTGAAGAGTTAAAGAAAGCGCAGCCGGAAATTCCAAGGGAGGAAACATCCTCCGTGCGGTCACCCGGGCGGGACGACCCGGCAGCAGAGCCGGAGGTTCCGGTTTCCGTCCCGGCAAGGAACCCGGAACCGGATATACCTGAGTACCAGCACCCGGATTACCCGCACCCGGAAAATACACCTGACGCTCTCCCCCCGGACGTTTTCCCCGAACCGATGGCTACCGGGTCCCCGGATACAATCCCGGAAACCATGAGTGAGCGCAAACCACGGTCCGTGACTGAAATCCCGCTGAAGGAAAATCCGGTTGAGCCATGCCTGCCGGTTACGGTTCAAAGAAGCGTTCCCGTGGTTATCGCTCCCTGTCCGGTTCCGGATACGCCCCGGGTGGAGATAGCGATTGTCAGGGAGCCGGAGATCGTGAGGGAAGCCTCACCTGCACCCGGTGATGACCCGAAGGATCCGAACCCGGAACAGTGGTCTGCGATAGTCGACTGGGCACACCGGAACGGGAAACTCTCACCCCAGGAACGGGGACATCTCGTGATTATGGGGCGACTCGCCCGGAAAGGAAAAGAACCGACCGGGGACCAGATGGCATTTGCAAACGAGATCCTGGAACGGGCAAAGTCAGCAGGATACCAGCCGGGAACCTGACGCAGGCTCAGAAAAACCGGGAAATAATTCCCTGTATTCCGGTGTGTTCCGGCACGGGCAACGTTCCTGGTTTACCGGTTTTTTCATTTTAAGGAAACCTGCACGAAAATTCAATACGCCTGCTGAGGAGATCAAAAATAAAACCCGGATTTCCCTTCGGTATCAAAAACAAAATAACGTAAAATACCTTTGGATTTTTGTCCGGGCGGGAGATTCACACCCGATTTAAAAATTCAGAGGTATTTTATCCAAAGCAAGACTACAGTTATAGTCAGAAAAACCTGTTATTTGGTGAACTCCCGAATGATTTCCGTCCTCCTTGTTGAAGATACCTCCGATCTCATGGGTGCGACCCGTGCGTTCCTGGAGAAAAGCGGAGATCTGAGGGTGGATATCGCCCATTCCCCCAAGCATGCCATAGATAAGCTCAAAACCAAGAGTTACGATGTCATTGTCTCCTATTACCAGGTTCCTTCCAGTAACCTGATAGAATTCCTGCCGGATTTAAACGGTGTGGAGCTTATCCGGTTCCTTCGCTCGCAGGGAAACCCGACCCCGTTCCTTCTCTTCAACCATGCGACTCCTGACCGGCTGACGCTCACCGATCTCAATACCGGAACGGAAATACAGCTCTCCCGGACTTCGGATCTCCGGGTTCCCTTTTCCGATCTCGTGAATATGATCAAGCAGGCGGTGCTCCGGAAAAAGGCCGAACGGGAACTTAAAAGCCAGAACGATCTTCTCCTGTCTGTCCTGGGCGCGACTCCGCTGGGGATCTGCTTTGTCAGGAACCGGGTCATCGAATGGACGAATCCCGCGGTTTCTGAGATGTTCGGGTACGGGAGCGGCGGGATCAACGGGAAGTCCCTTTCGCAGTTCACAACAACGAAAGAAGATGCGGAACGCATCGGACGGGAAGTCCAGATCTGCATCGATCCTGCCGGCTGGGGCCACGCAAATGCTGAACTTATCCGGAGGGACGGGAAAATTTTCGCTGCCTATATCCAGGTGCGTCCGCTGGATCCCCGGGAACCGCATAAGGGCGAAGTCTATGTCATCACCAACATGACCGAGCGCAAACAGATGGAAGATGCCCTGAAGGAGAGCGAATTCCGGTACCGCGAACTCCAGCAGAGCACGCAGAGCCTGGTCCTGAAAACCGACTCCCGGGGAACTCTTACGTTCATCAACACGTTCGCCCAGTCGTTCTTCGGCTATTCAGGAGAAGAGATTGTCGGGAAAAATATTGCGGGAACCCTTCTCCCCACCAAAGGCAAGACCGGTGAAGACCTCGCTTCATCCTTCACCGACATCGGGGTCCATGCAGAGGGAATTGCGATAGCGATCCACGAGAACGTACGGAGAACCGGGGACCATGTCTGGATCTCCTGGATGAAAAAGGCAATCCGGAACGAACAGGGCCACATCTCCGAGATCCTCTTTATCGGCCATGATATCACGGATCACAAGCATGCGGATGAGGGGCCGCGTATCAGTACCGATTCCTGGCGCGATCTCGTTATCACGGATACGGATGTGAAAGAGGATGTTTTTGATGCCGTCTTCCATATCTGCACCGAGATCTCCAAGGAGGGCAGGGAAGGAAAACAGATCGGGACCTCGTTCCTCCTCGGGGATACCGGAAATGTCCTCAAGAATTCCCGGCAGCTCATCCTGAACCCCTTCGAAGGCCACAAGCCGGAGAGCCGCACGATCACGAACAACGACCTCCGGGAGATGATCAAGGAATATGCCCAGCTCGACGGTGCATTCGTTGTCTCCGGGGAAGGGGTTGTCGAAGCAGCCGGGCGAAGGATCACCATCGATTCGAGTACCATCGATATCCCCAAAGGCATGGGCACCCGGCACTCCTCGGTCGCTGCAATAACCCAGGCAACAAACACCGTCGGGATGGTTGTTTCCCAGAGCGGCGGGAAGATCTCGATTTTCAAAAACGGGAAGATTATAAAAACGATCAGTCTTTAGGCTAATCCAGGCGGTTCTCCCTCTTCCGGCCTGTTCCGGATTGGCCGGAGACTTTTTCCCACGGCACGGAACGCGTCTTCCATATCCTCGAAGTTCGGTATTCCCTGGGCACGGAGGATCCGCACTGCAGCCCGCATGGAGTCGCCGCCGATCATGCAGCCCACCATCATTTTGCGGGTATGCCGGGAGAACCGGATGATTTCGTTTGCCAGCCGCATGGGATCGATGGTTGCCGTAGGAACGGAAATAACGAATGCGATGTCCCAGAAATCCTGGTGCTGGATCAGGATATCAAAGACCCTCGCGAACCGGTCGGATGTCGCATCGCCGATGAGATCCATCGGGTTCTCATGGTTCCAGTCATTCGGCAGGAACGTATCCATCTCGCGGTGGACGTCTTCCGGTATCTCCGGAAGTCCGATGCCGAACCGGTCAGCATAATCGGATGCAAGGACCGCAAATCCCCCGGCGCTCGTGATAACGACCGCACGCTTACCCTTCGGGTATCCCTCGGAGGCAAGGAGCTCCGCGGTCTGGAACGCTTCACGGAGGGATTCGACCGGGACCATCCCGGCCTGCAGGAATGCCGCATGGTACACCTCGAAACTTCCTGCGAGGGAACCCGTGTGGGATGAAGCGGCCAGCCTGCCTTTCCGGGAAGACCCGGATTTCAGGACGATGACCGGTTTCTTTTCCGTGACCTCCCGGACCCGGTCGATAAAATTCCTGCCGTCCCGTATTTCCTCCACGTACAGAATGATTGCCCGGGTTGCCTCATCATGGGCAGCATACTCCAGGTACTCCCCGAACCCGAGATCCGCCTGGTTTCCCACGCTGATGACTGCCGAGAACCCTATCTCTTCCGGGAGGCTCCAGTCCACGATTGTCGTGATGATGGCGCCGCTCTGCGAGATGAACGCAATTCTCCCGGGCCACGGGGAGATGGGATCGAACGTCGTATTTATTTTCAGCCCCGGGATCATCAGGCCGAGACAGTTCGGGCCCATGACCCGCATGCCATAGGACGCGGCAATCCCCGTTACTTCCTGTTCGAGAAGAAGGCCCTCGTGACCGCTCTCCCGGAAACCGGACGAGATAATGATCGCGAGCGAAACGCCCGCTTTCCCGGCTTCATCGATAATCCCCGGAACGAGCGGCGCAGGAACCGCAATGACTGCGGTATCGATGGATGCCTTCACTTCTGCGAGAGAGGAATAGGAACGCCTACCCAGGATCTCGCGGTATTTCGGGTTGACAGGATACAGTTTCCCGGGGAACGCGAGAAGGTTCCGCAGGATGGCATACCCGACTTTACCGGGATCGGAAGATGCCCCGACAACCGCAATCGATCCGGGATGGAAGAGCCGGGCAGGAACCGGCGGATGGTCGCTTTGCACCTTTCCCGAAGGCACCCCGCCCGGAGTTACGAAAATCCGGGCGTCGACGGCGCATCCGCCCTTCGGGTACAGGATCAGGGGGTTGATGTCGAACTCGGTAATTTCCGGGTGTTCGAGAAAGAGTTTCTGTGCGGATTCAATCGTCTGTACCAAAAAATCCAGGTCTGAAGCAGGTATTGAGCGGAATCCCTGGAGCAGGGGATACACCCGGAGCTCGCGGAGCATCGCCAGGATATCCGTGCGGGAGACCGGGAGAACCCGTATTGCTGCGTCGCGGACAAGTTCGACAAGAATCCCGCCGCTGCCGACCGTCAGGATCCTGCCAAACGCCGGATCGATCCTGCCACCGAGGATCAGCTCCGTTCCCTTTGCAAGCTGCTCCTCGACCATCACTCCCTGGAATCCAGCAGACGGATTCCCGGCGAAAAGCCGGTCACGGATCCGGCCGAATGCCTGTTCCGCTTCATCCCGGCTCGAAATTCCGGGGACGACACCCCCGGTATCGCTTTTATGGACGACATCGGGAGAGACAACCTTGAGGACTACCGGAAAACCAATCCTTTCGGCAGATTGCCCGGCTTCCTCCGGTGTCGCCGCAACAACGTACTCCGGTACCCGTATGCCATAGGAGGAGAGGAGCCGGTACCCCTCCGCCTCGGAAAGCATCTCCTTCTTCCCGCCATCCCCGGTCATATGATACTCTGGTGACGGCTAACCTATAACGGCTTTTGGTTCAGGAACGGTTTGTTGGTGCGGAGCGATTTGGAGAGGTCGGCGAGAAGACCGGCCATGTCTCCGGTCTCCCGGAACCGATCCTGCATCTGCTCGGCAAGGCTCCCGTTGATGACCCGGTCTTCAATGATCGGGAGAAGCGCTTTTTCTTCACCATTGGCAGACTCCCATGCCCGTGCAAGAAGATCGCCAAGCTCCGGCTGGAGCGCCCGGGTTCCCTTTTCCATCGCGACTTCGGTCATGGAGAGAAGGGCGTCCCGGTCGGTCTCCGGCGACAGATTCCGGTTCCGGAGGAGTGCACGGAGGAATGCAGTGACTGCCATATCGGACCGGACGCACTCCTGGCCGTCCAGCGCTTTCACTTCAATGCATCGCCGGCCGAACCGGACAATGACCCCGCCCGAATTCACCCATTCCTCGCAGAGGAGTTCTGCGCCCCTCTTCCTGAGTTCCCGGTACATCTCCTCAAGAAGCGCCCGGTAATCATCGACGGAAGAGAGGGGGTCCGGAACGATCCCGTTGCAGATGACCGGGATCGCTTTCTGGTTTTCCCGGTAATACCGGAGCCGGTTGTCTGCGAGTCCCGTGGCCTTTCCTTCAACAAACGGGGACGAGGCCGATACCGCGATCAGGAACGGAAGCAGGGCCCGGACCCTGTTGTAAATCCCAACGAGCTCATCATCTGTCCGGTACTCCAGGTTCACCTGGAGCGCCTGGATATTCAGCCAGCCATGCTGACGGAGCGAAAAGAGCCGGTCGTACAGCTCGTAATATTCCCCTTCGTCATGATCCCAGACCCGGGTTTCGTCCAGCCGTAAGGTCGGGTGCATCCCGAGCCCGAGAAGCTGGTACCGGTCCCCGAAGAGACTGTGAAACCTGCGAATCCCGGTGTAAACCTGGTTTTCGAGATCAAAGAGGCTCTCCGAAGGATGGTCCGGGATGAATTCGAGAACGGTCTTCTGGAGTTCCTTGCAGAGCGTTACTTCCCCGAAGGGAGTCTCACTTACGACGCTTCCCGCAACTTCCGAGAGAATGACATCCGACAGGGGCAGCGGACGGAATGCCGCATCGTTGATGGAATACTCGTGCTCGGTGCCGGTCTTCATCCGGATGCCCTTATCCTCGCGATCTCTGCAACTTTCACGGTATCCGGTTCATCGATTTTGCAGATGGCCCCGATCTCGTCATCGGTCAGGTTAGAAACAAGGCGCGAAATATTGGCGAGCGACCGTTCGTACTGCTGCTCGTACGCTTCGGGGACTTCCCGGAGCAGGCTGACAATCGGGCAGATCTTCGGCTCCTTGAGAAAGATCTCAATAATGTCGCCCTTCACATCAAAGGTAAACGGCCCTGCCCGGCAGGTCTCGGGTTTTATTGCGTGGATAGTGCATTTCCCGTTCCGGGAAAGGACGCACTCCCCGTTTTCCCGGGTCTTTAAGCGCCGGTACCCGACATTCTCAAAATGATCGGGAGAAACTCCCGCTTTCGTAAGCCGGTCATAACAGGCAGCGCTGATGGGAGGGTGGGCCTCGTTACAGCAGTCTCCTCCGCAGCGGAAACAAATCTCTTCAGCACAAAGTAGCCAGTTCTCGTTCAGGATAATCACTCCCTTCAGTTGGGTAAAAGATAACGGATGATTTTCGGATACACATCCGGGTAATAATTGTCCTCGCCGCTTTCGAGCGAGGGATTGTCATTCACTTCAATAACGTATGCTTCTCCGTGGGAATCCTTGATGTCGACCCCGTAGAGCCCGTTCCCGATGGCTTTCCCGGCATCAAGGCCGAGCCGGATGACCTCTTCCGGGACCCCGCTCTCGGGAACGCTCTCGACCCCGCAGTAGACGATATGCCCGTTGACCGAGGCCTGGATCTTGAAGGAGACCGAGGGGATGGTATATTTGCAGACATAGAGGAGTTTCCCGTTGAGGACCCCGATACGCCAGTCATATTTGCTCTCGATGTATTCCTGGACGACAATCCAGTCGGACAGGTGGATAAAGCGTTTGGCAACCCGGGTAAATTCCAGGGGATTCGTCACTTTCTCGACACGCATGGAGAACGAGGTCGAGGGTTCCTTGAGGATGAGGGGCGTCCCGAGGTCGGCAAAGAGTCCCGCGATCCGGTCGTCCGTAATATCCTGCTTTGAGAGAAAGACGGTCCTTGGCATCCGGACGCTCTTTTTCATCAGGTGGGTATACATGTTCACCTTGTCTGCGCAGATCCGGATGGACCGGGGATCGTCTATCACCGGAATGCCATGGAACTCCGCCATCCGGGCCGCGACATACGTGACATTCATGGGATCGGTCCGGGCCCTGATGAAGAGCGCATCCATGCGGGGGATCCTGCCGATATCCGTCGGGAAGATGAAATCCGCCCGATGCCCGAGCTCTTCCGCTGCATCCCGGCACCGGATGATGGCATTGAGCTGCTCCGAGTTGCTCAGGGTTTTCCGGTCGACAAAAATCCCGAGACTGCTCATAGGAATTCCTGGTGTGCGATATATGCATTGAGGAGCAGGCGTGACTTCTCATCCAGTTTCGAGTACCGGGTCGGGGTGAGCGCAGAGAGCTGGATCCCGGAACCGGTTTTTACGAGGACCATGCTCACGAGGGGGATCCGGAAGACTTCATATACCCGTTCCGCGATCTCCCGGGCGCCGGCGGGACCTTCGGAAATCTTCCCGAAGACTGCTGTGCAGGTAACAAATTCCGCTCCTTCGGGAAGTTTCTGGAAACAGAACGGGTACTTGCCGTTGTTGGTGATGTGCTTGATCACGCTCCGGGAGGACTCGTTATCAACGACAACAAAGTGCTCGGCACTGGTCGCGAAATAATTGAGACCGTACACGATTGCCGGGGTAGGGGTGAACGTGTGGGAGATTCCCCATTCACAGACCGGGATCCCGGCAAGCGACGCTTTCTCGAGGCAGATCGGGACGACGTACGCGTCAAGGACCGAACTGCTGGAGGGTTCTATCGCGTCGCCCCGCATCTCGTGGTCGAGGATCGTGTAATAGGCATCGGACTTATAGAAGTACCCCTCGGTGATGAGGTGGGTTACCCCGTTCCGCTGTACGAGGACTGCCGCGTTCCGGGTAAGGGGATCTTTCTTCCCGTTCGGGAGGCCTTTGGGCTTTCCCGTGCAGGGGAGAATGGCCGGGTTCAGAGGGAGTTGCGCTGCTCCGCCGCCCGCGCTGCCGGAACCCCCGCTCCCGCTGGAATACCCGGCGCTCGCGGACGGCGGCCACGATTCATTCATCGCAGGACCAGCTCCCCGTGAACCCGCATCGCGGGAAGCAGGCTTCGCTCGCCGGAGCCCGGATCATTCTGAAAAACTCTGTTCAACGTCCGACAGGAACCGCAGATACGGGATATGCTGCGGAGAAAAAGGCGGGAGAACGGCCGATGGTTCTCGTCGTCGTCATCTTCAGTGGTGAGGGTATCACACATGACGTACCACAGATCTGCGGAAGTGCAGATCATCAGGTTATTGCAGGAAGCTATTTCTCGCAAATAGTGTTTAAAGGTTTCATCGCATGCAGGAAACCGGGCCCGTTTCTTTGCGGAATTTTGTGAAATTTCCCTGCAGCCGGAAAGGAAAAAACTATACAACCATAAGGAAGCCCTGCAATATTCCGGTAGGAAAAACCCATGGCTGCGACTGGACCATCCCTGGAAACAACCGTCGGCCCGCTTGCCTTCCATAACCCGTTCCTGCTTGCATCGGGCCCTCCCACGGCATCGGGGGAACAGATCCGGCGGGCGTTCCGTCTCGGGTGGGCGGGTGCCGTCACGAAAACCATCGTTCCTGACACGATGGTGATTGAAGATGTCTCTCCCCGTTTCGCGGTCTGGAAAGGCGGGGATTCCGGGCTCCTCGGGTTTGAGAACATCGAACTCCTGAGTAAAAAAAGCGTGGCGTACTGGAGATCGGAGATCGCTGCAACCAAAAACGAGTATCCGGAACAGGTGCTGATCGCGAGCATCATGGGATCGCCGGATCCCAGCGAGTGGCAGGAACTTGCGGGAATCGTCCAGGATGCGGGAGCGGATGCAATCGAGCTGAACGTATCCTGTCCGCACGGGATGCCGGAGCGGGGAGTCGGCGCTGCAATCGGGCAGGATCCCGATCTCGTCCGGGACCTGGCCCGGGCGGTCCGGGGCGGAACCCGGGTTCCGCTGATAGTCAAACTCACGCCCAATGTTACGGACATCGTGCCGGTTGCGAGGGAGGCGGTCCGGGGGGGAGCGGATATCCTCGCGGCAATCAATACGGTCCAGTGCCTGATGGGAATCGATCTTGGAACGCTCGAACCCCTGCCATCGGTTGCCGGGTCCGGAACCTACGGCGGATACTCGGGACCCGCCGTGAAGCCGATTGGCCTGCGGATGATCTCCCAGATTGCCCG
This sequence comes from Methanoregulaceae archaeon, assembly GCA_039683275.1. Classification (GTDB taxonomy): domain Archaea; phylum Halobacteriota; class Methanomicrobia; order Methanomicrobiales; family Methanospirillaceae; genus JBDKRP01. Next base: position 1,926 of record JBDKRP010000045.1, on the reverse strand, counting down.
GGAACTTCCGGTCCCCCTTATGGGAATCGGCGGGATCTCCCGCTGGCAGGATGCTGCGGAATACATTGCGGTAGGGGCTTGTGCAGTCCAGGTCTGTACCGCAGTCATGTGGGACGGGGCCGGGATCATCGGCGGGATGAAGGAGGGCCTCTCCGGCTATCTCGGAAAAAAGAATCTTTCCGGCATAGGGGCGCTCCGGGGATCGGCACTTCCCCGCATTTCAACGCATGAAGCCCTCAGCCGCACGGAGTTCCGGATCGCGACAGCAGTGTTTCCGGAACGGTGCACATCATGCGGCCGGTGCGTCACCGCGTGCCGGGACGGCGGGTACCATGCGATTTCACTGCAGGAACGGCTGGTCCGGATCGAGGGAAACCGTTGTGACGGGTGCAGTCTCTGCTCATCGGTCTGTCCTGAAGGGGTAATCGTAATGCGGCCCCGCTCGTGATGGAACGGGAGAGGATTGCCGGGATGATAGGGGGTGATCTTTGAGATGCGGGAAACTCCGGTGCGGGACAGCCGGATTCGTAAATTCATTCCGGGCCCGGGTTTACGATGGGAGTTTCCGGATCCTGGCCCCGTGACAAAAACCAGTTTCCCGTCAGGGTATCCGGGAAATTTTCTCAGAGAAGAGGTCAGCTCAAATAAAAGACAACTGCCAATACTCATCAGGGGTTCCGGAACCGCTGCGATGGAAGCTGGAGAGGTCAGATCTAAGAGTAGACACCTGCCGACACCTTGATAGACCCCTGAAATCCAGTAATGGAAAAGGAGTCCTGGATGCCATGCAGGTTTTTGATCGACCGGGTCCGAAAAATACGGGATCCGTTGTAGACATCGTGAAGGCAGCCGCCCCGCGTGCCGACGCGGTTGTCGTTGCCTCAATCACCGGGGACAGCGCCCTGAAAATTGCCGATGCGGTTATGGGCAGGAAGGTTATCTGCGTAACCTGTCCTCAGGGTATGGCATGGGAGACTGAGGGGATGGAGACCGGTATTTTTGCCGAAATTTCGGAGCTTGCGGCATTCCGTGACCAATGGAAAGCCCAGGGCACAACCCGGATTCCCATGGAAATAACGCCCCGCAACCGGGAATCCCTGGAGGCCAGGGGAGTACCTGTCATACGAGGAACCATCCCGTTCTTCGGTCCGAGTTTTTCCCTGCGGATCCATCTGGGACATCTCTCTTCTCTCGATATCATGGCAAAAACCCTGGAGCTCTTTTCCCCGGGAACCCTGGTCGCAATGGAATGTGTTCTCATGGCAGTCGATGCCGGGGTGATCCCGGAGGGGATCCCGGTCGTCTGCTGCGCCGGAACAGAGCGGGGCCTCGATACCGCATGGATCGTCAGAAGCAGTGCCTCGGCCAATATTTTTCATCCCGAACGGGGATTCCGTTTCATCGAGCTCCTGGCAAAGCCCGCCGTGGCACTAAGTCCATCGGTGGGAATCAGGTATATCCGGTAATCTCTGCCTTTTTGGGTTTCATAGATAGGATGAGTTCATCGGAACGTACCCGTGACTAATAGATCTCCGGTACGGTGCCTTCCTGATTCAGACGTCTCCCGGTCAGGATCTCCGGGAGGGTACTCCTGCTTCCCGGCCAGTCCGGATCTCGTCTCCCACCACCCCAAAATACGCCCAATCCGGGCTCCGATTCCTTGTTTTTCCGGATTTTCCTGTACCGGAACACGAATTATTTCCCAACCAAAAAATCAGACGGTTTTACTCTTGATTTAAGGCAATCGGGGGCCGGAAATTGTCCGGATTTCTGCAGAAATAGAGGCCCCTTCCCGCCCCTCAGTTTCCGGATCGATAGTTTCCCCATCCGGGTATGAGATCGTGGCAGGAAGGGGCCCTGGCGGGGCTGGTTTGTACCGACGGTAAAATTGAGTATATAAAGGGGTCTGGTACGGGAAGGTGGTTT
>JBDKRP010000044.1:0-5909 GCA_039683275.1 Methanoregulaceae archaeon | reverse complement strand
ATGGAAAATATTACCCCCATCAACAATAGGGAAGAAAACGTGTTCAATCTCCATCCGTCTGGCAAGCGGAATATTGGCAGAGGGAGCGACATGAGTGCCGTTTGTGTAGTATATGGGAAGATCCCTGCTCTTCCCAAGCATCTCAAGGCCTTGTTCGAGATCGCCTTTGATGACCTTCCGGGCAGAGTCGCGATACTCCTTTGAGAGGAGATCGGCAACCGCAAACCGCTGACCCGTGGTCTCTGCAGGTGTCCTGGCGAGCGCGATGGTCATGTTGTTCCTGGCTGATAACTCCTTTGCGTAGAGTTCCATCTCTGTCATCGCCCTGATGGCAAGTGCCCATGCCTCATGTGATTCATGAAGCTGGTGGCCTGTATGGTGCTGCACCATCTCGTTGACACCGACAACACCGATGGTATACACAAGCCCGTCAAGATCGACTGCGATTGCTCCCCGCTCCCCGGTTACCGGATCCTTGGGCCGCTGCATTGCAAACGGCATCCGCCCGTTGGCACGGATGATTTCAAGCCAGCGCCGCTTGATCTTGAACACCTCGACGCAGACATCCATCAGTGCCCTCAATTCGGCATAAAGGCGCTTGTCATCCCCTCCCGCCTCGTAACCAGCGCGGGGACAATTGAGAGACACCACCTGCCAGGAGCCCATCGAAAAGTGCTTCCCGTCACGGAAAACAAGCTTGTCCTCAAACTGGGTATCTTCATCTGCGACTGCAGAGAACTGGTAGGCACAGCACTGGTAGCAGGAGATCCCTTTCCCTGCACCCCGGTATGCCGGGATCTGGTTGTCGTAATAGGGCGTCCCGAACTTGGATGCGAGTTCGAAGGTCAGGAGGTAGAGGTCCCGGTAGGTGGGGAGATCCGGGTGAGCCCGGTTGAACTCTTCGTCCTCTTTCATGAAGTCGGGTTCAATCGAGATCTCGGGCTTCGGGAAGTTGAACGGTTTTCCCCACGAGTCCCCTTCGAGCATGACGTCCATCATTGCCTTGAAGAGGAGCCGGACTTCCCGCTCGTACTGCCCATATACTTTGATCTCCTTCGTGTGCTTCCCGTCCCAGATCTTTCCCTTGAAGACACAGGGCTTGTCCTTCCAGAGCGTCGGGACTCCGGGGCTGAGCTGCACGGACGAGAAGACCAGCTGGCCGCCTCTCGCGACCATCATCTGGGTCATCTCGTACACGAACATCTGCATCATCTGCTTGATGTAGTCGTATTCCGCCCCCTCGAAGAACGGGGCGATGAAGGTGAGGAAGTTGTAATACCCCTGGCCGCCCGCAAAGTTGGTCTGGGCGCTACCGAGGGCTTTCACTGCGTGGAGGATGGCGACCTCGGGCCGCTTGGCCGGGCCTGCGACCGATGCTTTCGTCCCGTTCCCGTCCGGCATCAGGCCGTAATAGAAGAAATACCGGAGATCCCAATCCTGGCAGAACGGGCGGGTCCCGAAATATTCGAGGTCGTGGATATGGAGGTCTCCCGCGAGGTGCCGGTCAGCGAGCTCGGGCGGGAGCTGGAGCAGGTACTGCTCCTTGCTGATCTTGTCCGCTTTCTTCTTGTGCGAGGTCTCCGCGTTCTCCTGGAGGTTCGCGTTATCGTGGGCTTCAAAGCCGCGCCCCACATCGATCTGGTGGGCGTCGTAGACCGGGGTACCGACACGGGTGCAGACGTTCCGGTACCGGACCATCCCCTGTTCCAGGAGCGTCATGTTGACGATCTCGCGGATGAGGGGCCCGGAGAGCGACTTGAGTCCCATCGAAAGGATGCGCTGTTCCACGAGCCGGGCGATCTCCTGGGCAGTCTCTTCCGATGCCGCTTCGTGCCCGTAAAAGATCTCTACGAGTTTCGTCTCTTCCACGATCTGCTTTACAATACGGTCCCGGTTCCATTCGAGGATGTGACCGTCGGTAGTCCTGACCGGGGGGAACGTAGGGATGTAAATCCCGTCAAGGGTTTTCTGCTTTGTCCCGCGGGAAGGCATCAGTCACCCGAAAGTATCGCGTCTACGGCACCCGTATTCACTTTTCCCGAGCTGAAGAGATCGTACGTGGTCAGGAAGGTGTCGCCTTTCCGGAGGACCGGCGCTTCGTTGACAAAGACCCCGTTCACCCGGAGCTCGGTGAGCGACTCGGCTGACGACATGTCTTCCTCGGTATAGGGCGCCCCCTTCTCTTTCAGGTAGGTCTTGAGAAGGTCGCAGTGCGGGCAGCAGTCGAGCGTATAGACAGTGAGCGATGGTGTCGTAGTCATAGGAAAAGCACCCTGAGTCGATCTACCTTAGTGATGGAACAAAAAAAACATTGCTTTCACCACCATGATGCGGGAGGCCGGGTCCGGCCCGGAACCCCGGCCGATCACCATTTGTAGGTGTTCTGCTCCATAGTATGATCATGGTCAGGGTATTCGTTGCGCTGGAACTCCCGCAGGAGATGCAGGATGCTGTTGCGAAAGCGCAGGAGACCCTCCGGGGAACCCGGGCGCGGCTCACCTTTGTTGACCCCCGCCTCATCCATATTACCCTGAAGTTCCTTGGCGAGGTTGAGGAGCGGAGGATCCCGGAGGTCGTATCGGCGATGAAGTCCGTGAAGTTTTCACCGTTCGATATTACGATACGGTCCATCCGGGGGAATAACCGGAACCGGCCCCGTGTCGTCTGGGGCGTCGCGGAGGACGAGGGACGGTCCGCCGCGCTGAGTGCACTCCTTGAAGATGCGCTCGAACCCCTCGGATTCGAACGGGAGGACCGGCCGTTCACCCCCCATGCCACCCTGGCCCGGGTCCGTGAGTTCCACCCGGCGCTTACGGAAAAGTTACAGGCCCTTGAAGAATTCCCGTGCGGGTGCTGTACTATCCGGGGAATGAAACTCAAGAAGAGCGTCCTCACCCCCAACGGGCCGATCTATTCCGATATTGCGGAGGCCGGCTTTTGAACCGTACCCCTCTCGAGGAGCAGGTGCTTGCAAGGATCCGGCCGACGCCCGGTGAGCGGGAGCAGATCCATAATCTCGGGGACCGGCTTATCGCTGCGGTGAACGCGAGCGGGATCGCGCAAGGGATGCTTGTCGGGTCGATTGCCCGGGGAACCTGGATCCGGGGCGACCTGGACCTTGACGTGTTCCTGCTCTTTCCCCCGGATACTGCCCGGGAGGTCCTGGAGAAACGCGGGACTGCGCTCGGCCGGGAGATCGCGGCCGGGTTCGGCGGGACTGCGCAGGAGAAATATGCCGAGCACCCGTACATCAATGCCTCGATTGAAGGCGTTGACGTCGACCTTGTCCCCTGCTACCATATCGCGGACGCGGCGCACATCCAGAGCGCTGTGGACCGGACCCCGTTCCATACCCGGTTCCTGCTGGGCAGGATCGACGGGTTTACGGACGATGTCCTGCTCTTCAAGCAGTTTGCGAAAGCCTGCGGGGTCTATGGATCCGATCATATGACCGAGGGGTTCAGCGGGTACCTCTGCGAGCTCCTGGTCATCCGGTACGGCGGGTTTCGCCCGCTGCTCACGGCTGCTGCATCGTGGCGGCCGGGAACGCATATCGATATCGTGAACCATGCGGGGAAAAAATTCGATGACCCGCTTGTCGTTATCGATCCGGTGGACCCGAACCGGAACGTGGCAGCTTCCCTCTCCCTGTCCCGGATGTACGAATTCGTGGAAGTCGCACGCGGGTACCTGAAGGACCCGCACGAGGGATATTTCACGTACCCGGAGCAGCATGCCCTCAACCGGGGGGATGTTGCGCAGATCCTGTCGGCCCGGGGAACCCGGCTCATCGCGGTCACGTTCCGGACGCCGCCCTATATCGAGGATGTGGTGGTCCCCCAGCTCCGGAAGAGCACGGACGCCATACGGGAACTTGCGGAACGGAACGGGTTTATCATCAACCGGACCGGCTGCTGCATGGGAAAAGAGACCTCGATACTTCTCTTCGAGTTCCTGGTCTCCGAGCTTCCGCCGGTAAAAAGGCACATGGGTCCGCCCTTGTGGAACCCGGAGAATGCGGAGAAGTTCGCGAAAAAGTACCTTGCCTGCAATGTCACGGGACCCTATATTGACGAAGGCAGGTACTGGGTGGAAGTGAAACGGAACTGCACCCGGGCTATCGATCTTTTCCATTCGCCGGAACTTATGGTGACGACAAGTCTCGGGAAGCATGTCCGTCAGTCCATGATCGAGGGCATGGATATCCTGGAAGGCGAAGAATGCTGGAAAGAGGAGTTCGCGGAGTGTTTCGGGGAATTCTTCAGTATGAGTTCGCCGCTCGTGAGGATCGAGAGACGGAGAGGGAGCGGGACTACCAGTCAGTAATCCTGTCGGGATGATGGGCCACAAGGAATCCAACACTTTTAACGGTAAAAAATATACATCTCTACTAATGCCGGCCCCGGAAGCGATCCAGACTCTTATCGAACGGTACGGTTTTCACCGCGACGCCTATCTTCGCGGGCAGGAAAAATACAATGAAACCCAGCTTCGGCAGGATTTTATCGATCCACTCTTCCACGCTCTCGGCTGGGATGTCACGAACAACAAGGGATTCTCCGAGGCATACCGGGAAGTTCTCCTGGAAGAGCCGATCCGGATCCGGGGTAAGACCCAGTATTTTGACTACACGTTCCGGATAGGCGGAGTCCGGAAATTTATTGTTGAGACAAAGAAGCCGTCGGTGAAGATTGCAGATTCTTCGGATGCCGCACTCCAGCTCCGCTGGTATGCGTGGAACGCGAAACTTCCCCTGTCCATCCTGACCAATTTCGAGGAGTTCGCAGTTTATGACTGCACAAAGAAACCGGGACCCCACGATAAGGCGTCGGAAGCCCGGATCGAGTATTTCACGTACAAAGAACTGGCGGACAAATGGGATTTCCTTGCCACTGTCTTTGCCCAGGACAGTATTCTCAAAGGATCGTTCGACAAGTTCGCAGAATCGGTGAAGGGCAAACGCGGGACAGCCGGAGTCGATGACGATTTCCTGACCGAGATCGAGGAGTGGCGGGACGCGCTCTCCCGGAACATCGCGCTCCGGAACCCGGTGCTCACGGTGGATGAGCTCAATACTGTTGTCCAGCGGACCATCGACCGGATCATCTTTCTCCGGATCTGTGAGGACCGTGGGATCGAGGAGTACGCGACGCTCCACAAGCTGCTCGAAGGGGACGAGGTCTATTCCCGGCTCTGCGGGCTGTTCCGGCATGCGGATGCGAAATACAATTCCGGTCTTTTCCATTTCGAGAAAGAACCGGACTGGGATGAGATGCCGGATACCCTCTCCCTCTCGCTCGCAATTGACGACAAGGTGCTGAAAGGGATCATCAAGCGGATCTACTACCCGGAAAGCCCGTACCTGTTCTCGGTCATCCCGCCCGCAATCCTCGGCCACGTGTACGAGCAGTTCCTGGGGAAAGTAATCCGGCTCACGGAAAACCACCAGGCAAAGGTCGAGTACAAACCAGAGGTCAAGAAGGCGGGCGGAGTTTTCTACACGCCTCAGTACATTGTTGAATACATCGTGAAGCACACGGTGGGGGAGCTCGTGAAGGACAAGACGCCACGGGACGTTGCGAAACTCCGGATTCTCGATCCTGCGTGCGGGTCCGGGTCGTTCCTGATCGGAGCTTTCCAGTTCCTTCTCGACTGGCACCGGGACTGGTATATTGCGAACCTTGTCCCGGTCTTCAAGGAGAAAAATTCCGTATCCGATCCCGCAGTGCAGGCACTTCTGCCGGAACCAGCGCCACGGAAAAAGAAAGCAGCGGCACAGGTCGATCTTCCGATCTACAAGGCCGGGAACGGCGGCGACGCGACCCGGACCCGGAGCGACTGGAAGCTCACGACTGCCGAGAAGAAACGCATCCTCCTGAACAATATCTTTGGCGTGGATATCGACACGC
>JBDKRP010000043.1:0-24187 GCA_039683275.1 Methanoregulaceae archaeon | reverse complement strand
ACTGCGGGAAGTACGGGAAAGACCACACGCTCGAACAGCACGAGATCGAAGATCTGATGGTTGCACGGGCAAAGGAGGGGAAGACCGTTGTCCGGCTCAAGGGCGGCGACCCGTTCATGTTCGGCCGGGGAGGGGAAGAGATCGAGGTCCTGCGGGAAGAGCAGATCCCGGTGGAGATGGTTCCCGGGGTTTCGAGCGCTCTTGCAGTCCCGGCATCGGTCGGCATCCCGCTCACGCACCGGAAATACGCATCGCAGGTCACGGTCCTGACCGGCCACGAGGATCCGACCAAGGGAGCGTCGGCGCTTGACTGGGAACTGCTTGCAAGGAGCCGGGGGACGATGGTCGTCCTGATGGGCGTCCAGACTCTCCCGCAGATTGCAGAAGCACTCATGAAGAACGGGAAGAACCCGGAGACGCCGGTATCAGTCATCGAACGGGGCCTCCGGAAGGACCGGCGGGTCACGGTCGGGACGCTTGCGGATATCGCGGAGAAATCCCGGGACCGGAAGGTGAAGGCGCCTGCGGTCATCGTTATCGGTGATGTTGTCCGGCTCTATGATCCGGACGCACCGGATCTCGTGCCGGTGTGAATGACGGGAACCGGGAATTCCGAAGTTCCGGGATCTGTATTTTCGCAGTCAGTTCCTTTTACCGGAAATTCTCTCTAAAATCCGATTGAACTTTCCCGGTTTTCCGCTTAGGATGTCCCTGAAGTAAACCGGAATGCTCCTTTCGGCACGGCAATCTCGAATCGGGCGCCTTTCCCGTACACCCCGGTTTCCCGGATAGTGATACCGGTGATTCCCAGGATCTCTTTTGCCAGGAACAGACCCTGACCAATTTTCTCTCCGTATTGCCGCTCAAAGATTTCTTCTTTCCTGTCATCGGGAATCCCGGCGCCATTATCTTCAAAGACAAGCGTAAGCCCGGCCTCAGTTTCCTGGTACCGGATCGCCACTTCCGTTGCCGAACCTGCGTGCGAGACCACATTTTGTGCAAGGATGAAAAAGACCTGCTCAAGCAGGGGGTCGGCAAAGATCTCGAGGTGATCGACAGCAGTTTTCCGGGTGATGGGGGAAATATCCAGGTGGGAGATCCCCAGGAGGAACGACTTGTTGACATTCTGCCATACCGGAGGGTTAAGCCCGAGACTCTGGAATTTTTTCGCAAACTCCAGCAATTCGGATATCCGGTGAACGATTGCTGCCTGCCGGTCAAGGATCCCGTCCCGCTTCTCCCCGGTATATTTTTTCCCCAGGTGAAGATAGCCGGTGAGCGAGAAAATCGCGTTCTGGACATCGTTGAATGTGATGGCATTCAGGAGATTGAGTTTTTTCGTCGCCTGGCGAAGCGCATCTTCCGTCAGTTTGCGCTGCGAGATGTCGGTAATCATCGCAAACGATCCGGCATATCCCGATCCGTTCATAATCGGGGTAATAGAGAGCATTACCCGGAGCGGGGAGCCGTCCTTTTTCATGAGCCGGCATTCAAACTGTTCGCTCATTCCCTGCATCCAGGTGGCCTGGTGGGTATCGCATGTATCCTCCTCGTCTCCTGGTACATACCGGCTCAGCGGGGTTCCTGTCATCTCTTCCGGGGTAAACCCGAGCATCGAAGACATACGGGCATTCACAAAGGTGGTGACCCGCTTCTCATCCATTACCCAGATCCCTTCCTGTGCGGTCTCGACAATCCGGCGGAACCGGTTCTCACTCTCGAGAAGGCTGGTATGCGACTCGCGTATGGTCTGTTCCAGCTGCGCGAGTTCATCCGTACCGGAAAGGACGGGAGCCGGTAGTGCGTCAGGCATGTTCTCATACGTCCGGACTTCCCGGGTAAGCCTTGCCAGGGGATGCAGGACGCTCCTGTCCATAATCCCGATTACAATGATGGTTATGATGAACGCAGAGAGGGCGAATATCAGGAAGAACTGGTTTACGATAGCAAAGCCCGAATGATACAATGTCCGGGGCATTCCGGTCTCCAGGACAAATCGCTGTCCGTCCAGGCCGGTAAGCAGGGTAAATCCCTGGACGACACTCGTGTTTTCCGGGAGTATGATACTGGCATCTTCCTCTGCAGATAAACCGGACAGTACGGAAGGACTGATGGCAGGATCGCCGGAGGGAAGGACGGTTACCGGAAAACCGGTAATCCCGGTTATCCGGGATAAAATCCCGTTATCCAGGTACCTTCCCATGACGAGGGTCCCGTTTGCCGGCCCTTCAAGGTTACTTGGGAGGATGGGGGATACTGCGACAAGCATCGGGCCATCCGGAAGCATGACGATTCCGGATACACCCGTTTTTTTCCCGGACATATTGGTAACCGCCGGGACACGCCGGATTCCTGAAAGGACAGGCGCAGGAATTTCCGAGTCTTCTTTGAGATCGCGGGAGAGGACTTTTCCAAAAATAAGATTTCCGGAATTATCGGTGACGAGAAAGAGATTGACGTTGATGTTGGCGAGACTGTTCTTATCCAGGTTGCTTTCAACAAAATCGGGATTTCGTTCCAGGATATACCGGTTCATATCATCCCATCGGGACCAGTCCTGTGCTGTACCGAGCAGGGCATTTCCTTCTGCATCCAGGGCAGCCGTTACCTGGCGGGTACCCGTGCGTCCCTCCTCTGTTTCTATCTGGTTCAGCCCGCTGAAGGTTATCGTAAGGGATATCGCGAAGAGGAGGAGAAAGAAGCACGCAAACGTGATGATGAGTGCAAGAAGGGTTTTGTTCCTCAGGTTCATGGGTCACCCCCCGGGTAATTTTCTGGCGGTCAGGTTTGTTGCGAAGTTGGTTTTTCTGATAAATATAGGATACCACCCGGGCAGAATCCCCCCGGCGGAAAACCGGTAACTTTTCCCTTCGCGAAAGAATTCCTTTCGGCAAATTACCGTAGTGAGCCCAATTTTGAGAACAGGGAACTGCCTTCCGGTAAAATCAGGGTTCGGGAAAACTACCTGAAAACAGATGCGGACAAAAGTACCGGGAAACCCGGATGACGAAAACCGGAATCAGAAAAGAGGATTAGCGGGGCTTTGCCGCAAGCTCGACATCCTCTTCCTTGATGGTCTTCCGGCCGGCGTGCTCTGCCAGCTTGTTTGCTTCCTTGGTCAGGCCTGCAATGTACGCTTCTGCCTTGACAACGAGTGCGGCTGCAGCGTCGCTCCCGACTCTCTCCGCGCCATTCTTCTTCGCAATGCGAACTACCGCGGCGATTGGTAAATCTGCCATGTTTCTTACCTCAAAATACAATATGTCGGCATATATTTAAACATATCGTAAATTTCCATCAAATTGGTGTCCGTTAGGCTATCGGGGCACTTGGTGGAAGGCGAACCGTGATAGGAGGTCGCTTTCACGGGTTTTTCAGAAACAGGAAAATTGGGGGATTCAGGGAAAAATTTCTGTGATTTCCCGGCAATTCCTCAATCAAGGAGCGATGCAGCAAGCAATAGCGCATTCGTGTAATCCGGTGATGCGCGCGACGTATCCACGAATATTTTATCGATATTTACGACCGGCGCCCCATGACCCTTCCCGTTTCCCAGGAACGTCAGGGTCCGGAAGATAAGGTTCCCGGAGATCCCGTCCGGGGCGATGATGACGCCGCAGCTCTCTATCGCGTCTTCAAGGAGAATCTCGCAGTGGACGGCGCCGGTGATCCGGGCCACGAGCTCCGCATCCGCCATGCTGCGATCCACTTTTTTATCGCGCCCGATATCCCCGAGCCGCCCCCCGGAAAGAACGCCCGCTTTTGCAGGAAGCCCGAACTTTTCGGCAATTGCCGTACCTTTCCTTACGAAATCGATCTTTTCCTGGACGGAAGACCCTTCATCGACCCCGACCGGAGTGAGAAGGAATTTTTTCCCGGCTGCCGTTTCCAGGAGGGCAATCCGTTCGAGATGATCGACCCCGGCAGCCTTTTTCAGGGCACGCAGGGTGCCGTTGGCAGGAAGCGTGCCCCGTACCGCGGCATCGATTGCGCCGGAAAAGAGATCCCGGGAGAGATCTTCTTCCGGGGTTTTACTCTCCTTCAGGGGTACCCTTCCCCGGATCTTTGCTGCAGTCTCCGGAGTACAATACCCGACCACCCGTATTCCGGATCCGGCTGCCAGTATACTCGCAACAATCTTCTTCGGATCTTCCCCCATCCCGATACCGATGATCCGCGTCATACTGTCTCCGTTTGGAATCCCGGGAACCTACTGGCCCGGGAACAGGTCCATTATCCCGTTCTCGCTGAAGTCAAAGACCCGGCTGGCATTCTGTCCCTTGTAGGTCACGGTAAGATTGTGCGAGCTGTCGACGGTCCCGATAACCGCTGCAGTCATGCCGACCCGGGCAAACCGCTGGATCAGGTCTTTCGTGTGTTCCTCCCGTGCAGTCATGATGAATCCCATGCCCGGGTACATCTTGACCCACTGCACAAACGTCATCCTGTTGGCTTCAAGGTCCGGGCGGGGGATAGCGTCAAGTTCAATGGTCGCACCTTTCCCGCTCACTTCGAGGAGCATTCCCAGGGTCCCGATGACCCCGGGATTGCTGATGTCTTTTCCGGCAGTGACCAGTTTTGCCTTCCCGATCTCTTCCATGAGGCGTATCTGGGCCCGGACTTCATCGGCCGATTTCATCGTGACCGAGTCCCAGTTCATGTAACAGGACGGGTGGACCCGGCCGTGGAGATCGATTGCTGCGATAACCCGGTCCCCTTCCCGGGCCGTGTGGCTGTAGATCACGGAATCAAGCTGGGCGGTCCCAAGGATAGCAACATCGAGAACGCTGTACGGGGTATCCGGGTGGAGGTGCCCCCCGACTACCGGGACACCGAACTGGAACGATGCATCCCGCATCCCTTTCACAACAGCGGTCCGGATTTTTTCATCGGATATCGAAAAAATATCCACCATTGCAACGGGTTTTCCGCCCATCGCTGCAATATCGTGGATGTTCACAAGGACCGAGCAGTATCCCGCCCAGTAGGGATCTGCTTCCATAAGCCTGCTCCAGATTCCATCTGCAGCAAGGAGGAGCGCCTCGTCCCCGTTCCGGATGACTGCCGCATCATCGCCGAATGAAGCGATAACCGAGGGGTCATCTATCCGGAGGGCTTTTACCATATCGCCAATTGAGTGTTTTCTGCGGACACCTTCGTATTCGCGGACTATTTTTGCGACGGTTTCTGTGGAGCAGCTCGCTTGCACGATGTCACCAGGTCAGATATAGTAGGTAATTCTGCTTCATCAGAGATAATTTATTTGATACGCGGTCGACGTGTGAACATGGACTGGGCGGAAAAGTTCCGGCCGCAGCATCTCCGGGAAATGGTGGGGAACGACACCGCACTCCGGCAGATGGCTGACTGGGCGCGGGACTGGAACCGGAAGAAGAGGCCGCTGATCCTGTACGGGAAGCCCGGTATCGGGAAGACGACGAGCGCCCACGCGCTTGCCCGGGACATGGGCTGGGAAGTCATCGAGCTGAACGCAAGCGACCAGCGGACGAAAGCCGTGATCGACCGGGTAGCGGGCGGGGGGACTACCACCGGCAGCCTGACCGGTGCATCCCGGAAGATGGTCATTCTCGATGAGGCCGACAATATCCACGGGACTGCGGACCGGGGCGGTGCCCGGGCAATCATCGACATCATCCGGGAATCGCGCCAGCCTATGCTGCTCATCGCAAACGACCTCTATGGGGTCGCGTCCGAGATCCGGCAGCTCTGCGATCCGGTCCAGTTCAAGGCAGTCCAGTCACGGTCGATTGTTCCCCGTCTCCGGTACATCTGCTCTGCGGAGGGAGTCTCATGCAGCGACCCTGCGCTCCGGGAGATCGCGGAGAATTCCAGCGGGGACATCCGATCGGCGGTCAATATGCTCTTTGCTTCCGCAATCGGGCGGGATACCCTGGAAGAGAAAGATGTCTACACCTCCCGGAAAGACGGGAGATCATCTATCTTTGACCTGGTCAGCGCAGTCTTTGGTTCGGCGGACGATGCACGGATCGCTGCGATTTCCCGGGAAGTCGAGGAAGACCCGGATGCCATCGAGCAATGGATAGAGGGGAGCCTCGTACATCTTTCCGGGAAACCGGAGACCTCGCTTGCGTACCGGTACATTGCCCGGGCGGATGAATACCTTGGCTACACGCTCCGCAGGCAGTACTATATGCTCTGGCGGTACGCAACCAGCCTGATCCTGATCGGAACTGCCCGGGCATCCGGGGGAAAAGGGATCCATGCGAGGATCATGCCGCCCGAACGATGGGGCCGGATGGGCAGGTCCCGGAAGCAGAAAGCGAGCAGGTCCGGGCTCATGCGCAGGCTCGGCGCGATGATGCGGATGCCGCAGTCGACAATCCGGGAGGAATATTTTGACAGCGTCTCGTATCTTGCGGCCGCGGATCCGGAATATTTTGCAGAGACGCTCGGGCTTGACGCTGACCAGCTTGCGCTCCTCATCCGGAACCGGGAACGGGCGCAGCAGGTGATAAAAGAAATCGCCCTTGCCCGGAAACAGCGCGAGAAAGAACTCGCAGATCCTGAAAAGGCGCAGACCGGGAAAGAAGGCGAAGGAAAGCCGAAGGGCCGGAAGCGGAAAACAGGCGAAGCGTCCCTCCCGGCTGTGGAACCTTCGGAAACAAAATCCGAACCCGGGCAGGTAACCGCTCCTGTCCGGATGCCCGAACCCGCTCCCGCAGCACCTCAGAAAGAAGAAGGCGCAGTGCAGCCTGCCCCGCCCGCCGGTACGGGAAATGAACCGGAGGTTCCGGAGGAAGCCCCGAAACGTGAGAAGCCGAAGACTCAGTCCACGCTTTTCGACGGGTTCTGAGATACCGTAAGCCGGGGTGCCCGGACATACCGGTGGAGAATGACCCCGCAGTCGATGGTCTCCCCTCCGTCACCATATGTCTCGAAGCCGAGGTGGTAGACAAGGAGATCGCACCCGCAATTTTTTGCAAGATCGATAAGGGGCGGAACCATCTCAACGGCAGGCCGGATGGAGTAGATGAGATCGATGCCCTGGTACAGTGTACGGTCAGGCGCGAAGATGTCGTCAGTCCTGAACGGGACACCGGGATCTTCCGGAGGCGTACGGATATCGGTACAGAAAACCCGGGATCCGGCGCCTGCGATAATCCGGGCCGCGTCAAAATTCCTGCCTGCCCCCACTTCCGCCGCATTCCGGTAACGGGCCCCTATATACTCCCCGATCTGCCGTTCAATACGTTTATACACGTCCATTTACAGACATTATGGGAATGCATCTCCATATCTTTTGGGATCGTGCGGCACCCTCCGGCCTGCAGGTGCCGGTCGCCCGCACCATCTCATCTCTCCTGGATGTTCCTGCCACCGTATCCGACAGCCCGGTACGGATAAAAGGGTACAGCAGCGAGCGGAAACAATCGGATGCACAGATGGTCTTGGACAGCATCACCGCCTACACCCACCAGCACCCGACAGAGGATCCGATCCTTCTCGTGGTCTCCCAGGATCTCTACCGGCCCGGCCACCACTATCTTTTCGGCCTCGCGAGGCCCCGGCACGCGGTCGCGGTAGTATCGAGTGCCCGGCTCTCCAACGAATATTACAGCCTGCAGCCAAATGACGACGATCTCATCGACCGTCTCTGTAAAGAGGGTGCCCACGAGGTCGGGCATCTTTTCGGCCTCGAGCACTGCACAAATACCGAGTGCATCATGTTCCGGCCCGATACCCTGGACGACCTGGACGGGAAGAAGAAGATGTTCTGTCCTGCCTGCCGGGAAGCGCTGGAAAAATATCTCCGGCCCGAAGGCTGAACGAGGAAATTCCGGCAATATCCTGGGATCCGGGACAATACCCTGTCAAAAAGATGCCATGCCGGGCAGTATGCGGGGATACGGGTTCCGTGGCTATCCCGGCTTTTTTAAGGTTTTTTTTAAAATATCCGGGAAAAATATTCATTCCTCTGCGTGACCGGCCTGCATGAAGTAAACTGCCCCTGCAAGAAAGAGAATTGCGGCCGGGAGAACGATCGCTTCCCAGGACAGGAGTTTTTCACCGTTTACGATCACAATCTCCAGGAACTGGACGAAGAGAATGGTGATGATAACCTGTACCAGGTGACTCTTCAGTTGTCCGATGCTCCTGATTTTGATCCAGGAGGGATAATCAACAGCATTTTCCACCGCGATATCCCGTACGAAAAGCTCGAAAATCCCGTACGAGAAGATGAGAAGGACAAGCGCAAAAAGGAACAGGTCAACGGAATTTATCACGAGGAGGACGACCGCGGAGGTAGCGGATGAAGGTCCATGGATCTCAGTAAGGAGGCTGATCCCTTCCCCGCCAAAGATCAGGACCGCAACAGCGCCTGCAATTTTCAGGGCTCCCAGGAGGAAGAGTATAACCGCCCCGATGAAAGAAGAAATAACGGCAATGATACTGACGTACCGAAGGGAGAAGAATGTTTTGAGGAGATCCATACCAGACAATTGTACGTTACTCAAAGGCATATCAGAATATTGCTTTGTTTGCACTACCGTGAAATCCCGGGTTTATTGTGAACCGGGATATTGAGAAAAACATCCGGCAGGGCTCTTCCCGAACGCGGCAGATGAATACCGGCTGCTCATCCGCTGTATGGCTGCGAAAAACGATCCGGGAAATCCCGTCAGAAACACTTGTGCCGTCTGTTTATCCGGCATAGTATCAAAACCCATGACGCTCGTGCCCTGAAAAAAAACCCGGCATACTTTACCGGCCGGAAATACTTCCTGTTCCCCCGGAGTTTTTCCGGAAGGAATGCCGTGAAAATACCGGGGAATTTTCCTTCATACCGCACACGCATGCTCGTCTTCGTCATGCCTGTGCGGGTTTTTCTCGACCCATGGCTCGAGGCCGCGCCTGATCCGGTAATCGTTGATGGCCTTGTGAATACCTTCCTCGGCAAGGACCGAGCAGTGCATCTTGATGGGCGGGAGGCCGTCGAGCGCCTCCGCCACGACTTTGTTCGTCATCTCCCAGGCTTCTTCCAGGGTCTTTCCCCGGACAAGTTCGGTCGCCATGCTGCTTGTGGCAATTGCCGCCCCGCAGCCGAATGTCTTGAACTTCGCGTCCACGATTCTGTTGTCCTCAATTTTGAGGTAGATCTTCATGATATCGCCGCAGACCGGGTTCCCGACTTCGCCGACCCCGTCGGCATTCGCGATCTCGCCAACATTCCTCGGGTTCTGGAAATGATCCATCACTTTCTCGCTGTACATCTCAGCACACTCCTTTCGTCACTTTCTCATACAGGGGCGACATCTGCCGCAGTTTGTCCACGATTTTCGGCAGGACTTCCAGCACGTAATCGACCTCGGCTTCCGTGTTCGCATCCCCCATGGTCAGCCGGAGGGAGCCGTGGGCAATCTCGTGCGGGAGCCCGATTGCGAGGAGGACGTGGGACGGTTCCAGGCTTGCCGATGTGCAGGCGCTCCCGGTAGACCCGCAGATTCCCTGCTGGCTCAGGAGCAGGAGAAGCGATTCCCCCTCGATGAACTCAAAGCAGATATTCACGTTCCCGGGAAGGCGCCGGTCCGGGTGGCCATTGTACCGGGTGTGGGAGATCCGGGTCGTAATCCCGTCCTTCAGCCGCTCGCGCAGGGCGCGGAGCCTCCGGCCCGTACCTTCGATATCTGCAGTCGCAAGTTCGATAGCTTTTCCGAGCCCCACGATGCCCGGGACATTCTCGGTGCTGGCCCGCTTGCGTTTTTCCTGTCCGCCGCCGTGCATGAAGTTGTCGATCTTCACTCCTTTCCGGATATAGAGGGCCCCCGTTCCTTTCGGCCCGTAGAACTTGTGCGCCGAGAGGGAAAGGAGATCGACCTGGAGCGCTTTTACGTCTGTGGGAACGTGGCCGACCGCCTGGACTGCGTCGGTGTGGAAATAGATTCCCTTCTCCCGCGCAAGTTTCCCGATCTCTGCAATGGGTTCGATGGTCCCGATCTCGTTATTGGCAAACATCACCGTGATCAGGATGGTCTGGGGGGTGATCGCTTCGCGCAGTTTTGCGAGATCGATCACCCCGTACTTATCGACCGGGACATAGGTTACCGCGAACCCCTGTTTCTCCAGGTAATCGCAGGTGTGGAGAACCGCGTGGTGCTCGATGGCGCTCGTTATGATGTGGTTTCCCTTCTTCCGGTTCGCGTACGCAATCCCCTTGATTGCCCAGTTGTCGGACTCGGTTCCTCCTGAGGTAAAATAAATTTCATCAGGAGAGGCTCCGATTGCCTTTGCAACTTTCGCCCGTGCGTCTTCGATTGCAGTCCGGGTCACCCCGGCAATCGAATAAATGGACGAAGGGTTTGCGAATTTTTCCGTAAAATACGGCAGCATGGCCTGGAGTACTTCAGGGTGTACAGGAGTCGTCGCCGCGTGATCCATGTAGACAATTTCTGGTGGGGTCATGGACTATCGCTTCTCATGTGTGTACGGGGTAAACAGAGATAAAACACCCGGGTGCCGGAACCGGGACTCACCTGCCATCGCCCCCCTCATTAACAATTGTTACTTTATTGTTCTCCCGGGTGATGAATCCCTCGTTTGCGAGATCCAGTAAGATCTCTTCAAGGATCTCTCCCTGTGCATCGATCGCATCTGCCAGTTCGTGTTCGTCCCTCCCGGGATGTGCAAGGAGTTCCTTCAGGATCCGGCCCCGCACCTGGCGCCGCGATCCCTCGAATTTTGACTGCTTTGTATAGTGGGCGCTCCTCCGGTTCGGGTTTTCCTGCGTATTCCTGAGATGCGTTCCAAAATCCATGAGAGCCCAGTACCATTCGCGCGGATTGTTTTTGTCAAGCGCCGCTGCGACCAGCGGTTCGATCTCGCTGTCCCGCACTTCTTCCCGGTCTGCAAAGAAGCAGTGGATGAAGACCCTGCGGATATTCGTCTCGATAAAAACAACCGGGGCATTGAACGCGAATGCCGCGACAGATGAGGCAGTTGCGGGGCCGATACCGGGAAATGTCGCGAGGATTTCCGGATCCCGGGGCAGCTTTCCCGCGTACTCATCCATG
Organism: Methanoregulaceae archaeon; assembly: GCA_039683275.1. GTDB lineage: Archaea > Halobacteriota > Methanomicrobia > Methanomicrobiales > Methanospirillaceae > JBDKRP01. The sequence goes on along the minus strand of JBDKRP010000043.1, from coordinate 13,136 downwards.
ACAATTCCTGCAATCTTCCGGAGCGCAATTGCACGCCGGTTGTAACCCATACCCTGCCAGACGTTCAGGAGATCCGGGAGGGAGGATGCCGCGAGTTCCGGAAAGCCCGGGAACGCTGCGAGGAATTCCCCGTATTTCTGCATGACCCGGGGCACCTGGGTCTGCTGGAGCATGATCTCGGAGACCAGGATTGCGTACGGATCGTCCGTCTCCCGCCAGGGCATCGGCCGTTTATGCTTCCGGTAAAATTTACGGATCCGGTCCCGGAATTCCTCAACGGAAAGATCAGCTGGAGATCTCCCGGTTCCCGTTACGGGCGCAATAAGCCGGGCCTGACGGCTCTCCTTTTTTGTCCGGGTTTCCGCCATTCACCGGCTTAATGTGCCTGCCATCTCATAACAGTTGAGATCCCGGCACATCCGGAAGGGCTGGCAGTTATGAGGCCGGTATGAAGCAGGGATTCCGGTTGAGAGGCCGGTATGGGTGTATACCGGATCCATGGAATTACAGAACACACTGGATCTGGATATCCATCTCGCTGATTTTCCGGTACATATCCCGCTCCTTTATGAGAGGATACAAACCGTACAGGAACGTTGTCACCGGCTCCCACATCGCTACCCACCCGATGATAAGGAGCCCCTCCGATACCAGGGGATTGAGCAGGGGATCCCCGGAATTGATAATGATGTGGCGGATCAGGAGACAGGCAGCCAGAAATGCAATGCCGATAACGAGACTTATTCTTCCCAGACGTAACTTCTGCCGGAACTGCCGGTCCATGGATTCCGCCCTGTACCGGAAATGATTCCTGATGGAGAGATCCAGGGTCTTTGCAGCTTCCGTCTCCGCAACCGTCCGGGACAGGTATATGATCAGACGGAAATTTTTTCGTGCAGGATAATCGTTTACCGTAGATACGATATACTCCTCGGCATCGCTGTCAAGTCCTTTCTCGTGGAACGGGGCAGGATCAAAGGAGTTGAAGAGCTGCATGATGTTCGTGAGTTTGAGTTCAATCGTGACGGTCTTTTCCCGTGTGGATATGACTTCCTCCTCAGAAATCCGTACCCGCCCGGGCAGGCTGCTCTGGTCTTTCTCCATGATACGTCCCTGGAATCTGTTCTTTCCGGTATTCTGATAGTCTCTTTCCGGTTGAAAATTGTTTCCCGACCGGAAAAAAACAGCCGGTTCCTGTTCATTAATGTATCATAATGCGAATCGGTAGAAATAGGCATAGGATACGCTGTGCATGACAATGCCGGAGCGCAAACGCAAAGAGCCGGTTTTTGCGCTGGAACAGCCTGGCGGGATATTCTTCTCCCCGATATAACGGAAATAATTATCCCGGCAAACCAGAAAAAATTCCTGCACAATTCCGGTATTGAACCGATACAATACCGTTTTTCTGGTATTGCTCGACACATAACAATCCTGAAATGAAACCATGAAGAACGCTACTATACTGTGTCCGAGAGGGCTTCCCCGAACGGGTTAAATCCAAAACTCATCCAGGTCATCGAAGTACTTCAGGAAAACCCTCAGGGAATGAGTGTCCAGAGTATCTCCCGGGCGCTGGAGATTCACCGGAATTCAGCTGCGAAGTATCTTTCGATCCTTCAGCTTCTGGGAAAGGTCGATCTGAGGCTCCACGGGAAATCAAAGATCTACCGGATCTCCCAACGGCTTCCCTTTGATGCCATCCTCCAGAGTTATCCGGATGATTATATCATCGGGCTGAACAAGTCGCTCTGCGTGATCGCAGTCAACCGCAGCCTGGCAGAGGATACCGGGGGAGCTGACGAACAATTCGCAGGTAAGAACCTTGCGGACTTTCCGGGGACCGGCCTCCTGAGTCTCGAGGTACTGGATGCGATAAAAAAAGGGATCCGGGGAGAGGAACACTCTTCACTTCAGGAGATAACGCTGGAAAATACCCGTCGCCCGTTTATCATGAAACTGGTGCCCACGGTTTTCAACTCCGGTATGATCGGAGTCGCGGTGATCCTGATCCGGTATTACGGGGTTGCGGATCACAGCGAGCGGGATTATTACCGGAAAAAAGCGGAATACTGGGAAACCTGTTACCACGCCGCGACCCGGGATAAGGATGAGTATGTCGTCAGGTCTCTTCCGGATGGGAAGATCCTGTCTGTTAACGAAACGTATGCCCGGATCGTAAACAGGCCGGCTGGCGAACTGACCGGTACCCGCCAGACTCACATGATCCCCCGGGAGGATCTCGCCCGTCTGAAACAGCATTTTGCGTCGCTTACACCGGGATCTCCCTCGGCAGTTATTGAACACCGGATCATCATGCCTGACGGTACGCTCCATTGGGTGATGTGGAAAAACCGTGCCGTTGTTCATGAAAAAAGGATAGTTGAAATTCTCTCAACCGGTCATGATGTCACCCGGGAACACCTCCGCGATCTCCAGTTTAAGAAATACGAGGACGCGATTGACGAGATAATTCTCGAAAAAACCGAGGAATATGTGGCGGTGAACCGGCATCTTCTGCACGAAATACAGCTGGCCGGGGAACGTGAGTCAGTCCTCCGTACCCGGGAAGAATATTATCGTAACCTTGTGGAAACTCTCACGAAAGGGATGTGGATTTTCAATGCCCCGCAGAACGCCGGGATTTCCACGATGCCGATAGCAAAGATGCTTGAATTCCCCGAAGATCGTTTCCGGGGAAAGACACTTTTCGGCTTCCCGGGGCAGGCCGACCGTTCTTTCCGGGAAAAAGAATCCGGAATACCAAGCCCCCGGTTTGTACAGGGTTCAGGATTGAACGTTCCTGATTTTGGTGAACCGGTTCCGGTACAGGAACGATATCAATCCCGGTCACCCGATCCTGCAGGAACCGGTTCCGGAATTCCCGGGAGCATCCTGAATGAAGAGGAACCGGCGGGCCGCGTAATTGAAGACCGGAAATACACGCTGCTGGATCGTATTACCCGCCATGATATCATGAACCAGCTCATGGTTCTCCAGGGGTATCTCCACCTTTCGCTCCAGCGGCTGGAGGATCCAAAGACAACCTCCATGGTGGAAAAAGGAATTGCGGCAAGCGAGAGTATCGGGAAAATGCTCATGTTTACCCGGGAGTGCCAGGAGATCGGCCTCCATGCCCCCCACTGGCAGAACTTGCACCGGATGACGGACCGGATCCTCGCAAACCTGGAGCATGAGGGGATCTCCATTGTGACGGAAGTTTTCTCCCTGGAGATATTCGGGGACCCGCTTTTTGAAAAAGTCCTGTACAACCTCATTGAGAATGCGATACGTCATGGAGAAAAAATTACCTCGATCCGCATTTCCTGGAAGGAAGGGCCGGGCGGGATCATCCTCTTTGTCGAGGATAACGGAATTGGCATACCGGAAGACGAAAAAGAGAAGATCTTTTCCTGCGGGTATGGCAAAAATTCCGGCTATGGAATGTTCTTTGCGCGGGAAGTTCTCGAAATAACCGGGTTCACGATACGGGAGACCGGAATTTTCAGTGAGGGTGCCAGGTTCGAGATTGCGATCCCTCACGGGAACTACCGGCTTGTTCCTGAATCCTCACGGCAGGATCCCTGAAATACAAGACTCTCCTGCCAACGGGAATTATGAGGGGCCGTATTGAGAAACCCCTTTGCCGGTGATCCCGGTATTTTTTCTTGTCCCGGGACCATCATTTCAGACAGGTGACCCATAATGAAGAGTCTTATCTGCGTGAGTTCTGTCCATCACGGGAATACCAGGAAAGTTGCTGAAGCTATCGGCGAGGTTCTTTGTGCAGACCTGATGGCCCCGAACCGCGTTACCCCCGAACTTCTTGCAGGATACGATCTCGTGGGTTTTGGTTCCGGGATCTACTTCCGTCGCCATCATGAGAGTATCTTCCATCTGCTGGACCGGCTTCCGGATCAGAAAGGGAAGCCTGCGTTCATTTTCTCGACCGAAGGTCTCACGTTCCTGCATGCATCGTTTCATAAACCGCTCCGGGAAAAACTCTCCGGGAAAGGGTTTCAGGTAAAGGGAGAGTTTGCATGTCCCGGCTGGGACACGTACGCAATTTTCGGTGTGTTCGGCGGTATCCACCGGGGACGACCGGATGAGCGCGATCTTGCCGCTGCGAGGAAGTTTGCAGGAGATCTGAAAAAAGAATAGGCCGGGACATTACCGGGAAACACTGAGTGGGGTACCCGCTTTCCCGATATTTTCACGATCCGGTTCACCGATAAGGATGGGGATAATTCCCGGATCGATCTGCAGGGTTGCCGCCATCGGGTCCGCGAATTCGCGCATACTACGGGCTTCTTGTTCAGCGGAACGGCCCTTTGCCATTTTGATAATGATTACCGGAATTTCTGCGTATCCCGGTGATTTCCGCATTCCGGATTTATGTACTGCGGGACAATTCCCGTAACTTTCCTCCGATCCAGGGCAGGAAATCCTTTTTCCGGGACATCATACCGTCGAGGTGAAGGGGCTCTTCCCCCGCACAGATCCCTGCAGTCAGGTCCGGATCCCCGCAGGCGTACAGCTCGCTCGCGTTTGCGAGGACATCCGTGAAAAGTACCAGGGCAAGATCGGATCCTGATGTTTTCATCAGGTTCCGGAGGCCCGTCTCTATCTCCGGCTCCCGTTCCCGGTTCCACGAAAACGAGGGGATCATGACCTGGGCGATAATGACTTTTGCTCCCGGGAGATCGTAATCCTTCGTGTCCCGGGAAAGGAGCGTATCCATGTCGGCTCCGCCAAGATCCATGCTCCGTTCCAGGAGTGACGCCCCGAGTTCGTCGGGATCGATTCCGGAAAGTCCCGCAAGGAATGCAACGGCCTTCCTGTCCCGGTGCGTTGTAGTTGACATCCGGAGGGAGAGCGTATCCGAAAGAATTCCCGAGAGAAGAGCTCCCGCAACATCCGGTCCGGGCATTAAGCCGGACTCCATGAATTTCTGGGTTATCAGTGTCGAGGTCGCGCCGACCGGATCATTCAGGAATTTCACGGGTTTCAGGGTCGTTATGGTCCCGAGCCGGTGGTGGTCGATGATCTCCACAATCTCGGCCTCCTCAATTCCCCCGACTGCCTGGGAGGCCTCGTTATGGTCGAGCAGGATCACGGATCGTTTCACCTCATCGAGAAGCGTGGTCCTCGTAAGGATCCCGGCAAGCGTTCCTTCTCCATCAACGACACAGGCTGCCCGGAACTTGGATGCGGTAACCACCTGGCGTGCATGGGCTATTGTGTCGTCAAGGGTGAGGACCGGAATATCGGGTTCCATCACTTCCCGTGCAGGCAAAGAGAGGCTGATCATCTTCCCGACTCCGAATGCATCGAGTTCGGTTGCGAGGAGGGAGACGCCCTTTTTCGCTGCGGCAGCGGAAAGCCGCTCCCCGACCGGGGCGCCTTCCGCTATGATGAGGCAGGCGATTCCCGCCGAAACAAGGGCGAGCTGGGCTGGTTCGTTGTCCCCGACAACTGCAATATCTTTTGCCGTCATCTTTGCAAGCGTGACATGGAGGGCATCGATTGCGATGTACACTTTCCCTTCGAGGATCTCATGCGACGGGACGAGGATGGTTGCGTTGAGTATCCGTGCAAGGGTATCCAGGGAAATCGGGGTGACGGCGAGTTCCGCAAGGTAAATACGCTGGATATAGGCTCCGGCAAGGGCGTGTTCCCCGATCATCCCGACCGGTTTTCCCCGTCGATCCGTGATTGCAACATTGCGTATCCCTTCCTTTGCCATCAGGGTCGCAACGTCCACCGTGGGAACCGTTTCTTCGAGGGAATACACGGTTTTGAAGCAGATGTCCGAGAGCCGGGGTTCAACCGATGCCATGCAGACCGGTTCACTGAGCTGGAACCGTTCGATCATGTACCGGGTTTCCGGGTTCAGGTCCCCGCAACGGGCCGGGATGTACCTGCCCGGCTCGGACCGGTTCAGGAAATCCGCATACCCGATCACGCTCGCGATGCTGTCCGTATCAGGTTGCCGGTGGCCGAAGAGAAAAATGTGGTTCATGCAAGTACCCTGTGTTGTCCGGATGCTGGTCAGTACTTCAGTGTCTGATCTCATAAGATCTAGTTCCCCTCCGGAATGGCCCTGGATCTGACGCGTTGGGGAGACGCCAGATCCTTTTTACACCTGACCGCATCAGACGAGTCCTGTTTCCCTGGTCGGAAAAACAGCCGTATGGTCCGGAGCCGTTTTTTATCCGGTTTTCCCGAGAAGCGGGATGAGAATGATTGCAAGTGCCGGAAGATATGCCGGAACCGGAGATGCCCGCGTAGTACCCTGTCCTGTTGCTGCGTCTGAAGAACCGGCATCGGTTTCCGGAAGGGTAATGCTCTTTGAAAGAGATCCCCCGAGAACGCACTCTGCCGTGACTTCCAGTGTGTCACCCGGAAGTGTCGTAACCGGATAGGTATACGTGAAGGCACTGGGATCCGGCTGGGAAGTATACATTGTTGTATTCACGTTTTTTCCATTGACCGAGATGATCACATCCCGGATATAATGGGTCTGTACATCTGCGACCGGATGGGTTATTGTCACTGAAAGGATGCCGGCTCCGCTATCGTACTTCAGGACCATGTCCGTGGGGGCATGGGCCGCAGCGGGTGGGACCAGGATCAGGAATGCCGCGAGGATGAGGGCAGGTCCGACACATATTCCCCGCAAGGTCTCCGGTGGGTGAATCGATCCTCCCAGGATTATCGTGGGGTCCATGATATCGGTTTTTGTTCCAGGGTGGTTTAAATATGGGCATCACGGCACTTCCTGAGTGACCCCTGGGCGGCGTCCCTTAAAAAAATTGCAGGGAGGTTTTCTCATCCCGGAATCACCTTCCGGCGATCCGGATCCTGTAACCACGTATCCGGAAATGACCGGCCCTGAAAAAGGTATATCTCCTTTCAGCCAGAGACAGATTTTCATAACCATCAGGTGGGAAATGGAAGGGACTGCCCCTGACAAACGTCATATTTACCTCATAATCGGAATTATCGTGCTCTTCATGGCGTTTGCCCTCGTATTGCGGGGACTTCCTGCTCTCGCGACTTCCTCCCAGGATTTTTTTCCGGTGTACGATTCCGACACCTGGTACAATCTCCGGCAGGTTGAGGCAATGGTCGCGGACTTCCCGCACTATAACTGGTTCGACCCGATGCTTGCGTATCCGGAAGGAAAAACCATTGACTGGGGACCCCTGTACCCGACCCTTGCGGCCGCACTCTGCATCGCAACCGGGGCGACTACCCGGGCTGCAATCATCTCGCATTCCATGTGGCTCAGTCCCCTGCTTGCAGCTTTTATGGTACCCGTTGTTTTCCTGACAGGCAGGTATCTCTGGGGAACGAGGACCGGTCTTATCGCAGCCGGACTTATAAGTTTTGTATCGTTCCGGTACTTTTTCCTCTCATCCTATGGGATCGTGGACCACCACACGGCGGAAGTCGTCACGACTTCGCTGTTCCTCCTTGCGTATATTGGTGCAGTTTGGCACAGCCGGAAAGATGAGATTGACTGGTCTTTTCGGAAAACTCTTGCGATCCCTGCCGGACTTTCTTTCCTTGCCGGGCTGCTCCTCTTCCTGGGTCTTCTCGCGAGCCCGACAACGACCCTGATCCTCATCGTAATTGCAGTCTTCACGCTCGTTCAGATCTCAGCAGATTACGCAAAAGGCAGGTTTTCGGATAGTCTTCTCCTTATCAATGTCATTTCGATGGGAACGGCATTTCTCTGTTACCTTGCGTATGGTGTGAAGGCGGAAGGGATGTCCCTGATCCAGTACACGGCCGGCCATTTTTACCTGTATGCAGTGATTATCGGGGAAACGATATTTCTCACCCTTCTCGCCCGTCTTGGCAGGAAATACCGTCCTGCGTACTGGATATCCCTTTGTATTGTAGCCGGTGCCGTCTTCCTTGCCATCCCTCTCGTTCCCAGCCTGTCAGTTGTCATGAACGAAGGTCTGGGACTCATCCTCTCCGGAGATGCATCCTATTCCCTGGGAGTCCAGGAAACCGCACCCTGGACAGTTGCATCGGCGTTCACCAACCAGAACGCTGCGTTACTCCTGATGGCGGGGGGTTTGTGTCTTGCAGCATTCAGATATGCGAGGACCTGGCGGCGGGAACTTGCGATTCTCCTTGTCTGGGCGTGCGTTATGCTCTTTCTTACGGCAGGACACCGGAGGTTCGAATATTATCTCGCCGTCCCCTTAGTTCTCCTTTCGGCGATCTGCATTGACGAGGCCGTCTGCGCAATTGAACCGTGGTTCCGCAGCCGGTACCGCGCTCGTATCCGGAAAGAGGGGACCGAAAGTAACGCAGAACATGATCCGGCTTCCCAATCCGGTTCCCGGAACGCTGTTCCCGGGAAAAAGGGCAGATCCGGGAAAATACCCTCTTCACCAGATAACCGGAGTAAGATGGGGTATCCTGTTCTGATAGCGGGAATTCTCGTTCTCTGCCTCACGGGTGTCATGATTGTAATTTCCACCGGCCAGGATCTCGTATATGGGCTGAGCGCGAACGACCGGGAAATTTCCCCTGACTGGCTGGAGTCCCTTTCCTGGCTGGAGACCCATACACCGGATCCCGGTGTCGGTTACTATGCCCGGTACGAACAGGGGAATTTCACGTATCCCGGATCTTCGTATGGTGTTCTTGCGCCGTGGGATACCGGTCACTGGGTTATGTTTTTCGCGCAGCGTATTCCCATCATGACGCCATTCCAGAACAACCTGTACGGGTCCGATGGGGGAGCTGCATTTTATCTCGCGGGAAATGAGTCCCGGGCGGAAAACATTCTCTCCGGCCTGGGAGCTCGGTATGTCATCACCGATGCACGATCCAGTGTCGATACGTTCCTGAGCCTCATACCCTGGGTGGACCCGGCGTACGATACCACCCCCTATGTCAAGGGGATTCTTGCAAGGGACCCGGCAAACCCGAAAAATCTGGTACTGCAAAACCAGTATGACAATGCCTACTTCCAGTCCATGATGGTACGGCTCCAGGAGTTTGACGGTTCCCTTGTGGAACCGGATACCGTGCAGTATATCGAATACGAAGTGCGGCAGGTACCGGCTTCCGGCGAGACTTCTCCCCTAAGCGGGCCAGCTCCCGTCATCCGGGCGAGTACCCTGATGAACGCGACATCCGCAGAGCAGGCCGCAGCCGCGTGGAATGCACAAAACATTTCCGGCTCGGGGGTAATCATCCTCTCGGATCGCCCGGACAAGCCGGTACAGGAACTTCCCGCACTGCGGCATTTCCGGCTCATCCACGAATCTCCTGCAAATGCAACGGTATCCGTCAACGGAGGTTCGGTACAATTACCGGGGGTAAAGACCGTAAAGATATTTGAGTATGTCCGGGGTGCTCACATCATGGGAACCGGGATAATTTCCCTGCCCGTGACAACAAATACCGGTCGTGAATTCGTGTATCTCCAGAAGAGTACTGACGGGGAGTTCATTGTTCCCTATGCTACGGAAGGGAACTCCTCCGGCGTCCACGCAACCGGACCCTACCGGATCCTGGGGACCTCCCTGACCTACCAGGTTTCCGGGAACGATGTGCTGAATGGCACTACCGTGCATTGAGGTTCCGGAAGGGAGCTACCGGATTTTCCCGCATTACCGGGTCCCGTCTTTCCGGGAGGAGACCCGTTCCCGATACTCCGTTGCAGGATATCCGGGAAACCGGTATGATAGTTTTATCGCCACGGAAAAAAATTTCTAAAGATACCATGATCCCTGCGACCGGACAAACGGATGATCCTGAAATTTCCGTTGTACTTCCGGCGCTGAATGAGGAGGATTCCATAGGGGCATGCATCCGGAAGATTTCAGCAGTTTTCTCCGCTTACTCCCTGAAGGGAGAGATAATTGTCGTGGATTCCTCAACCGACGGGACGGCAAAAATCGCACGTGATCTCGGTGCGAAGGTCATCCGCCCGGAAAAATTCGGGTACGGGAATGCGTACCTTGCCGGGTTCCGGGAAGCGCGGGGCAGAATTATCGTGATAGGGGATGCTGACGACACCTATGATTTCTCGGATATCCCCCGCCTGGTTGAACCACTCCGGCATGGCGCCGATCTTGTGGTAGGATCCCGGTTCAAGGGGACTATCCTTCCCGGCGCAATGACACCGCTTCACCGGTACATCGGAAATCCCCTCCTGACCTGGATGCTCAATGTAATTTTCCATACCGGGTATACCGATACCCACAGCGGGTTCCGGGCGATCCGGAAAGAAGCACTGGACCGGCTTACGCTGAACAGCGGGGGAATGGAATTTGCTTCTGAGATGCTCATACGGGCATCGGAGAAGAATCTCAGGATCGCCGAGATCCCGATCACGTATTCTGTCAGGAAGACCCCCTCGAAACTTCATTCATTTGCTGACGGCTGGCGTCACATCCGGTTCGTGCTCCTGATGCGCCCGGTGCCGTTCCTGGCACTCCCCGGGATTCTCTTTGCGGTAATCGGCTGCATCATGATAGGCCTCTTCTTCCTGAAGGGAAATGTTGAGGCGTCCCACTTCAACGCATTCATCCTTGCAGCCCTGTTTCTCCTGGGCGGGCTGCAGATTACCCTCATGGGAATGGAGATCTCCGTCTATTCGATTATTCACGGGTACCAGGAAAAGCGGGGTTTTGCTGCCCGGATTATGAACTATCACAGTCTCGAAAAATTCCTGTTTTTCGGGGGAACCCTGGTTGCTCTCGGCATTCTCTCCGGGATCCGGATTATTGCTCTCTGGACAGGAAGCGGGTTTGGGGAACTGAGTGAGTTTTCCGGGGCGCTCCTCTCCCTGATCCTGGTAATCTCCGGTATGGAGATCCTGTTCTTCTCGATTCTCGTGAGCATGATGCTCCTCAACGAGAACAACGGGCATTCCTAGGAGTCGCCATGCGGATTGCCTTTCTCTATGACTGCATATATCCGTTCAAGATAGGCGGTGTTGAGCACCGGGTCTGGGAGATCTCACGCCGCCTGGTACAGCGGGGCCACGAAGTCCACCTGCTGGGAATGAAATTCTGGGATGGCCCTGATGTCATCGGGCGGGAGGGGGTTGTGATCCACGGGGTCTGCCCCGCACCTGAACTTCCTGACCTCTATACCGGGGGCAGGCGGGCGATCCTGCCGGCATTCCGGTATAGTGCCAGTCTGCTCCGGCCTCTTCTTAACGGACGCTTTGATGTAATCGATGCGCAGCACTTCCCGTACCTTCACTGTTTTCCCGCAGCTGCTGCAGCCCGGGCAACGGGGGCCTCGCTGGTAATAACGTGGCACGAGGTCTGGGACAGGTACTGGTCGGATTATCTTGGTGCTGCGGGATTTCTGGGCCGGTGTGTTGAACGGACGGTTGCCCGGCTTCCCGCCCGCCTTATTGCCGTATCGGGAACTACCCGGGACCAGTTGCGGAGGATTCAGGTCACGAAACCGGTCACGATAATCCCGAACGGGATAGATGCTCAATTTCTGGCATCGGTTGCGCCATCTTCCGGGACCTGGGATTTGATCTTTGCCGGAAGACTGATTCCGGAAAAACGGGTGGATCTCCTTCTCGAAGCAGTCGCAATTATCCGACCCGATTATCCTGCGCTTTCGGTCCTGATCCTCGGCAATGGGCCGGAGCGGGAGCGGCTGGAGCAGCAGGCTGAAGAACTGGGTATTTCCGGTAATCTGGCATTCCGGGACTTTACCCGGGATCCGGAGGAATTTACCGGTATCCTGAAATCCGGAAAGGTTTTTGTGTCGCCGTCCGTTAGGGAAGGATTCGGGATGACCGCTCTTGAGGCAATGGGTTGCGGGATACCGGTCGTTACGGTGAATCATCCCCGGAATGCGGTGCGGGAACTGGTTACGCCGGCTACCGGCTGCGTCGCCGAGCCGGATCCCGCATCCCTTGCGGCTGCGATCTGTTCCTGCCTCTCCAGGTCGTCTGCCTATCACGACGGGTGTATCCAGGCCGCGGGAGCGTATGACTGGGATGGGGTTGTTCGGGATCTTGAGCGGTATTATGAGGATGTTAGTGCCGGGAAATTCCCTCACTGAATCCTGAAAATCCGGACCCATTCCGGTTGCGGTGTGCCTCAAGGCTGCCGCGTACAGGTACTTCTCTTTTTGCAGGAAATGCTGCGATATGGCGGCTGCACCGTCATAAGAACTACGTTCTCCTGGATCTGTGCCAAAAGAACGGGAACGTTACATCAACTTTCATCAATCCCATTCTCTTTTCTCAGGATCGGTACGAATACCAGAGTGGTGGTCATGAAATTCTGTTACGGTTTCCGGCATTGCGTATGCAATAATGCGAGATCGTTGATATCAAGATACAGGATTTGTTCCTGCGAGGCCTCTTTTTCGGGACGGTGGGAAAACGATCGTGCAACAATGCAATAATATTCCTTCCGTGTCTTGCTCATCCACGGTACAGCTGCCGCTTTCTTTTCGAGCTGCACCAGGAGTCCGTCCGGGTCCACCTGCTCCTGCCATTTGCATTCGCAGAAGAGTATGGATGGCCCCTCTTTCTGCAGGGCAACGAGATCAATTTCTTCCCCTTTGTCCCACCAGTTTCCAATCGTATCGAACCGGAAGGGGAGAAGGCCTTCGCGGTTGAATTCGCAAAAGAGATCCTCGACCATCGATTCAAACGCTTTCCCGATATACTGGGCAAACCGGGGCCGGATATCTGTCTGGAGAACCAGTTCCCCCTCCCCCCGTTCGATACGCTCAATGTTTGGATGAACAAAGCGGAACCAGAACGTGAACAGGTTATCCGATAACCGGTACAGACCTTTCCGGCTTCTGCTGGTATCCGTAACAGGAATTTTGCGTTCGACCAGCTGAAGATCCATGAGAACGGAAAGATATTTCGTGATGATTCCCTTGTCCAGTCCGGTATCGTTCATAATGAGGCCGATACGGTTGTTTCCCTTTGCAATGGACAGGAGGATGGAGAAGTAGTACCTCGGCTCATTGAGTTCCATGCGCAGGACAAATTCCACATCCCTGAAGAGGCTGGCATACGGGGAGAGGATTTTTCCGGATATATTTTCAAAGATGCTCTTCTCCTTGTCTATCGCCATGATATAGGCGGGCGTCCCGCCAAACACGGA
>JBDKRP010000042.1:0-2124 GCA_039683275.1 Methanoregulaceae archaeon | reverse complement strand
GACGGTCGCCGATGACACAGAAGTCCTCTCTGCCGGAGATGCCCTCCTGGTATTCTGCACGGACCAGGTGGCGGCGGAGATCCGCCCCCTCTTCCGGCAGGGAGACAATAGTCCCCCGGAATAACGGATCCTTTTCTGCAATCCCTCGGGATTTTCCCGCAGGACCGGCCTTCCGGGCAACTGCCCGTCTGGTTCTTCCGGCTCCTGCGGCTTTAAAATAGGGGGACATCAATACTCTCAATTTAGTGAATACCATGTCGAACGAAGAGATGCTCAAGGAGACGGCATCCGAGCTGAAAGGATTCCTCTCCACGAAGAATGTCATGGGCGACCCGGTTGACTTCGGGGACAAGCTGGTGGTCCCGGTAGCACGGTATGGATTCGGGTTCGGAGCCGGTGGAAGCCACGCGAAAGACGGGGGCGGGCAGGGAGCCGGTGCCGGCGGCGGGATCGAACCGGTCGCACTCGTCATCCTCCACAAGGATGTGAAAGGTGCCGAGGGCGTCCAGGTCATGTCGCTCAAGAAGGACAGCCAGATCGCCCAGGTGATCTCCGCGATCAGCGAGTCCCTCGCACCGCAGCTGATCGATGCGATCAAGACCATGCACCAGGACAAGAAAGAAGAGAAGAAAGAGAAGAGCTAAAATCCCCCCATCCTGCAGGATATGGACGCACTCCTTCTTTTTGGATTCTTCATCGCCATTGTCCTCCTTCCGGCCCTCGGTCTTGCCCTGCTGCTCTATGCGATCCCCCTCCGTATCGAAGCCACGCTCGCCCTTTCTGAGGGCCGCGATGATCAGGGCATCGGGATTGCATGGGGTGCCGTTGCCCTCCAAATCCGCGGACGCGGGGCCGGACAGCTGACCCAGGTTCTTTTCCTGGACCGCGTGGTGCTCTCGCATACCGGGCCGCTGGAGACACGACATGAAAAAGGGAGCCCGGACCTTGTTCCGGAAGACCTGATCGGTCCTGACGGGAAGATCCGGATAGGGGAACTGATCCACCAGGTGCAGGAGATCACCGGGCCGGTCGGCACGTTCGCATCGGTCCTCTGGCAGCGGAGCCGGTTCACCGGTGCCCGCGGCACGGTGACGTTCGGCCTCTCGAATCCGGCACTGACCGGCGAGGTGTACGGGTACTACTGGGCCTCCCGGTTCATCCTGCTCGCCTCCCGGATTGATATCGAGATGATCCCGGTCTTCGACCGTCCCGTGCTCGGGTACGACATAACCCTGCACGGGAAGATCATGCACCCGCTTCTTATCCACCTTGCCGCAATCAACCTGATCCGGGACCCGGGGATCCGGCGCATGATCGCAGAGGAACGAGCAGGACGGCCCGGAGCGGTGGGGACATGAACGCGGGACTGAAACTCCAGGAGCCCCGGGTCTTTGGTACCCGCACGATCGTTCCGGTTGTCAGCGAAAGTTCAATGTACCATGGGCCGTGCATGGCCGGCTCGATCCGGCCGGTTGCCCTCCTTATCGAGGAGGACGGGAAGTGGGGGATTGCCCTGCTCGAAGGAGATTCCCCGGCGGAACTGCTTGAACGGCTCCTCCTCCCTCGCTGATCTCCTGCCGGCAGCCGGAGGCCAGGTGATCTGGCAATCCGCCCTCCCGATCAAAATCGTTTTATCGCAAACCGTAAAAGACAAAGGAGAGATTTGTGGTGAATGGTATGGACCTGTCCGAAGAACTTGGCCATGAGATGAAAAAGACCGAACGGGAACACCACAAGACCGACCTGGCAAACCAGGTCCGGGCGCTTGGCCTTGGCATCAACCGTGCAGGCCACGAAGTCTTGGAAGAGATCAGGAACGTGCCGGGTGCTCCCGCCGATCCTGTACCGGAAAATACTCCGGAATAACGTATTTTCCATCCGGGGCAGGGCCCCGGATACCTGAAAAAAGGAACGATTACTCCGGCTTGCCCAGGAACTTCTCGAGCCCGGCCTTCAGTTCCGGAATGGAGACTGGTTTCTGGAGCACCCCGAGATACGGGTCCTTCATCAGGGCGAGCCGCTCTTCCACCGAAGGGGATGCGGTGAAGAGGATCACGGGCAGGTCACGGATATTGTACTCGGTCCGGAGTTTCTCTAAAAACTCCCAGCCATTCATCGGCGTCA
>JBDKRP010000041.1:0-4461 GCA_039683275.1 Methanoregulaceae archaeon | reverse complement strand
TATGAACATATGAACCCCGTAAACGCGATTTGAGGGGTTGGGAGGTACGGGAGGTCGATCTCAAAAATGAGTGGCGGGAAGGGGCCTCTGTTTCGGCCGGAAAATAGGCGATTTCCTGCCCCGGATTACCTTAAATCCGGATTAAATCAGGGGAAATTCCGGCTTGTAAAATAATTCGGGATCCGACACATGAAATTCCGGAAAAACCGGGAATCCGGGCTCAATTTGGGCTTATTTTGAGTGGGAAAAGATACGGTTTTTCAGGAGAAACCGGGAGGTCCCGATGTTGGGGGGTACTCGTTCCGGCGTACCGGGATATCGCTGGAAGGCAGGACAGATCCGGACCCTGCCCATCCCTGCGCCCGATGGCGGACAAACGCCATACAACTCAAGCCTGGTTTCCGGAGTTTTTTTCAGATGCTCCGGAAAATTTCCCGTCAAGGAATATTTCCGGCAGGGTATTCCGGTCTCAACCCGGTTTTTAGTCAAACACAAACGCGATTTCTTCCCACGCTTTATCCAGCAGGGCCCGGTAATATTCGGTATCTGTCGCAGAGGCGGTCCACTCCGTGTCGACAAGATATCGTTTTGCATCCCGCACGACGTAGGTGATTTTCATACCCGGCGCGACAACAATTCCCTCGCTCCGGTATGCTTCAAGGGCAGACGCCTCCAGGCACCGGCGCGAATACGAGATCCGGCTGATCCTGCGGCTGACCCGGAACTCCTTCGTATCCGCTGAGTGGATAGTATCCCGGTAACGCTGGTAAATCGCACGTGACGGATTCACCAGATCCCGGAGTTCCGCCACGGTTGCGGCCCCGCTCATCAGGGTCAGGATCTCCTGCTGCATGTTCCTGACATATTCCGGGGTGTCGTGGCGACGGGCCGCAATCCCCCGGACTTTCACGCTCCCGTCTTCCAGGCGGCAGAAATACCTGGCATATGCACCGAACTTCCCGTCGACCATCGGCAGGAATGCTATCCATGAGCAGGTCTCGACTTCCGTCGGGAGCCGAGTCTCCTGTTCGATGCGGGCCTTCAGGTCCGGGACCCGGGTTCCCTGCACCCAGAGGCAATCCACGATCCCGTGCAGGACCCGGAATCCCATTCCTTCGGCAATATCCTTTGCCTGGAGGAGGATGTCCCGGGACCGGGCTGTGATCGCTTCGTGGACTTCGATCCGTCCGAACTTTGCGTTCCGGTATCCCGTGTACCCGAAACAGGTGACCAGCATCCACTTCAGAATGGAATCGATACCCGCATATTCCGTGTCCTGTTTTTTCAGCCGCTTTGTTTCGATCCGCATCTGTACCAGGGGATCAAGAACTGTCGCAAGGAATCCCGGCCGGTTCTGGTGCTCCACGGTCTCGGGAGAGAGATTGTACCTGACAATGATCGAAGGATACAGCGAAGTGAAATCGATCTCGTGGACATTTTCATACACCCCGGCTTTCGGCTGGAACATCATCCCGCCCTTGTCCCGTTCCCGCAGTTCCGCAAGCCGCCGCACGTTCTCGGCATCGCTTTTCCGGAATGGTACTGCGATGCCGCGCTTCAGAGCTTCGAACGTTTCATAACTGCTGATGAGTGTTCCGGGCGTGAACCGGGAGACCAGGTTCGGTGAGAGTCCGCTCAGCCGGGACCCCATCATGACGCCGTCAAGGCCGCCCTCCTGGTACACAAAACTCTGCTCCGTATCGATGAGAATTCTCCCGTCCGGGATCATCGCCGCGTTCTTGTGCTCCATCCGGCCATAACTCCAGTACGACCTGGCTCCCATTGTCCGGAAGAGCCCGGTCCTGCTGATTATCGGGGTGATACCCTGGTTCCGGGCCCGCGTGACAATGCGGGACATCCAGAGATCTGCGTCCGGGAACAGGATTACGTGGGGGTCCAAAGCCTCAATGAGAGAGAAGAGATCGGAAAGGATTGTTTTCTCATCCCCGGCAAGGTGTTCCTTCCGGGAACAGGCGGGATCTGTGAGATCTATCGGGGGAATACCGGAACTCCGGGACGGGTTCCCGTTGACCCGGATTTCGATCTGCCGGAGATCCCAGGAGATGTCCGGGGAAAACCGGGATTCGTCCGGAGTCCCGCAGGGAAATAATCCGTGCTCTGCCAGGTACTGCTGGTCCCGCCGGACATCCACGTTGAAGAGCCTGGCGGAAAAACCGGTCTGCAGTTCGATGGCCCCGGCAACATCACGGTCTCCCGTCACGGAATACCCTTGAAGTTCCCCGAAGATCGTTCTGAACGTACATTCCCGGGCGTTGCAGTCGCTCTCCAGGGCTTCGAGCATTTCCCTGTAGTGATCGGGATCGGGAAGGTGGAGATAGAATTCGCGGGAGCACGGCACCTTCCGGCACCGGACCGAACCGCCCGACGAGTCCCATAAATCCACCGTATCCCGGGCCACCGAGTCAAAGATCCACATGGGCGGGATCGTTCTTCTTCATGATTTCAACAAGGGCCGAGAAGACCGCTGATTCAAGCGGGTCGTCAAATGCACAGAAGCCTTCGCTGCTGTGTTCCTGAACCATTCGTACGATCTGCTCGCCATACTTCTGGTCGTCCTTCCGAAGCGCCCTTGTCGCTCGTGTCCACCGGCCTGCGAGGGCTTTCACTCCCATCCGGCTGCTCTCGATTGTTCGTCCCATTGAATGCCTCCAGTGTTGTCTGCAAGCGGGGACCGGGCTCCCTGGCCCGAAGGCCCCGGCCGGAAAAGGATCTGCCGTCCCGTACAGGATCTGCGGGCGCTGCCAGGTGGAACACCCGGTCTGCCCCTTTTGCCAGGGTATGAATGGTGCGGTCCGGAGACGGGGTGTAGAGAATCACCATCGCCTCCTGTGCCGCAGATCTGAGTGCACGGGTGACCTGGGCCATCAGCATGTTCCGCTCCGGGCTGTCGTACAGTGTCGGGTCATGCTCAACGAGGATGACCGTGTGGTACGATTCCGAGAGGATGGTGTCCAGCTGGAATGCCGTGAATGCCCTCCTGACATCGAAGTTTGCTGTGCGGTGGACCCCGGTTAAGATCCGGGAGTAGTTCCCGCATACGTAGAGGAACAGGAAGCGTTGCAACTCTTTGTCCGAATTCAGGGCTGCGAGGACCAGGTCGGGCGGACCTACCACCACATTGTACATTCCCGTCTGAAGCGTGACGGCCGGGCACAGGTCGAACTCCATGCCCGGAATTCTCTCAGGCTGAGGGTTATTAGGCTCAGGCTGCGGGCGGTGTGAAAGTGATTTTCCCTTCGGGCAGGGCCGTGCTCCGGAGCAGGGGCCGATGGATCCGGATGTACTGAGGGAACCTGTTTTACGAGGGAAAATGCGGATTGGTATTCAGGAGGTTAGGGAAAATTTTGATGATTCAGGTTTTCTCTCACTTCCGATTGAGAAATCCTCCGCAATCAGCCCGATATCAGCCCCGGGCTTCAAGATGGATTTACGGGGAAAAAGGTACATTACCCCTTTTTTTAGGTGGATACCTGGTTTTTCCGGTAATTTTTTTCTTGTTCCCTCTGAATCGGATGCCATAAGGAAATCTTATATAACAAAATGACAAACGAACTTAACATAGGCTCTGTTACTGAGACAGATCCACTGATGGAGATGAACAAATGAAACGAAATAGTCTCTTCTTCCTGGCGGGAGCTGCCGTCTTGCTCTGCTGCCTGGTTGCCTTTGCCGGTGCAAACCCGGATGGGGGACCGCCTTCCAACGGGAGTCGGGGTGGCCCCCATTTCGGAAATTTCACCGGTTGGGGTAACGGAACTCACGTTCCTGACGGGAACTTCACACCTCCAGGAAATCGGACCGCAGGCGATTTTGATCATGGGTGGGAGTCTGGGAATTGTACTCCCGGCCTTCCCCCGGGAAACGTTACCCTGGCGGGCAACTGGACTTCGGGTCAGTTTGCGATGGGTGGCGAACCCGGCAACTGCACTCACATGCCTCCTGCGGGAAATTTCACCGGCCGGGGTAACGAGACCCATATTCCTGACGGGAATTTCATGCCTTCCGGAAACCTGACACTGCCTTCAGGCAATGGCACCGTATCCGGAAACTGGACATCCCTGCCACCTGACGGGAATTTCACGGGTCCCGGAAATGGAGCCCCCAAAAACCGGGGACCTCCGGGAGGACCCGGCCAGGCTGCGGCCTGATTTTTTTGCAGTAACTCCCCCTAGTTGGTAGTGTCCGGCCTGACCGAAATTTATCTATTTTTTCAAAATGAACTGGAAAAAGGTTATACTTATTCCTGATATCCGGTATATCGCCGCCAGATATGCGCTGATTGCGGTTTCACCGGGGAACCTCATTCCAAAAGAGCATACGGCCGTCAGTGAAAGATTGCTGATTCAGAGAAACAGACTATCGCAAAGAACGAATCCATCAATAAATCAAAGTCATTTTGACGAATGACCTGAAAATATCAAAGAAAAAGAGCCTGTGGCG
>JBDKRP010000040.1:0-5463 GCA_039683275.1 Methanoregulaceae archaeon | reverse complement strand
GGACGACCGGATCGATTTCGAGACACGGGTGCTGGTCGAGTACCAGGACCTGAAGTTCATGTACGATCTCTTTGACCGGGAATATCTTGCCCGGGCCTGATATGCGACTCCTTGCACAAGTACAGACGCTCGATGAAACGCTAGAAGCGTGGCAGCGGTACCAGCAGATCCCGTTTGAGAAATTCGAACGGGAAAAAGATACGCAGTATATGGTCTGCCACGCGATGCTCCTTGCGATCCAGGCATCGATTGACCTTGCAACCGGCATGGCCGTGATGAAAACTCCCCGACGGCCCGATTCCTACCGCGAGACCTTTCATGTGCTGGGGAAATCCGGAATTATTCCGGAGGAACTTGCGGGCGCGATGGCGAGACTTGCCGGGTTCCGGAATATCCTTGTGCACGAGTATACCGGCCTCGATACGCATCATATCCATCGCATCCTCTTGGAAGACTGGCAGACGATGGACCGGTTCAGGAATCTGGTGAAAACGTTCATCCGGGAACAGGAAAAACCTGGGGAATGAGATCTTTTTTCCGGTGATATCCGCAATAGTTCCTGCGGGAAGCGGGTGCATTTCCCGGTGAATGTGACCCGTTGACGAGCACGGCGTAGTCCCTTACGATGATTGACTGAATGCCCGGAAACACCCTGAACGATCTTAATGAGGGAAGCCGCCCCTTCTGAGCGGAGTTCGCGTGCTCGTCCCTCCTCCCGCTCACGAACAGGGAGTTGGCCGGGGATTTTCCCTGAAGAAGTTGAAATAAAATCCCGGGGTGATCCCGGACCGGTTTTTGTTATGCGGTCGGGCGGAGGGACGAGCACGTCCGCAGTCCCCCGCAATGATCCGCTGGAGAGGGTTCCGGGCAAGCTGGATCTTCAGGAATACGTATGAGAAGGGACTTGCCCGAAAATTCCCCCCATTTGACACATCCTTTGTATGGAAAACCTACCCCTTTATATACTAAAATCTCCATCGGAAAAACGGCCTCCGCCAGGGCCCTTTCCCGCCCCGATCTCAAGTCAAATCATGCAATCTATCGATCCAAAAATACGATGGCGGGAAGGGGCCTCTGTTTCTGCAGAAATTGGGGGCATATCCTGCCCTCGATTGGCTCAAATCCCGATTAAAACCTTCTGATTTTTTTCTTGTAAATTAATTCGGGATCCGGGGAAGAAAAACCGGGAAAAATGAGGAAAACGGGTTCAATTTGGGCGTATTTCAGGGTGGGTGAGATACGGTTTTTCAGGAACCGGGTATCGCATTCCCCATCCCCCGGGAAACAGCCGGGGTACTCCTGCCCCGGATCCCGGGTAACAGTTCTTCTTTCAGTCAATCAGCGACCGGTTCCGTTCCTCTTCCAGGTATTTCCGGTACGTGATATCATGCGACTGGATGGCGAGGGTCACGGTTGCCCCGGACCGGTCCTGGATCGGATATATCGAAGTCTCGAACCACTTGTCGCCCGCCTGGTTCTCAAAGTGTGCCGGTTTTCCGGATTCATACAGGCTGTCGATCTTCTCCGGGGGAATGGAGACAACACCGGATTCGACCAGTTCCTTAACGGATATTCCGGTGATAGGGGATCCGGCCTTTCCCATTTTTTCGGCCATGGCCCTGTTGACCGCAACGATCTTCTTCTGGCTGTCGGCCAGGGCCAGGGCATCGGGGACTGCGTTGAGGAGCACGGTGATCGTCCGCTCCCGGACCTGGAGTTTCTCGTCCAGGGCATGTTTGTACAGGGTAATCTGGATTGTCGTCTTCAGGGTCAGCTCATCGGGCGGCTTGATCAGGTACCCGAACGCGTCGGCGGTGACCGCAGTATCTATCGTGGAATCATCGGACTGCGCAGTAAGGAAGATAACCGGGATATCCAGTTTTTCGCGGATCTCCCTGGCCGCCTCGATCCCGGTCATCGTGCCTTTGAGAATGATGTCCATCAGGATGAGATCGGGCTTCAGATCTGCTGCAGCCGTGATCGAATCCGGCCCGTTGTCAACCACCCCGGCAACCGTATACCCGATTTTCTCCAGCGTTGCCCTGATAATCGTGCTCGTTACCACGGAATCTTCAACAACGAGAATTCGTTCATTGCTCATGGTCACACCGATGGTTTTCCAGGAAGATCCGGCCGTTACTACGGCCGGAGTTGCGGTTCCAGCAGAATTTTTCGGTGCTGTTCCTATAACTGCATATCTGTGTCATTGCACCGGGTTCTGCATACAATGGGATGCCCGGGTCCCGGTTTCGAAAAGTGGCGAGAGGAGGTACGGGTTGTCGGGAAAAAGAGCACTCTTTTGCAGGGGGCTGCTCAATCCATTCCCTCCTCGTATCGGCCAGTTCTCCCTTGCATTTCCGGTATACCCTGTTCATTCCTGATCGGGGAAATCCCCGCTGGAACCCGTCCTGTCACTTTTTGAAAAATCCGAGTGCAATCATGACGAGTCCGAACATCCACATGACATACCCCGCGCCCGCGAGAGTCTCGTTATAATAGAAGCCGGGGAACCGGCCTGCAATCAGGACACCAAAAACAAACAGTACAATGCCGATGCCTACAACGAGCTTCTTCGTGAGTCCGTCCATAGGGGAAATGTTGTCGCAGAACGGTATAAATTCTGCATATCCGGGATTCATGGGTGTCACGGGGAAATCGTACTAGTTTATGATTTGAGCGGAAAGAACGTATAAGGATGAAACCGAAGTTTGAGAAAAAAACTCCCACCAACTGGAAAAAGATCGGGGCGATCCTTCTTTGTGTCATTGTCGCGGTGGCGATGATTGTATCTACCCTGGGCTACAGCTGGATTACGTCTCTTGCCGGGATAAAATCCGGAGAATCAGTACTTATCGACTTCACGCTGAAAGATGCGCAGGGACGGCCGGTTCTTACCTCAAACCAGCAGGTCTTCACGGATGCCGCCCGTAACGGATACGCGGTCTACTACTCCAAACAGATAGAACTCCTGGCAAATACGACAACCACGGAAGATGTGACCAGCCTTCCTGTCTATGTCCTGAATGAAGGATGGACTGGGAAGTACGCCCTCTTTGCCGATGAGTACAATACGATGTCCCAGGGAGTTGTCGGAATGAAGAAAGGCGAAACCAAGACTCTCGCAGTCCCTGATGAAGAGAACCTTGTCCAGCAGATTCCCGCCTCGCGCTTTGCCCTGATGAATATGAGTGTGTCGAGCCTGAAAACAGGGGACCAACTCCAGATGGGCGTAACCACCCTCGAAAACGGGACTGCCCTGAATTCAACGGACCAGATCTCATCCCGTATCGGATCGGTACTTGCTGTCACGAATGACTCGGTCGTTCTTGACTCCGGGGTCCATTCAATCTCCCTGACCGTAGTCTCAACAGGCACATCATAAGTGAGTCCTGAAGGGGGACTTTTTTCCGGCCCCCCGACTCTCTTTTTCGGAAAATCGTGATTGTCTTTGTTTATTCCCCGGGAAATGTTGCGGCGTTCCGGTTCTTCCGGCACGAAAAGCCAACCGGGACCCCTCAATGTTCAGGAAAAAAGACTTCCCGGGAATTCCGGGTGGAACCCGCCCGGTTATTCAGCACCTGCCGGAACTTTCACACCCGGTAGGCGTAAATCCTGGTGATCTTGAATGCCACGGTCTTCCAGCCTTCTTTCCTGAGGATGGGACCGTCGCGGAGTTTGATGTGGGAGATCCGGAACCGCATTTTGTTCATCGTATAGATCTCGTTGACGGTAAACGGGTCTTCCCCATCGCAGGTAACATAGAGGGGGATGGTCCGCCTGCCGTCATGCACCGAAATTTTCACGACAACCCGTTCAATGACCCGGGTCCAGAGCGTCTCGACATCTCCGGCACGGGCTGAGTTCACGCGTTTGCCGTGACTCTCGATAGAAGTGATCTCGACGCCGACTGCGTCATCCCCGCACTCCGCGACAAGAGGATCCCCCGTCTCGCAGGGATCATCCGGGAGAAATTCTACGCTGCATGTCCGGGACTCGTTCCCGCTGCTCACAATGGCCTTCACAAGAATGGGTTCCGGCTCCTGCGGTACCGGGACCCGGTGGACATTCCCGCATACGCCGCACTTGACAAGGAGATCCCGTCCTTCGGAAAGAACGTCGTGTTCTTCCTCGCTTTTACAGGTCGGGCAGGAAACGAAAATGGTCATTGCTATCACTTGGGAGAGCAAGCTCTTAAAACATGGAGGCACGGGAAACCATACGCTGCCGGGGCCACCCGTTGGTGCGGGGCACCCACCCGACCACGTTCGAGGTGACGAAAGAAACTCACCTGACCCTCGCGGGAGACTGCATTATTGGAATCGCTGCCGATAAAGGGGCACGGGATCTCTCCCCGGAATTCCGGCAGGCGATCTCCCGGGACGGCGCGCAGCTCGTGACCCGGCTCCGGTGCGGCGACATTTCCGTTGAAATCCACGGGCAGGGTTCGGCAGCTATGACGCTCGATCACCCGACTGATCTCGTCTGGAGAAGAAGCAGTTTTGTCTGCGGGAGGACGATTGCCGTCTTCTCCGACCGGGTCGCGGTGACCCTGCCCCGGGAGCTCATTGCAGCCCTTGCGGAAGGAAGAGAGATGGTCGTCGAAATGGAAGTTACGGGTCCCCGCTGATACGGGTGATCTTCATCTCGGCTGCAGCGAGCAGTTCCTCGCACTGCTTCACGAGAGCCGCTCCCCGTTCATAGAGCCGGATGCTCTCATCGAGACCGGTCTCGCCGTCTTCTATTTTCCGGACAACATCCTTGAGTTCGGTTATGAGTTCTTCATACGTCTGTGTCATGGGTACCCTCCGGTACGACGTCCTGCACCTGCACGCGGGCGGACCCGTCCCGCATACGGAGCCGGAGCCTGTCATTGCGATGCAGCTGGCCTGCCGATTTTACAATGGTTCCGTCCAACTCGGCTATACAATAACCCCGGGCAAGGACAGCAGGCGGGCTTCTCGCCGAAAGCGAGTCCCCGAGCGAGCGCACGAGCAGGCGCTCTTTCTCCAGCCTGCCGAGGATTGCCCGGTTCATCCGTTCCGCGAGATCGGCGGGCTGCTGCCTCCGCTCCGCGATCTTCCGGAGGAACCGGCCCGGGTGCATCCGTTCACGGATCCCGGCCAGTTCCTCGCGGGCATGGCCGAGCCGGAGGGTAAGCGCTTTCCCGAGACGGCCCCGGATCCCCCGGAGATCTTCCCGGAGGAGTTCCCTGTCCGGGACAACACATTCAGCGGCAGCGGATGGCGTCGGGGCCCGGAGATCAGCTGCAAGATCTGCGAGCGTAACATCGGTCTCATGGCCGATTGCGCTCACCACCGGGGTATGACATGCAGCAATCGCCCGGGCCACGTCGGGGTGGTTGAAGGGGAACAGGTCCTCAAAGGAGCCGCCTCCCCGTGCCACGATCATGACATCGACCCGGCCGTCAATGCGTCGGATTGCGGATGCTATCTCCCGGTGGGC
>JBDKRP010000039.1:0-4045 GCA_039683275.1 Methanoregulaceae archaeon | reverse complement strand
AGTTCGTCCCGTCCCCCAACCAGGGAACGGTCGCGGTTGTCAGCCGGGCAGATCCGTCGCTCATGGAGGTGCTCTCTGCTCTTGACCACCCCAAGACCCGCACCGACGTAGCCATCGAGCGGGCGGTCATGGAGAAGCTCGGTGGAGGCTGCTTCACGCCGCTTGGGATTTACTCCCGCGGCGGGCACCTCATCGCCGAAGTCCTTGCTCTGGACGGGAGCCGGACCGAGCGGATTGAAGTGGATGTGGCAACGATTGAGCAGGCCCGGGAAGAGGGCATGAAGCTGAAAGCAAAGGCCCAGGGCCTGATAGACGAAGCCTACAAACGACTGGGGATTACCGGATGAAAGGAAAAGTTTACCTTGTGGGATCGGGGCCGGGTGCAGAGGGACTTCTCACGCAGCGGGGCCGCAACGTGATCGACCGCGCTGAGGTCGTGCTCTACGACCAGCTTCCGGGCGAAGAGATACTGTCAACTCTCCCGGCCGATGCAGAGAAGATCGACTGCGGCAAGTACGGCGGCAAGCACAATCTCGAGCAGGACGAGATCGAGGCACTGATGGTGGACCGGGCACAGAAAGGAAAACGCGTTGTCCGGCTCAAGGGCGGCGACCCGTTCCTCTTTGGCCGGGGCGGCGAGGAACTGGAGACGGTCCGTGCCGCCGGGATAGAAGTGGAGATGGTACCGGGGATCTCAAGTGCCCTCGCGGTCCCTGCATCGGTCGGCATCCCGCTCACCCACCGGAAGTACGCAAGCCAGGTCACGGTCCTGACCGGCAACGAGGACCCGACCAAAGCGGAACCGGCGCTCGACTGGGAGCTGCTGGCAAAAAGCCGGGGCACGATCGTCATCCTTATGGGCGTTGCGAACCTTGCAAAGATTGCAGCAGTGCTGGTGAAGAACGGGAAAACTGCGACAACCCCGGTTGCCATCATCGAGCGCGGGCTGCGGAAGGACCGCCGTGTCACGACCGGCACCCTTGAAACGATCGCGGGTGAGGCAAAGAAGGCCGGTGTCAAGCCCCCGGCCGTGATCGTCATTGGCGATGTCGTAAGCCTGTACGACCCGGCAGAGCCGGACCTTGTTCCCTGGAGGGACTAACAATCATGGAAGTTATCTCTATTATAGAAAAGATTGAGAAGGGGATCTATGCGGCCCTGATGGTGATGCTGGTCATCGTTCTTCTTGCTGCCATGGCGGACCTTGCCGTGCTCCTTGTCGGGGCGCTTCTCACAACCAGCCCCATCCTGATGGAGTCGCACGAGATGATCAACGTGCTTGGCGCCTTCCTGCTGGTGCTGATCGGCGTCGAGCTCCTCGATACCATCAAGGCGTACTTCCGCGAGAACACCATCCATGTCGAGATCGTGATCCTGCTGGCCGTCATCGCCGTGGCGCGTAAGGTCATCCTGATGGACCCCTCGAACATGAACGGCTTTGAGTACGGCTTTGAGATGATGAGTATCGGTGTTATCATTGTCGGTCTCACTGCCGGATATTACCTCATCAAGAAAGCGGGGATCACGGTTGGCCCGGGCGGCGTGAAGAAGAGCGGGGAGTAAGCTTTTTTCAGAGAAAAAATGCGTTCGCTGTCATTGTAAAAAAATCCTCAATAGGAATGATGGGGGCTGATGCCCCCATACCCCCGGTTATGATGATTGGCCGCCGCCGACTCGAAGAACCTGATGGTTCTTCTCGATTTCGTGGTTCTGATGAACCACTCAATCCCCGAAGGGCGCCCCGCGCCGGCTTCAATTTCCTTTTTGAAAACAATTCCGTATCGGAATACCCCTTTCAGGTAATACAGAGGCATCGCCGGCGCCCCCGCCCCCAATGGGGGCAGGGCTGGCGCAAGGGGGCGATCAAAGCAGAAAAAAAATACGAACTCTACGAAGGATTATCTCTCTTTTATTGCATTTCCCCGAGTAACAATTATAGAAGTAATACTGTAATTCTCCCGAGCGCTTTTGAAAAAAATGCTCTAAAAAGTATCAATTCCCGGTCCCGCTCTTCTCCATCGCCGCATCCTGCTCTTCGAAGTACTTCTCCAGCATAACCAGTGATTCGAGATCAACATCCGCGTATGCATCGTTGCCGAACTCGAACGGGTTGTCCATGTCATGGATGAGGAGGAGCAGGCCGATAAGCATGGTGGTAACAATGACAAAGATCATCGTGCTCTCGAATATGTTGTCCATGTGGAGGAAGAAGAGGAGCAGGACGACGCCCCCGGTAGCGATCTCTGCGAGCGCATAGGCAGCAGGGATGAAGTCCGTGCGGATAATCACTTCAATACGGTTGCAAATCTTATCGATGGCGCCCATTTCGTTCCGGAGCTTGGCGACAAGGGGCGGTGCCACATTCAGGAACGCCAACGTACGGATATCATCGTTGATCCTGTCCATGGCCCGGTTGACAGCGTTAAGCTCAAACCGGTTTTCCAGCAGGCTGTCGCGGATGGTGCGGTGGAGTTCCCGGACATGAGAACGGAACATCATCAGGGGTTTCTCGTCAGCCAGGGGGAGGACCCGGCTGTCGTTATACAGGGCTTTTAGTGACGTGGCAAGTTCGGATCCCACTTTCTCGCTCTCCTTGAAATCCGTGAACGTGCCGGTGAAGATGATAGCAATGGTGAAGATGGCACCCGTGATGAACGCACCGACCACCCGGTTGACCGGTATGATGTCGTAACCGGCAAGATCGATTGCCGTCCGGATAATCAGCAGGCCGAGCATGATGAGCACGGCTTTGAACATGATGCCCCATTTCTTCCTGAACGCCAATTCCATAGGTACCCGGTGCGCTGTTTGGGATTTTAAGGTGCCGTTTCTCAACAGGAAGGGTATCACTAGTGGTGAAGCTTTCGGCTCCTGAGCGCCATTGCAGAAGCGTACCCGGTCGAGAAGGCGGCCTGGAGGTTGTATCCCCCGGTATCGCCGTCAATGTCCAGCACTTCGCCGGCAAAGAAGAGGCAGGGGACGAGCTTTGATTCCATGCTCTTCTGGTTCACGGACTCAAGCGCTACACCGCCACGTGTCGCCATTGCAACAGAGAAGTCTCCCAGCCGTTCGATGACAAACGGGAATTCGGTGCAGCGGGTGGCGATCTCCTTTCTCTGCCCGGCTGTTACATGAGCGCAGGTGAGATCGTCCGGAATGCCGGAGAGTTCAAGGATTGCCCTCATGAGCCGGTCGGGCAGGCGGAGACCCGCCATCGCAGTCCGGACCAGCCGCGTGCCCTGGGCCTGGAGGAGGGCTGCTAGGTCCCGGTCAAAGGATTCGCGGGATGCAGCTCCTGCAAACGAGAGGCGGAGGGTATCTCCGGGAACGAAATGCCGCGAGGCATCGAGAATGCCGGGGCCAGAAAGCCCCGTGTGCGTGAAGAGGATGTCGCCCCGGAACGTGCCGGTCTTCCTTCCGTCATGCCAGAGAGTGAACGTTATGTCCTCAAACGAGATGCCGGCAAGGCCGGCAAACGGGTAGTTGCGGATGATAGCCGGTGTGAGCGACGGCGCAAGATCCGTGACAGGCTGGCCGAGCGCTGCCGCAATCCGTGCGCCATCGCCCGTGGACCCGGTCTTCGGGTACGAGGCCCCGCCGGTTGTGATGACCACGGCCCGTGCAGGGTATGCACCAGTCATGGTGGTTATGAGAAAACCGTCAGCGTTCTTCCCGACTGAAAGCACCGGTTCTCCGCTCCTCACCTCCACGCCCCGCATCCTGCATTCGCGGAGCAGCAGATCGAGGACATCGGAAGCTGAACGGGTTTTTGGAAAGACCTTGCCGTTCTCTTCCGTTACCATGGCAAGTCCCCGTTCCGAGAAGAACCGGACAAGGTCCTTGTTGGAGAAGCCCATCAGCGCCGGTTTTACAAATTTCCCGTGATCGCCGTACCGGGTCAGGAAATCACGGATTTCTCCGGCATGGGTAATGTTGCACTGCCCGGTCCCCGAGAGCAGGAGCTTCTTTCCGGGCTGTTCGTTCTTCTCGAACAGGACGACTCTTGATCCCGGCACAGCGGCATGGATCGCGCAGAAGAGCCCGG
>JBDKRP010000038.1:0-2198 GCA_039683275.1 Methanoregulaceae archaeon | reverse complement strand
ACCCGTCCGGGATCCCGACGACAAGCGATGCCCCGGTGGGCAGGTAGAGTCCCCCGGCAAAAGCGTCTCCCATGACGAGGGTTCCTGCATCAGCCTTTGCAAAATTCGTCCAGAGGAAAGAGTATCGCACGACCCCGTAGGTTCCGGTCGGGGAACTCTGGATGGAAACGGATGAGGTGAAATCCTGGATTGCCATCTGGCGGCCGGTCGCGGCAGACGCCTGTGCAGCAGAAGTCTCCATCAGGGCACGGACGCTTTCCCCGGAAAACCCGGGCGTCGTATTGACGGTCTCTGCAAAGGAATCCTGTTCGGCCTGGGTTGCAAGCGGTGTCCGGTATTCCACCGTCCAGAGCGCCGATCCGTTTTCATGGAGCGCTATCGTATAGAGTATCGTATAGCTCGCGCCGGTATCTGCAAGGGCCGGAGCACATAGAACAAGCGAAACCAGTACCATGCAGCTTATGAAACGGATCATCGTCTCCTCCGGTTGGTTTCGTGTTCCTGGTATATATGGTGAAGGGAAAAATCCTGCATCCCCGCTGGGTATCAGGAAGTTCCGGATGGATCCGGAATCCACAACTACCTTCCATTACCCTGTTTTTTTCCTGTATTCTGGTTTTGGGTACTCTTCCCGGATGCATCATCCTGCCCGGCGCCCCGGGGATTCTGACCCTGCGACGGGCTCTGGTTTTGCGGGGGACTCCGGATCTGTCCGGCCGGGTTCTCCGATGTACCGGTATCGTTCCCGCTGATCTCGCGTCCGGGTGAATTGCTTATCCCGTTCGCAGAAGTATTTCCCCTGCCAGTGCCTGTCTTCTGGATTTCCGGTTGTTGGGATGAAGTCTGGTTCACCTGTACCTGGGATGGATTCCGGATATTCCAGTCCTGTGTCAGGTTCTGACCCGGCTGTCCTGCAGGAATACTGAAGGTTCCTTCCGCTTCTCCGTTGTTCGTTATCCGGCCCCGGGTTTCATTGTCCCGGGTTACCTGCTCCCGGACCCATTCCTGGATCGCGGCATTGTTCCTGAATGCTTCCTGGAGCCCCGTACTATTCGGGTGTGCGGTGATCAGCTGCCCGAGTACCTGCTGGTGGGTTTCCATCGTTCTCTCTGCATCCCGGAGTCCCGGGGCTCCTGGCGGCAGGCCCGCAAGAGTTGCAGCGGTCGCATTTGTATCATCGTAATATCCGGAGAGGGCACGCTCCGCGTCTGCGGTATTATTCTGGAGAAATGCAGATTCTGCTTCGGAAAGCCGGTTGTCCGCGTGATACAGTTGCTTGGCGAGCCGGTCAGAACTGTTGAAGGTGAAGGATTCGTCCATTTTTTCAAAGGTCAGTTTCAGGCCGTAGAGCGGATTTCCCGGAAGTATCGAAGTATTGGCTCCTGGTCCGCCCGCTGTGGCATTACCGGTTGCGTTCAGGTCTCCCTGGCGGGAAGGGGGCGTCCCGGGAGGGAAGCCGGCAGTTGTATTGTTCACGACGCCCGCCGGGAGGGAACCCGTATCCGTCTCCGCCGCTGCGGGAATAACGCCTGCTGCAAGGATCGCCCCGACAATGCAGATCATGATGCCGGCTTTCAGGAATCGGAATTGTCCTTGCATTGCGGTTCACGTCCGTTTTTCGGATCTCACTAAGAACTACTGGATGAGAAAACGGTTAAACTTCATCATTGTTCGCGGATCCGGAAAAAGTACCTCGTGGCCCGCAGGAACTCCGGATTGTCCCGGATCGTCCCGGCAGGAAAGAGCCGGTCAGTTTGAGGATATTTACCGGCGGGGACGTAACATAGATCCGGAAGAATGATATGCCTCGTCTTTCCGAAGAATGGGCAGGAGCAGGAATGTATCCCACGTTCCTGCTGGAAAACGGTTCCGCAGCCGGGACTGCCGCTGCTCCCGGAGAGAAGTTTCAGAAGAATGCGAGGGATGGGATTCGAACCCAAGAACTCCTACGAGACTAGGCCCTCAACCTAGCGCCTTTGGCCTGGCTTGGCTACCCTCGCGCCATACTGTTCACACAGCGATTATCCGTCAGCTCCTTGTCCGGAGCCTTCACCCGGCGCATCCGGCCCGGTTCGGCAATCCTCGCGTGTGCTATAGAACAACGACGTTTTAGTAAAATAAGTTATCTCTCTTTATCGGCCTGCGACCCCCGGATTATCCGGTGCAGGATATGGCAGCAAACATCCCCCGTTGTATAT
>JBDKRP010000037.1:0-26677 GCA_039683275.1 Methanoregulaceae archaeon | reverse complement strand
CGTACGGAAATCCCCCGACCCAGACCCAGTACCGGTCCGGCATCCTCTTTGCAAGGTCCAGGAAATCATACACCCCTTTTCGCGGGGTCTGCTGGGCTACAGTGAGCATAACCTCCGCATCCTCCGGGATCTGGAAACGCTGCCGGAACGCTGCCCGCTTTTCAGGAGATGATGTGAATTTATCCCGGTTTACCCCGTTCGTGATAAACGTAACCGGAACGTCAGGCACGAGCTCTTTTACTTCCTCCTCGCAGGGCCGGGATATCGCAATGATATGATCGAATTTCCGGTACAGCTTCGGGTAATACCGGTTGATGGTCTTCGAGAGCCGTATGTTCCCTTCATTGATCCGGGGGGTCGAGTGGGCGGTCAGGACTTTTTTCCCGTCTGCGAGTTTCCGGTTCAGGAGCGCAAGGGGACCGAACGTATGATAATGCACCAGATCGAACGAGGCACGGTATCCCTTCCAGGACATTTCCAGATCCTGGCATTTCTCAAGTTCACGGTACAGGGTTTTTGCGACCGTAGCACAGCCGATATATTTGAAAAAAAGCATATCCTCAACATAAAAATTTATGCGCATGACTGCCCCCGCACAAAATCCATGACGCTTCGGATGACGCCATCCATATTCAGGTACTCGAACTGTGCGAACCGGCCTACAAGCGGGATCCCGATCTCATCGCAATAGTTATGGACTACTGCGATATTTTCCTGGTACGTAAGATCGTATACCACATAGGCAAACGGCTGCCGGTGGACCCGGGAATAGATCACCTGCTTTTCTGTAACATATCCCATCTTCGTAAGAGTCGAAATGACCTCTTCGACAAGTTTTGCATCTGTCATTTTTCCCGCGGAATCCCCGGGCTGATGCGTGATCTCAGCAAGAATAGACCCCGTGCCATCCGGAGCTGCACGGACACTGTAATTGGAGGGGAAAGAAATCCGGTTCGTCATTCCGAGAGCAGGTTCGGGAATGTATAACCAGGAAATCGGCGGTACCTTGCCTTGTATGCCGAGGGTAACCGAGATGAGCGAATTGTAAACAAGAGAACCGCAGGCAGAAGTGACGGAATCTGGTACCCTATCGAGACAGGGCAGGAGGTTCTGAACCGGAATCGTGGAGATACACCGGTCTGCAACGATCTCCCGTTGTCCGTCACTGATTTTCCAAACGGAACCGTTCTTTCTGATCTGCATTACCTTAAAGCCGGTAAGAATCTTGTCCTTGACAGGAGCGGCAATTGCCCGCACCAGGGACTCGATCCCGCCGAGAACCGGGTAAGAAAAGACAGCCTGGTGGGTATACCCTTCGGTTTCTATCCCGATAGCGGATCTGATGATATCTTCCACGGGAGGCCGGGGAATGCGCCCGTCAACCCAGTGGAGCGACATCCGGTTTGCCGGATATTTCCATATCTTCTCGTTATAGGGAACCATGTAGCATTCGGCAATTCCTTTTCCGAACGTATAATAAATCCAGTCACGGAAATTTTCCGGGGCATGGATCTCCCCTTTTTCAACTGCAATAAGGGTTTTTACGAATTCGTTAATACAGAAGAACCGGTCTTCCGGGGGTAGTTCTGAGAGGCCGTTCTCAAACGGATATTTCACAAGGCCGCCCTTGTAGAAAATTTTGGTATTACGGGTATTGCGCTGTTCATTCCCGGAAATGACCCTGCGCATGAAATCCAGGACTTCTGTATCCCGGGAAAAAATGATATGCGATCCACCGATATCAAAGGTAAAACCATTATCGGAAACAGACCGGCAGAGTCCGCCGTACTCGGGTTCTGCCTCAAGGACAATAACATCGTGTCCCTGTTCCGTAAGGAGACGGGCGAGGGTTATTCCGGCAAGCCCTCCACCAAGGATAGCGGTTTTCACTTCCATTCTTATTGGAGCCCGGGGATTATAGTATTACGCACAACCGCAGGGGACAATGAAGATCCCCGGCAGGGTCAAAAAGGGTTGCCGGTTTCCGGAACGCGGCATCACAATCTGCAGCGTTACAATTGCCGCTCCGGCATACGGGCAGTCACATCCCGGAAACTCAGGATTCCTCCGAGTATTTCGTTTCCTATCCACTGGGGCTGCAGATACCATTCAAAAATCCTGCCATCATTGGTCAGAAAAATATCCCGCCGGATAAGATCCGGTTGTGACGATATCCGGTTCATCTGCTGCAGGAATGAGTCCGGAGTGAGTATATGGGAACAGATTATTTCCAGAACAGGTTCCAGGTCTCGCATTTCGATACATTCCGGAGGAATCTGCCACATTTTCAGGAATTGCCCGTTCCATGCGGCAATCTTCCGGCCGGAACCGATAACGAGAATCCCGTCAGCAATAGATTCAAACACAGTAGAGAGAAGAGACCTTGACTCCAGGACTTCCCGTTCGGCATGCTGGCGGCGGTATGCCTGAAAGATCTTGTGTTCAAGCTCTGCGAACTGGGACTTTGGATCACCCCCTTTCTGGAGGTAAAAATCTGCGCCTTCGTTCAGGGCTTCTATCACGACTTCCTCCCGGCCTTTACCGGTAAAGATGATGAACGGTGTAGCGTTCCCGCTCTTCCGGATCTCTTTTAATACGTCGATTCCATCGATCCCGGCCATCTGGTAATCCGATACAATAACATCTATCTTTCCCTTTGTGAGCCGTTTGAGTCCCGCCTCACCTGACACCGCAGTTTCGACCGCAAGGAAACCTGACCGCTCCAGAAAATGTTTTCCCAGATTGAGCAGATCCGGTTCGTCATCGATGTACAGAACCGAAACTCTCTCCCCTCCGGAACCAGGGATCCGGGAAATGGAACCTGCAACCCAGGATGGGACGGTCTGATGAAAATTACCCGGGTCTGACTCAAAAATCCAGGAATATTTCCGATAGCCCATCGCATCTCGGTGAGACATAGATCGAATCCTTTTTCCGAACCTTTCCGGAATCCCCGGGAAAGGTTAAAAATCCTATAATCCGCGCTCTAAAAATTAAATATGGATATCTTTCAGGAGCGGCTTGATATCGATCCAGATAATCAGGCCGTTCACTTCCTTGTCCTTCACCCGGACCTTCTTCTTGATAATCCCGAGAATCGTATGATCATCCGTGTTCCCTGTCGTGGACGTACTGTCCACCTGGCTCATCTCAAATGTTGAGACTGAGGAAACATCGTCCACGATGATCCCGATCTTGGATTCCGTGATCTTCTCATCAAGGACTATGATCCTCTTGTTCTCCTCAGAGATTCCACCATCTTCATGGATGTTTAATCGTTCCTTGAGATCGACAATCGTCGTAATCTCGCCGCGAAGATCGATGATTCCCTTGATATAGGGAGGTGTGTTCGGAAGTTTTGTGATAGTGGTATATTCAACCACCTCTTTCACGTCGAAAAGATCGATAGCAAACAGTTCCTTTCCCAGAACAAATTCGACCACCTGTATTGCCTGGTGAACCTGCTCTTTCTGATCAGCCTGTACCTGCTGGGTTTTTAAGCTCCCCGCTGACGCCATAACCACACCTCCGGTTCAGGCCACTTTGAATCTCTTGTTCGCTTCCATTGCTTCGATAGCGGTAGTATCAACCGAGTGGACCATCGTTGAGATCTCATCAATTGCGGCTGATGCCTCTTCTGATGCTGCTGCTGCGTCGCCGGCTTCCTTTGCGGTCTGCTCAACCAGGTTTGCCACTTCATGGACGCTTGCCGTGATCTCCTCCGTGGTTGCTGCCTGCTCTTCGGTTGCAGCGGCTACTTCAGACGCACTCTTTGCAACTTTCTCTACGGCGGCAGCAATCTTGTTGAAGGATTGCAGGGTTTCCGTTACCATGGCTGAACCCTGCTCGACAGTAGTTTTGGATTCAACCATTGCGGTTGACGCATTCTGGGTGCTCTTCTTGAGAATTGAGATCATTTCTTCGATCCGCTCTGCCGAGTTCCTCGATTCCTGGGCAAGAGACTTCACTTCTGTTGCGACAACCGCAAACCCTCGTCCCGCATCTCCTGCCCGGGCAGCCTCAATTGCTGCATTCAGGGCGAGGAGGTTGGTCTGGTTGGCAAGATCCCGGATAAGAACCACAATTTTTGAAATCTCCCCCATCTGTTTCTCAACATCGGAAACGATCTCGAATACTTTCCCGGACGATGCTGAGATCTCGCCCATACTTTTCTCAGCTTTCCCGGCAAGTTTCGCCCCGTTATGGGAGAGATCGTTCGTTTCCTTGGAGAGGACAGATACCGATTCCATGCTGGAGGTAATCTCTTCTACAGCAGCGCTCATGTCCTGCATGGCTTTCTGGATCTGGTCGACACCCTGCGAGGATTTCTCGGCGATCTCGCTCACTTTCGTTGTATTCCTCGCAATCTGCTGGATACCCTTGGATGCATCCTCGATACTGCGGGTGGCATTTTCCGCACCGTTGACCATGTTCTGCATCCGTTTGTTAACGTCCCCGATATTTTCTTCGAGATTGATGACGATTCCCCGGACCGCATCCCGCAGTTTCACGAGCTGGTCATGGGTTGCCTGGGTGTCGGCATCGGCCTCAGTAATCGTATACCTGGGGGTGAGATCGCCGCTCGCCATGATTCCATAGATCCTGGCCATTTCTTCAATCTCTTTTGCCATGTACTCCCGGTTCTTGACGAGTCGGGTGATTTCGTTATAGGTAATATAGATGTACCGGATCTCCCTGTCATCGCCAAGAATAGGAATGTTTGTCCTGACAATCACGTGAATGCCGGAGGGGGTATCAACTGTACTCTCTCCGACAGTCAGCACTTTCTGGTTAAAAGCATCAGTCAGGGATCCCCCGGAATTTTCTATATATTTGATAAAGTTCCGGTTCGTGAAATCGTTAAAGCTCATACCCAGCAGACGATCCCGGCCAAAACCCATAAGCGAGCAGAATGCATCGTTCAATGCAACGATTTTAAGATCGCTATCTACGACCGCATGCGCAAGCGGGTTCTGTTCAAACATCTGGATATAATCGCGTAATTCAGCCATTTTCTTCACCCGAGGTTGATGATATTTTCCCTGTATACTTCATTCATAAGCTGTCCGAGGCCGGTATACATTGCAGAGAGGCCGCAGATGATCCCTACAACCCCTGCAATCTGCAGGATCGCGACACTCGAGGTCAGGTTCCCTGCAATAAGCAGAACAAAGAGCAGCGTGAGCAGCCCGAATACAATCTGCATCGTACGCGGCATCCGAAGTGTTATCACGAACATCACAAATGCAAAGAGACCCCAGATCGCGAGGAACGATACGAAATCCAGCATCCCGAAGGGCTGGGATATCCCTAATACCGGCATCAGGATAATCCCGACAAGGGAGAGCCAGAACATCCCGAACGATATGAATGCGGTAGTCCCGAACGAGTTGTTCTTCTTCCATTCCATAATGCCGGCAATGATCTGGGCGATGCCCCCGTAAAAAATTCCGGTGGCAAAGACGACCGAACCGAGTGCAAATATCCCTGCATTGTGCAGATTCAGGAATATGGTCGTCATACCAAATGCAAGCAGTCCGAGAGGGGCCGGGTTTCCGGTCAGATCTTTGAGTGTGAGGGCCTGACCCCCGGTTTCACCATCCGGGGACACTTACGCACCTCCGGAAATAGTTCCCACGTATCCGCACCGGCCGGCAGCATCAGATTTATCCCGTTCCCATGAATCCGTATTTTGTTGTATCCCCATGCAGTTTCCTCCAGTTTACTTCGGCTTTCAATGAATAGATCATCTCGATAATTTCATTCCGGAATGCACATGCCGGGAAAACTTCGTGTTTCCTCCCTCACACCCGGCAGGCAATCGTTCCATACGGTCAGGCCTCCCCGATTCGGAGATACGAAGCACGTCCTGATAAACAATCAATCCTTTTTCAACATACAATCCAAAATACAGTCCGGGTTATTCACACCGATCCGTTTTCGACACTCCCGCCCCCTGCAATTAAAAACATTTTCATATAGTGTTAAAAATGAAATTTCTCTGCTAAAAAGACTCTAATTTGTATATCCAATTTGTTATGCACTACAGTAAGTATAAATAGCACTACGCTAACGTTTTTCGACATCGGATAGAAATGGAAAAATATGCTCCCAAGGTTTCCAGGATATGCAATCTTCTGAATGAAAATCCTACGGGAATGACAATACGCGAGATCGCAGAAAGTCTTGGGGCAAACCGTATCAGTGCAGCAAAATATCTTGACATTCTCCAGATACAGGGAATGGTTGATGTCAGGCAGAGGGGCAGTGCCAAATTTTATTTTCCCTCCCACCGGTTTTCTTTTTTATCG
Organism: Methanoregulaceae archaeon; assembly: GCA_039683275.1. Lineage (GTDB taxonomy): Archaea > Halobacteriota > Methanomicrobia > Methanomicrobiales > Methanospirillaceae > JBDKRP01. The sequence goes on along the minus strand of JBDKRP010000037.1, from coordinate 20,366 downwards.
CTTCAGAAATTTGTCCGGGACTGGTACCTCTTGTTGGACAATGGGGGATATGTTGCAGCGATACACCCGGGTTTTTTGAGGCAGTTACATCTTTCCGCACCGGGTGTCCTGGGAAAAAGAATCACTGTCCTGGGTATTCCCGAGATCCTGGATCCGGTATTTCGCGCAGAACTCAAAGAGACTATACGGGGGCGTGAACCACGGGAACGGGATTTGACATTGACAATACTGGGAGGTAAATACTCGTTTCATATAATCTTCGTACCCGTTATATTCGGGACTGGCAAGGCAGGAGGAGGCATAATCCTCCAGCGGATACCGGAACCTCAGACTAGTGATATGCCTTTACCCGAGATTCCCGGAAGCCATATTGTATATGTAAGTCCCGAAGGCCGGATCCTGGCTGCAAATGACACCTGTTTCCGGGAACTGAAACGACCCAGGGACGAAATAATCGGGGCGTATTGTCACTCGTTTATCCCAAAGGAGGACTGGCCTCTCCTGTCGCAATATGCTGAAAAGGCGACTCCGGAAAACCCGGTTGGTGCATTTGAAGTAAGAGTCGTCATGTCTCCCGGTAAGATCGGATGGTTACGGGCAATAAACCGGGCAATATATGACAATGCAGGAACACTCCTTGGCTACATTTCCCTCAATATCGATATTACCGCACGTAAAAAAAAGGAAGAACAACTCCAAAAATCCCGCGATTCCCTGGAGAAGAAAGTTGAATCCCAGGAGCAGGAATTCCGGTATCTTACCCGCCAGTTACACAGGGAGATCTCAAACAGGGATCAACTGGAGATCCGGTTCCGGCTCACTCAGTTTGCCCTGGATCTTTCCCCGGATCTGATTCTCTGGCTCACTCCGGACGGCAGGGTGCAGTATGCCAACCCGCCGGTTCTCGACCTCCTGGGATACACTACCCAGATGATCACGTCTTTTTCCTGGGACAAATTTGCCGTACCTTACGGTGATTCAGAATGGAGTGAAATCTGGTCCAGAACCAAAGAAAAACTGCAGTACGCCGGGGAACTAAGTCTCATTAAAGCCAACGGGATAAAAACTGATGTCAGGGTTCATTTCCGGTACCTCAACTACGGTTCACAGGAATACTGTTTCTGTTTTGTGCGGGACATATCGGAGAAAAAAGAGATGATGCGCAGGATTGCCCTTCAGGAGCAGCATCTTGCCACGATACTGAATGGCATTCCGGATTCCGTCCTTGCTCTGGATACGGAAAAGAAAGTGGTTGTATGGAACCGGGCTCTGGAGGAATTAACCGGGGTACCGGCGAAGGATATGCTGGGCAGGGGGAATGGAGAGCACGCAGTTCCCGTGTATGGAGAACGGAGCGGGATGCTTCTGGATCTTGTATTTGAAGATAATCCCTCCATCCTGAAAAAATATCAATATATCCATCGTTCGGGAGAATCTCTCTCATCCGAGAAATTTTTCCCGAAATTCCGGGGTGGTGACGATCGGTCGTTCCGTTTTACAGCATTCCCCATGAAGGGAAGCAACGGGGAGATAACCGGGGCATTTGAAGCTATCCGGGATATTACGTCCAGGGAAGTTCCCTATCCGGGTGAAATGAAAAAAGTCAGACGTTCCGGGAAAGATAATCCCGCCTTCAAGAATCACGTTTCTGTTTAATCGTATGAAACTATTAAAAAAGCAAGGTACTGATACCTGAATAACGGGCTACAGCGGAACCGTCCACTGATCCGGAAAAATTATTTTGACTGGATATACCAGCCGGTGAGCGTCTCATCAAGGATCTTCGCATCCGTCTTTTTTGTGGCCAGGCTCACGATTACCATCGCAAGGAACGAGATAACCAGCGGATAGAATGAGAAGTGGAGCGGGATCTTCCCGAAGTCAATTCCGAGAAAGACTATCTTGAAATAATTGAGGAAACCGAAAGCGACTGCACCTGCAAGGCCAAGAGCCATACTCGCAAGCGCTCCCTCACGGGTTGCTCCTCTCCAGTATAACCCTGCAAGGAGCGGAACCGCAAACGTTGAGAGCATGATACCGATTCCCATCCAGATCAGGCTTGCCAGCATTTCCGGGGGACTTATCGCAAGGATCATGGTCCCGATTGCCGACAGGATAACGACAATCTTACTGAGCAGAAGGACATTTTTATCTTCGGCATCCGGTTTCAGCACTTTCTTGTACAGATCCCACGAGCACATGGCACCAATGGTCAGCATGAGACGGTCGGTCGTGGACATGACCGCTGCGAGAACAATGACCGCAAAAATCGCCCAGAGTGCAACCATCGGCATAGCGTACTGAATGCCATAAAGAATAACGAAATCCTGCGCATTCGGAACTGCCGGGAGGGTAAAGAGGCCGTCCTTGACCATAGTAATTCCGGCAAAACCCGTGAATTTCAGGAGGAACATTGCAATCCCGTAGATGATGAATGCAACGATGGGTGCCCACTTGAAATATTTCTGATCTTTTACCGCGAGGACGTTATTGATGACATGCGGGGCACAGGCAAGGCCGATCATGAGCATGATCCCGAACGAGACCAGGTACGCCGGAGCGAATGCGCCGACCGGGTTCCAGGGCATTACGAGATTCGGGTTGAGGGTCGCGATGACCTCGTTCACATGAGTGAACCCTCCCGCATACCAGATAATAATCGGGCCCATCACGAAGATACCGATGATCAGCATGATCGACTGGATGAGCGCAGCCCACGCAACCGCGTAGAGACCGCCGATTGTCGTATACACCGTGACGACCAGGGTCGCGATGACGAGCGCCAGCCAGAGCGGAATCCCGAAGATCCACATCAGGACTATGGCAATTGCAGTATATTGCCCGACAAGATAGATCAGGGAAACAATGATACCTGCCACTGCGGCAAGCGAACGAAGGGCGGTCGGGCTCTGGTACCGGTGAGCGAGATAATCCTGGACGGTCACGTACCCGGACTTCCGTGCAATGGTGTGAAGTTTCACCCCAAAAAAGATGATACAGAACCCGATGGAGAGCGGGACAAAGATCTGTTCCCAGATGGTCGGCCAGCCCGCTTTATACCCGAGACCCGAAACACCCAGGAGAGACATTCCCGAGCAGACCGTTCCGATCATCAGGAGCACAAAGACCCAGAACCCAAGAGATCTCCCAGCGACAAGGTAATCTTCCGTGTTTTTGATCTTACGGGAGGCCCATATCCCGATAACGAGCATCAGGATGAAATAGAGCGCGACTACAACGACGGTGACAATATCAGCCATCAGTCATCATGCCCCCTGAACGTTAGTCCCCAGTACAGGAGAAGAACAATAACAATTGCTACCGCTCCCCCGACAACATAGACAGTAATATCCGGAAGTCCCAGAATCATACCGTGATATCTTGTAGCATGCTAACATATAACAATGTCGAATTATTCCGACCTTACCCATGAAAAATTACTTATAGAAAGCAAATGGGAAAATAAAAAAAATCAGTCTTTCTTGTTTTTCCCGATCTTTGCGGCGAATCCGCTAAGAGCGTTTCCAATCGGGTTGATCACTTTGTTCTTGAGATTCCTGCTCATATCGTCTCCCGAGGATAACACGCGGGAAGCATCTTCCTTAACTGCCTGCACTTCAGTCTCCGCTCGGACCCTGAAGTTGTTGAGCATGGTTGCAAGTTTCTTCTCCTGCTGGAGGAGAGTGTTTTCGGGATCGATGGAGAGAGCCTGCTTGTAACTTTCGATGGCAGCTTCGTATTTCCCCATCTTCACGAGCGCCGCACCTTTTGCAGCCCAGACCCGGGAATATTCAGCGTGAAGTTCGACAGCTTTTGAGTACGCTTCATCCGCCTCCGCGTACCGGCCCATGTGCTGCTCGGTAAGGCCCCGGTAGAACCAGGCATCGGAGTTGGATGGATCGAGATCGATCGCTTTTTTCAGGCAGACCATCGCTTCGCTGTACGTGCCTCGTTCGCCAAACGCGCGGCCTTTCAGGATCAATGCCTTCACGTTTGCGGGATCTGCCGCAAGGACCCGGTCGAAAAATTCTATTGCCCTGAGATAATTTCCCCGGTTAAAGAGATCTTCTCCTTCCTCGAGGAGGGCCTCCGTATCAGGTGCCGTTCCCGGGGATTCAGTCTCCCCGGCCCCGGTAATATCATCCATACCCCGGAATTCACCTCCTGATGAAATGAATCTTCTGTTCCGGTGGAACCGAAGAAAAAAGTCAAAAAGATTATTTTGTAGGGGTTACGGTTTTTGCGCCACGGAGTATCGCAACTTTCCCGGTTCGCACAAGTTCCTTGATCCCGTACTGCCGGAGAAGTTTTTCCAGCGCATCGATCTTATCCGTATCCCCGGTCACTTCCAGGACCACGGTTTTTGCGCCGACATCCACGATCTGCGCCCGGAAGATGGTCGCTATCTGCATGACCTCCGCCCTGCCAGATCCCGGTTCAGCTGCGACCTTTATGAGTGCCAGTTCCCGCTCGACCCGGTCCAGGTACGTGATGTCCGAGACCTTGATGATGTCAATCAGCTTGTTCAGCTGCTTCTGGATCTGCTCGATCTGGGCATCGTCGCTCATGACCGTAATCGTGATCCTGCTCAGGTCAGGTTCCTCGCAGGTCCCGACCGCGAGGCTCTCGATGTTGAACCCGCGCCGGGAGAAGAGGCCGGTCACCCGGGAGAGTACCCCGGCCTTGTTCTCGACAAGGACCGAAAGCGTATGCAGCTTCATGAGGGTGTGTGCCCCCCTATCATCTCGTTAATTGCCGCACCTGCGGGAACCATCGGGAATACATTCTCTTCCCGTTCGATCCGGAAGTCCAGCATGAACGGCCCATCCGTTTCGACTGCTGCTTTCAGGGCAGGCATTACTTCTTCGCAGGATTCGACCCTGATACCCCCGATCCCGTACGCGTTTGCGATCTTCACGAAATCGACCGGCGGAAGTTCCGTGAAGGAATACCTCCGGTCATAGAAGAGCTCCTGCCACTGCCGTACCATCCCGAGGTACTGGTTGTTCAGGACTGCAATCTTGACCGGGATATTGTACTGGGCCACGGTCCCGAGTTCCTGGATATTCATCTGGATGCTGCCGTCTCCCGCGACGTCGAAGACCGGGAGATCGGGCCGCGCGAAATTGGCCCCGATTGCGGCAGGGAACCCGAATCCCATGGTCCCGAGCCCGCCGGAGGTGATCCACTGGCGGGGCCGCTTGAACTGGTAATACTGGGCGGTCCACATCTGGTTCTGGCCGACTTCCGAGACAATCACGGAGTCCGGGCCGAACATTTCGCTCATCTTCCGGAGAATGAACTGGGGGCGCAGCTTCCCGTCGTCCGCGAACCGGAGGGGATGGTGCTGTTTCCAGTGCTTCAGCTTCTTGTGCCACGCATCGATGGTCCCGGTTTTTTTCAGGAGCGCAAGCATATCCGAGAGAACCGATTTCACATCGCCGACAATGGGAATGTCGACGTGTTTGTTCTTTCCGATCTCGGCAGGATCGATATCGATATGGATGATTTTTGCATGCGATGCGAAGGTATCAATCTTACCGGTAACGCGGTCGTCGAACCTGGCACCGATTGCTATCAGGAGATCGCATTCGGTCACGGCAAAGTTCGCGTACTCGGTCCCGTGCATGCCAAGCATCCCGAGGTTCAGGGGATGATCTCCCGGGATGGCGCCGAGGCCCATCAGGGTAGTCGTCACCGGAACCTGCAATGTCTCGGCGAGCCGGACAAGCTCGGGTGATGCATCCGAGAGGATAACGCCGCCACCTGCATAGATCAGGGGCTTTTCTGCAAGCGCAACGAGTTCAAGGGCCTTTTCTATCTGCCGTTTGTGCCCTTTCAGTGTCGGCTGGTATCCCCGGAGGCTCATCTTCTCAGAGCCGACTTCGTATTCAATCTCCCGCGTGTTCACGTCTTTCGGGAGATCGACAAGGACCGGGCCTTTCCTGCCGGTATTTGCGATATAGAACGACTCCGTTATAACGCGCCCGATATCCTCGGTCCTTTTCACGAGGTAGTTGTGTTTCGTAACAGGCATCGTGATACCGGTGATATCCGACTCCTGGAAAGCATCGTTCCCGAGCATGGTGGTCGGGACCTGGCCGGTGATTGCAACCATCGGACTTGAGTCCATGTATGCCGTCGCAATCCCGGTCACGAGGTTACAGGCGCCTGGTCCCGATGTGGCAAGGCATACCCCTACGCGGCCGCCGGCGCGGGCGTACCCGTCCGCCGCGTGAGCTGCCGCCTGTTCGTGCCGTACCAGAATGTGCCGCAATGGTGAATCGTAGAGTTCATCATAGATCGGCAGCACTGAGCCACCCGGGTAGCCGAAGATTGTCTCGACCCCCTGGTGCTGCAGTGATTCAATCAGGATTCGTGCTCCTGTCTTCATGCTCTTCCCTCAGAAGCCGGTTCATGCCGGCTATCATTGCCTCGACACTCGCCATGATGATGTCCGTGCGGGCGCCGCGTGACGTAATTATCTTCCCGTCTTTACTTAATCTTACCGTAACGTCGACGAGCGCATCGGTTCCGCCCCGGATAGCGTCGACGTGATACTCTTCGAGGCGTATGTCGGCAACATCCGCAACGCATTTCCGGAGGACTTCCATTGCGGCGTCGACCGGTCCCGCCCCGGTTGCTGCCCCGGTAACTTCTTCCCCGTCGACAACCAGAGTAACCGATGCAGTCGGGATAGCATTGCTTCCCGAGACTACGGTAAACTGACGGAGCTTGAGGACGGGTCTGCACTCGATGGCAAGGACCGCATCGGCAATCGCCATCAGGTCGGCATCGGTGACGCGTTTCCCCTGGTCCCCGAGCGATTTGACCCGTTTGACGATCTCCTTCAGCTGGTTCTCTTCCGGCTGGTAGTTCATCTCGTGCAGTGCGGCTTCCACGGAAGCCGTCCCGGAATGTTTTCCGAGGACGAGCCTTCGCTTCCTGCCAACCATCTCCGGTTGTACCGACTCATATGTGGACGGTTCCCGGATAACTCCGTGAGCATGGATGCCGCTCTCGTGGGTGAACGCCATCTCCCCGACAACCGCCTTGTTGGTTGGCAGGGACACTCCGGTCAGGCGGGAAACGAGCGTTGCGAGCGGATAGAGATCCTTCGTCTTGATGCCGGTTTTATACCCGTACAGGATCTCGAGCGCCATCACGATCTCTTCAAGCGGCGTGTTGCCCGCCCGCTCCCCGAGACCATTTACCGTAACATGGGCGCAGCTCGCCCCTGCTTTCAGGGCCGCAAAAGTTGTTGCGACAGCAAACCCAAGGTCGTCGTGGCAATGAATAGAGAGCGGCGCAATCCGTGCAATCGAAGGGATATACACCGCTGCCTTCTCCGGTGTGAGGAGTCCGACCGTATCGCAGAAGCAGAGCCTGTCCGCACCGCGCCTGACCCCTTCGGAGAAGATCTCGTTCAGGAAATCCTGGTCTGCACGGGAAGCATCCTCCCCGCTCAGTTCCACGATGAGGCCGCGTTCCTTAGCGTACTCGACAGCACTCCACGCCATCTCGCAGACCTGGTCCCGGGTCTTTCTCAGTTTCTTCTGGATATGGAGATCGCTGACCGGGACTACAAGGTGTACCGAATCAGCCCCGTAATCCGCGGCAAGATCGATATCTTCCCGGAGCGCCCGCACGTAGGCGCAGCACTCGCTTCTGAGCCCGGCACCGGAGATTACCCGGATTGCTTCGCGTTCTCCCTCGGAGGCTGCGGCGGATCCGGCTTCCACTACATGGACACCGATATCAGAAAGCCTTGTTGCGATCTCAAGTTTTGCGTCAGGCGACAACGACACGCCCGGCGTCTGTTCCCCATCCCGGAGGGTGGTATCAAAAAAACGAATCCTTTCAGAGAATAAAACACTCACTCATGGTATTCACCATGCTAACTACATAGGCCGGGGCATATTAAATACATTCTGACTGACGCACCGCCTGTCGTTATGGAAGTGCACCAGCTTCTTAACCGTTTTGGGAATTGTGCACCAAAAATTTCCCTGGCATAACGAGGACGGCATGAATGCCCCGTACCCAGGTTCCCGAACGAAGACCTGATGATTCCCTAAAAGCAAATGGAGTAAAGAATGTTATTCGGGAAGAGGAATTCTTCAGGGAACAGGGAATTCCTAAGACGGGACGCGGTGTGCACTACTATCCGGAGCGAATGCTGCGAGCTTGCACGGGTATCTTCCCGGGCAGACCTGGGAGCGGCACTTGCCGGGATTGTCCTGCGCTACTCTCCTTCCGACATACAGCAGATGAAACAGAATTTTTCGACAACCGTGAAGGATATGGACCCTGCATACCGGGACCTGCTCACGGCAAAGATAACCGAATACCTGCTCGGGACCTTCCAGCGTGTCCGGCTCATGCAGCAGCAGGGAGCATTCAGTCGTTTTTCCGATTCCCTTCCGGAGTCCGCAGCCACCTATTGGGCGATGGCCGGGAATGCCTGCTGCAAAGCGGCGGATGCAGACGGGGCCCATCTCCGGTTCCTGAAATATCTTCTTGCCGGGTTCTGCATGTTTGTCCTGCAGGAACCGGCGCATCCCGTAGGGACGCCGTTTCCTGGCGGAGACTCGGTTGAGCTGGTTGACGGCATTTACTATTGCCCGGTCCGGGAAAAATCCGGCGATGTGGATGCAGCAATCTGCCCGTTCTGCCCTGCGCACCAGACCCCTGAAATCGGGTATCTGAAACCCCCGACTAACCAGAGCAAAAACCGACGGCAGGAATTCATCCGGGATTGCTACTCCCATCATCATTTTAATGGCTGACCGGAAAACGGCGGATTAATGTCAGGTGCCGGTGACCTATCTGCGTGGATTCTCCTGCTTCGGATCCGGGCGATGCGACCGTCCGGAAAGTCACCCTTCACCTTCTCCCGTTCCTGTTCCTTCTCTATATTGTCGCGTACCTGGACCGGGTAAATTTCGGATACGCTGCCCTCCAGATGAACAGTTCCCTTGGGATTGGCGCAGAACTCTTTGGCTTTCTCTCCGGGATTTTCTTTATCGGGTACCTGATCTTCGAAGTCCCGAGTAACATCATACTCCAGAAGATAGGGGCGCGAATCTGGATTGCGAGGATCCTGATCAGCTGGGGAATAATCGTCATCATCACGGGTTTTGCGCAGGACGCTCTCCAGCTTACCGTATTGAGGTTCCTGCTCGGGATCGCAGAAGCCGGGTTCTTCCCGGGAGTAATTTATTATGTCACCCGGTGGTTCCCGGCACGGGATCTTGCCCGGGCAGTTGCTCTCTTCATGACCGCACTCACCCTTGCAAACATTGCCGGAGCCCCCGTTTCAACCTGGATTTTAGACAATATCGCATGGCTGGGTCTCGAGGGATGGCGCTGGCTGTTTATTCTTGAAGGTTTTCCTGCAGTTATTCTTGGGGCAGTCACGTTTTTTATCCTGACCGATTCGCCCAAAGATGCCCGCTGGCTGCGGACAGAGGAGAAGGCCTGGCTTATTTCGGAGATTGCCCGCGAGAGGAAGGAACCTACAGGAAAGAATCCGGAATCCCTGATGGAGATGCTCCGGAACCCCCGTGTCTGGCACCTTGCGGTTATCTACTGCATGCTGACCATCGGACTGTACGGGATTGCATTCTGGATGCCACAGATTATCAAGGGAATGGAAACCGGAGCCACAAATTTCGAGATCGGCCTGATAACGGTAATTCCCTACGGGGCTGCTGCAGTCGCAATGATTCTCTGGTCCCGGCATTCCGACAGGACTCTTGAACGCAGGTACCATACGGCAATTCCTCCGATGCTGGGAGGGATCGGTATGATCGGATCCGCACTTGCCCCGAATCCTGTCATTGCAATCCTGATGCTCACCCTTGCAACGGTCGGGATATTCTGCACGTTCGGTCCCTTCTGGACGCTCCCCCCGATCTTTCTCGCCGGATCTGCGGCGGCAGTCGGGATAGCGGTTGTTAACTCCATCGGGAATTTCGGAGGTTTTGTCGGACCTTCAGCTGTCGGCCTCCTGACCCAGATAACCGGAGATACCCGGGCCGGGCTTGCTGTCCTCGGTCTCGCACTTCTCTTCGGAGGATTTGCTGTTCTTGCCCTGAAGGGCGCGACGATGAAAAGAACCGGATCCGATATGAAAAAAATTCCCTGATCCGGTTCCGGAGCCGGACAGACCGGTTCATGCTCTTACGAAGGAAGGCTGGAAAAAAAACCCTGCTTTTTTTCCAATATCCTGCGGTTCTTATCCAGCCGTGATGAAGTTGTAACCGGGAAAAACGGAGGCTGGAAAATCGATGATTTCTGCCGGGGGTATCCAGAGAACGGACAATGATATTGTCCTCTGTATCGAGCAAAGCGAGTATTGTATTTCAATAGTTCCGGCGAGACGGCTGGGAGACCTGGGGCATCCCTGTATAATCCTGAATCCCTACACGAAAAGAGCGGAAGGGGTGGCCTGCCTTACGGAATCGAGAAACGATATCCTGTTCTGGATAATCGGATGGGAAAAACCCTTCCAGATCCCAAGACAGGAATTCCAGAGCATAATGCACGGCGAGCGGGAACAGGGGATTATCAACAGGGTGACCAGCCGGCTGTCGGTCCCGGCGTGACGGAGATTGTCCCGTGATTTGAGCCGGATCCGGGAACCCTGTAGGTGCTTTGCTTCCAGGGGTCCCTGCACGTTTCGGCAGAAAAAACCGCGGATTCTCCAAGCAACGCGATGCAGTACAGATTCTCTCCGGGCATATGCAGCCGGTCCGGGTGGACAGGGCTCTGCAGCATGCTGCAGACGACCCGGCGCATCGTGTCATATTACGAACTATTATGGTCACCTGATGAACAGGGACTTTTTGTGAAGGGCTGTGGAACGGAACAGGCTTATTCTGATTGGGGGAATTCTCGTAATTGTCATACTCGTGATCCTCGTGGTGCTGGCAACCGGAATCGGGAGGATTGCCCAGAGTCCCTGGCAGGGAAGAGGCCCGGGCATGATGACCGGAGGGTATGGCCCGGGAAATGGGACAGGTTATGGCCAGGGATATTGCCTGGGGATGATGTGCGGGGGGTACACTTTTGATAATCGGACCGGCTATGGACAAGGATACGGCCCCGGCATGATGGACGATTGGTATGACCAGAATAACGCGACCGGTTATACTCAGGGTTATTGTCCGGATGGAGGTTGCGGGGGGTCTGGTTATAGGAACTGGACCGGATATTATTCTTATGTCCCGACGCTTCTTCCACCGGATAACAGTTCCCCGCTGACCGAATCTGAGATCCGGGATATCCAGTATCTGCGCGAAGAGGAGCAACTTGCGCATGATCTGTACTCCCGCTGGGCAGATCGGTATTCGCTGCCAGTGTTTTCGAATATTGCCGAAGCGGAAACGTCCCATATCCAGGAGGTCCGGCTGCTGATGAACCGGTACGGGCTCTCTGAAAACCAGACCGGGAACGCCTCTGTTGGCTATCATTATCCGGAGATCCAATCTGCCTATGCTGCACTTGGACCGGTTGGAGATTCCTCCCTGGAGGGTGCGCTCAACGCTGGTTTTTCTGTCGAAGGGCAGGATATTGCCGCTCTTGATTCAGCGATAGCAAATACGTCACGGACCGATATCCTCCAGGTCTGGTCGAACCTCCGGCAGGGGTCCCTGAATCATAAAGCGGCTTTCGGGATGATGCTCGGACGGTAGGGGAACCGGTCCTGCATACCTTTACGTGGGGCGGCTCCACTGTCATGCATACTCATGAAAAATTGCCGCAGGCATTCGATGAATGCAAGCAGGGGACGTTTGTCAGGAAAGGAGCCTGAAGAGCGAGGGTCTTTACAGGAAATGAGGTTTTCGGGAGAAAGGGGTTCCGGCGATCCTGCCGCACTACCCCGGTTCCGTGCAACGCTACTGGTATCCCGGATTTTTCACACCACTTCAACGAGGCTGAACAGACCGGAATATTCGTACTGGTACACGGTATCTGCCGTCTCATCAATGCCCAGGATGCCGACAACGGTACCGTTCGAATCCTTCACCGGGGCATACCCGGAGAGGAACGATCCCCACCGGGACGTATAGACATCCGGGGAAGTGGTCGGCCCCGCAAATGCTGCCCGGATAATCTCCTTATCCTCCGTTACGGGGTAGCCGGTCCGTACAACATACGGATCGAGCCCTCGTACGACGTACGCGTCATGGACGACATAACTTATGTTTCCGTCGTCTACGCGCAGGATAAACGCATTTACAATATTTGATTCGTTCCTGCGGGCATCGTAGAGCGGCCTTGCAAAAGAGAGGTAAACCGGCGATCCCTCGTCGCCCGGTTTTATCGAGAGCAGTCCGTCACCGTTTATACCTCCGGCTATCCGGCTGGCAACCTCCGTGAGATGAAGCTGGATGAGGTGCTTCCTTTGATCGGCTTGTACAGTATATCCGATTGCAAAGGAGACGCCGGCGATTACAAGCATGACGCAACAGGCAATGATCGCCGCTTTTTTCCACCCGGTAAACCGGTTCAGCACAATTAGTTCGTACTTTTGCGTTCCTGCACAAATGGATTGTGTTTTGTCCGGATCCGCGGCTCCCGATCAAAAATGAAATCCTCATATACCAGGTACGGTGATCTTCTGATAGATGGTTGCCGGAAGTACAGATGGCGCAGAACGCTACTCTCGGATCAACCTCGCGCTTATTTCCATTGGCGCCCTCCTCAGCTCGCTGGCGGTCAGCAGTATCACGATCTCCCTTCCCTTTGTCGCAGAGGATCTCCATACCAGCACGGGGATGGCCTCCGCGATCATCATCGTGTACCTCCTGGTTCTCTCGGGACTTCTCCTCTTTTTCGGGAAACTCGGTGATGTCTGGAGTTACCGGAAGGTGTTTCTTGCGGGAATCGTCGTTTTTTCTCTGGGGTCGCTTCTCTGCGGGCTCTCCCCGTACCTGAACCAGCTCATCCTGTTCCGGGGCCTCCAGGCCCTGGGTGCGGCAATGGTCTCATCTGTCGGCCCTGCCTGGATTACCCGTCACGTATCCCGGGAGCAGCAGGGAACGGGATTCGCGTATGTCTCGGCAGCGGCAGTACTGGGGGTTATCCTGGGGCCCACGATTGGTGTTGGTATCACCGATCTCTTTGCCTGGCGCTGGATCTTCTTCTTCAACGTACCTGTCTGTGCGGTAATCTTTGCGACAGGATGGTTTACGCTGCCGAAAAGAACCGGGTCCCCGGAACGGCGGTTCGATATCATCGGTGCGACCCTTTTTTCGTGTGCAAGCGTTGCCCTGATCCTTGCGATAAGTTCCATACATGCCTTCGGTCTCACGAGCCTCGTCACCGGGAGCCTGATCCTGTTCACGGTCGCCTTCTGGAGCCTGGCCATACTCTATGAAAGTTCATCGGAAGATCCGGCCTTTGATATCTCCTTATTCAGGAACTGGCACTTCACCAACGCAAACATCTCGTTTTTTCTCCTGAAGATGGTCTTTAACGGGCCGGTCTTTCTCTTCCCGTTTTACCTGCACCTTGTACTGGGCTATTCCTATGAACTGACCAGTCTTATCATAATCCTGCCGGGAGCCGTGATGCTCCTGACCTGCCCGGGCGTCGGGATCCTCACGGACAGGTTCAGCGCGAGAAATCTCTGCGTTCTCGGGGCACTCGGGGCAGCTGCGGTGTATCTGGTATTTGCCTGGCTGCCCGATAATATCACGCTTGTACTGGCGATAGTCCTCCTTATCGTCCTCGGTCTTGCCCGGGGAATATTCCTGGTTCCGAATACCAAACTGATCATGGACCATAGCCCGACAGATATGAAGGGAGCCGCTTCCGGTATCATGAAGGCTCTTGGAAATACCGGAATTATCCTCGGGATCGTGATCTTCCAGATCGCGTTCTCCGAGACCCTGCTTGCCGGGGAGGCTGCCGTACAGTACAATCACGATCCGTTTGCGGTCCCCATGCCGCATATTGTTGCCGGTTTCCAGGTTGCATTTCTCCTTGCTGCAGCTCTCAGCCTGGCAGCGGTGTTCTTTGCATGGCATGCCCGGGATCTCCTGAAAGAATCTCCGGATGAAGAGATTCCTGCAGATATATGAGGTCGTACATGGCCGGAACATCGGTTGCGGGGAGGTTGCCCGGATACCCTCCTTTGCCCTGGATAATTCCCCTGTTTCCCGGCAACCTTCCCGAGACAGAATCGCAAAGAAATAGTACAGAAAACTAGTGCAGAAAAAATTCACGCAACGATGGATTTATGGATTCCCGCCCGGATTATCCGGAATGGAAAGCCCGGTTTTTGGTGTGGGAATATCTACGCTGTTTCTTCTGTCGCTTATGTTCCTTGCAGTGGTTCTGTATTTCATCTGGAAATACCGTTTCAAAAAGGAAACATGAACAGGGGGATCCCCGTAATCCGGATATACCATGCCTCCGCGTAACAGCGGAATTGCATTAACTGCAGTCTTTTTTTCACCTAACGCCAGCGTTATGAGCTATCTGCCAAAACGTAGCGTACGGGTCGGGACGGGTGCTCATGGGTGGGAACATGGGTGTAGCAGGATTTCCTTTGTAAGAGTTCTGTGCTATCGTTCCCCGGAGTGGGGGAAACATCCTGAAACCGCCCTGATCCGAAGGGATCGGAAGAACCTTCCCTCAAGTACAGCAAAAAACCCGGGAACATGAGGTCCCCGGGGCAGGGGCAGTAGCATGTTCGGGACACAGAATTTCGAAATCTTTCTCCTGGCCGGTATCGCCCTGAATCTGATTCCCGGCCAGGACACGCTGTACATCCTGGGTCGGAGCCTTTCGCAGGGACGGATGGCCGGGGTGGTGTCGGTACTTGGCGTCGGTTCCGGATGTGTTGTCCATGTCATTGCTGCCGCCACCGGACTCTATTCAATACTGGCGCTCTCTCCGATAGCGTTCACGGTAATCTGCATCACCGGCGGGTTTTACCTGATAACCCTTGGGTTTATGACGGTTGTCCGGGGAACCGCCGCCCGGCCGGCTTCCGGTCCCGAAGTGATACCTGCAGGGAAGTGGGAGATATACCGGCAGGGTTTTTTCACGAATCTGCTGAACCCGAAAGTAGCGCTCTTTTTCCTCGCTTTCCTGCCGCAGTTTATCGATCCCGTCTCGAATCCCGGATGGCTGCCATTTCTTTTTCTTGGGGGTATGTTCCTCGTTACCGGGACTGTCTGGTGCCTGCTTCTAGCCCTGTGCGCCTCGTCTTTTGCGGACGCACTCCGGAGTGAACCGAAAATACAGCGAGGGTTCGAATGGT
The DNA here is from genome assembly GCA_039683275.1 of Methanoregulaceae archaeon. Taxonomy (GTDB): domain Archaea; phylum Halobacteriota; class Methanomicrobia; order Methanomicrobiales; family Methanospirillaceae; genus JBDKRP01. The sequence continues at coordinate 5,086 of JBDKRP010000037.1, read as the reverse complement.
TTACCTGCCTGTTGTTCGTAGGGATGGGAATCAGTGTTCTCATCTTCCGTGTGTGAGCCGGTTATCGGGAGAACAGGAATTCCCGGGTCCGTATTGATTTCCGGTTACGGTCAGCTGTCCTGAACGACAATGCAGTTTTTTTCACTTAAAGCCAGGTTTTTGTTTTATCCGGCCGAGTACCCGGTAACCAGGTGTCAACAGAATGAGAAAAGCCGTAGTCCTTGGTGCGATAGTTGTCGTGATAATACTGATTTTTGTAAGCACGTACCTGATGGCCGAATATGGGGGTATAGAGCGCCCCCGCGGTCATCCGCTTTCCGGCAGCACAGATGCCACCTCACCAGGCCAGTCTTCCGTTGCCCCGGGAAGTCCCGCAATCGGGAACACGTCTCCGGGCACGGGCAATGTATCTTCAGTACCCGTTTCTCCGGCTCCCATCGGTTCTTCCCGGCAGTCACCGGTATCCCCTCCGTGAATGCAGAAATTTTCTGACTATTTTTCCCGTAGTACGTCCTGCAATAAATGTCGGGGATTCAAGGGGTAATATCCGGGCGGCGATATCCGATGCCGGTGTCTTTCCCGGGATCCGGTCAATTTTCCGGGATTCGACAATGAACTTCCTGTAATATCAAGATGGGACGTGGCAGAAGCTGCAGCCTGACCCATCCTCATTTTTACCTGCCATTTGCCGGAAACCGGATTCAATGCATTTTCCCTTTTTCGGCATAACTGAAATTATTTTTTCAGTTATCGCTCGATTTAACCGCATTTAAGGAAAATAAGGATTATAGACCAAGATTATGGTCCACACACCGTACGGTGCGCGAATGATTGGAGGAAAACCATGGAAAAAACCAGACTGTTTGTTATTCTGATTGCCGCAGTATGCGTGCTCTCGTTCCTGCCGGGTGCAGGTGCGATGAGCATCCAGCTTGATCCGCTTTCAGCATCAGGTTCACCGGCTTCAGTGAATACCGCATCGGCAAATGACAACTATCCCATTTCGGTAGACCAGGCCAAGAGCAGCGTCCGGGTCTTCATGAACGATCTGGCGCTCGATCCTGTGCTCAGCTCCACGGGAAGCCTTGAGGTCGGGAACTATTACCATCTCTCTGTTGATTCTGACACGTTTGATGTGAACCAGAACACGGGCGTTGTAGAATTCGTGCATTTCGGGGAGAATGCTCCCACGTCAGCTGACCTGAATATCACCCGGGACCAGGCCTATGCCGCCGCGAAGGACTATGCCGGCCAAAAATATGATGGCTTCTCCGGGAAAACCTGGAACCTTGTTATCGACAAAATCTATTCGGATTACGATTATGAGTATAACGCAACCACCGGGGACTGGAAGCGGGTTGACAAAAAGGCCTACGACTTTGTCTTCCGGGAAGAGAAAGACCACGTCCTTCTCCCGAACCTCGTCCATGTACGGGTCAATGCACAGACCGGTGCGATCATTGACTACTGGGGCGTTGACCGCCTGGTGACCGCAGGCCTGAAGAACTCGGTCTCCCTGGGCGAAGCAACCGAAACTGCGGAGAGTTACTTCGGGATAGGCAGCGGCAGTGATTTCAAGGTAAGCTCTTCCGAGGGGTACCTGGCTGTCGTCACCCGGTACCAGAACGTCGAGAACCTTGCCTGGGTCATCAAACTGAAAGGCTGCTATTCCTGGAACCAGGATTATGAGCAAACCTACCTGGCGGTTGTTGACGCAACCGATGGAAGCGTCATCGGTTCCACCTGGAGCAGCATCTGGCCGGAGTCACGGCTCGCATATTACCTGAACTAAAACCAATGTGCGGAATGGGAAATCTCCTTCCGCCGTTTTTTTCTATCGAACAGGAATAAAACGGTGGTTATCCCGGATTCCCGGCCCCTTTCCGGAAAAATCCAGAGTGCAGCACGCTCATCCCGGGGTTTGCAGACCGGAGAAAATGTGTCCTTTTTCGATCTTATATGAGCGGGTTAAGATACGAGGCATTTTTAGTCCGGCACATTTCCCGGACCCGTGGTTACAAGGTCGCCTTTTTCCTGCAGAAGTTATCCGGTATTCTTCAGCAGGAATTCGGGAAAACCTGGAACGAGTCGCCCGATGAATGAGAGATGGCGGAATGAAATTTGCACAGCAGATGGGTATCCGGCACCGGTTCATGTCCCTGGCCCTGGTACGGGTGGGTCTTTTTGGCGCAGGAGATTCTTGTCCGGATTATTTCTGCAGCGGTCATCACATCATTCGGGTTCATGTCCCCGAACCGTTTCTGCCCGGCAGGTACGGTCAGGGAAATTTCCCCGAAGATTACGTACTGCGACACGGTCACGTCCAGGATCTGTTCATACGGGATTACCTCGATAGTCTGCCCGTACAGCCCCCGCCCCCAGAAAACAACATGGTTCTGGGTGATAAGAAGATAGTCTATCAGCCGGACGCCGGTTTCCCGATCTGCAGTTTTTGTGCCGGTGCCCGGATAGATCCTTCCGGAAAAAGCGCAGAGAAGAGTATCGTCCCTGATGAATTTCGGGAAGGCCGCTTCAATATCTTCATACGAGACATTGTGTCCAAGATAGCACGGTGCCGCACATCCATCTCTCGACCTCGGATTCATACCGGGATTCTGGCATTCTGAAAGTATATATTTTTCCAATTTAGTATATTGAAATAACCATAGTATATATAGTTACGGGGCTTGTACATTCCGGGAAAAAGGAGTAAACCTGGGGCGTGCTTCTCTCAGATCAATGGCAAAGCGGAGAGACGGATACACGTACCAGACGGGATATTTTTATGTCCCGGGCAATGCCCCTCCGGGGGTATTAAAATAAGCCCAAATCAAGCCCGGATTCCTTGTTTTTCCCGGTTTTGCCGGACCGGATCCCGAATTATTTCCCAAACAAAAAATCAGACAGTTTTAATCGGGATTTAGGGGAATCCAAGCCCTAAAATCCCCCCATTTTCTGCAGAAATAGCGGCCCCTTCCCGGCACCCAATTTCCGGATCGATGGATTCATCGATCCAACCTGAGATCGGGGCAGGAAAGGGCCTTGGCGGAGGCCGTTTTTCCGACGGAAAAATGAGTATATAAAGGGGTCGGGGATTTCAGGACACCGTGTTGTGCCTGATGAAGGGAGATCCCCGGGAAACAGCGTTCCCGCCCGAACAGGGAACAACCGGTTTATTCTCGGTCTGAATTCAATTCCAACTCTTAAAGGAACGATCCCCGGACAAATCCCTGTTCGTGAGCTGGCGGAAGGACGAGCACGCGGGCCCGCACAGAAGCAGCGGACTCATAATTTTTCGTGGCAGGCTCCCGGAAAATTTTGAAATTTGGTTCCGGGATTGTATTGGATCATTGCGAGCAACAGCGCCCGTGCCCGCCCCTCCATCCGGACGTCGCCCATCATGCCCGGTCCCAACAGTCCTTAACCTCATACCCCCAACAAGTACCCATGGTTCTGGAAGAACACCTCCTGTTTTACGATGAAGACGATGCCGACACCTTCATAAAGTTCCTGCGTGAGAAGAACTGCCGCGTGCAGAAGTCGACCGAGAGCGCGATCATCGACGATACGCTGCTCATCGGGAAACTCGGGAACATGATCCGGCTGGTAGAGAAGCTGGACGAAGTGGGAACCCCTGATCATTCCGGCTGCGGTTGCGGGGATGAGTGCGAGGGTCATGAATCCCCGTACGCGGATATGCTCGAAAACCTGACTGCCTTGAGGAGCCGGATTGACGGGATTATGACAAAGTTCGGTCCCGGGGATGTCATCTATTCCAGGGATGACCTGGAACAGAAGAAGAAAGAGATTGCCGCCTGCCTCGAAACCGGTTCTGAAGAGGACCAGTACACCCTGATCCAGAATGAGCTTCTTCTCCAGGGCTGCCTGCATACGCTCGATCAGAATGAGCTCTCCGAAGAGACGCCTGAAGGGATTGTCCTCCGGAAGAAAGCGGCCCCCGACGACCTGATCATTGAGCGCAGGGCAGAAGCAGCGGATGAGATCGATCCCGAACTCCCGAAGAGTCATGATGTCACCCTGACCCACCGGGTCACTTTTGGGACCGCGGTCCGTATTGCAACCGAACCCAGGCTGTATTTCACCTGCGAGCCGGAAGAACTGGAGAAACTCCTTGTTGACATGGATATCGACGAGGTCACCCTTGAGACCTTCCTCCACAACCAGCTCCTCAAAGGCCTCGCTATCGAGAAAGTCATGAAAACAATAGAGGACAAGGGAAAGATGGCATTACCGGAACTTATTTCCGAAATGGAATCGGTTGAGACGGAAAACGGGGACGAGGATATTCCGCTCGGCCTTGCCTTTTCCCCGGCATTCATCACCTGTCTCGTGAACGACCTCCGGAAGGTTGGAGCCCTGGAAGGCAACGACCGGAAGATCCGGATTGTTAAATAATGGGACTACCTTTTTTTCAAGCCTGACAGGTTGCACTTGCAGTTGTTCTCCCCGGGGTAGCGGACGAGTACCTGGAAAGAAAAGTGAACCCGATCACTATGAAACCGGGAGGGTGAACCCGGTTCGGATCAAGTCCCGGATCGGTTCTCCCCTTCTTTGATATCCAGTCTTGGCGGAGAATCCGATGCAGGAGTATATCCGGTTCACGATTGCAGGGAATTGATACGATTAACGGGTACAGTGAAGCCATACTTTTTCGCGTTTCCGAAGAAGATCCGTGATTCGTTCAGCAGGTTCATGTTCCGGAGCGCAATCCCTTTTTAATACCAGGCACACCCGTTCTCCGGGCCCGGTTCAGGGGCATTATCGTAGCTCTGCACTGCCGTTTCGTACCGGCCGAAAGCATCGTTATAGTAATTTCCCCGGGTAATCCACGCAGTAGCATTCGAAGGGTCTGATACTACGAGATTATCGTTATAGCCCTGGCTTGCATTGATTTCCCGGGCGAATCGGGTCGCATTTTTTCCAGGGGCTGTCGGATTCCGGGACATGCATCCCGCGACAGGAAAGAACAGGAGAATCATCGCAGGAATGAAAAAATACGGTTTCATACGAAATAGTTTTCAATTTTGGTATAGCCACTTAAAATTATTGGATGGAAAAATCCCGG
>JBDKRP010000036.1:0-9934 GCA_039683275.1 Methanoregulaceae archaeon | reverse complement strand
AAAAGAAGAACCCGATACCGGTCCCAAGGCATCAGAGTATCTCAAAAAAGAGATGCTGATTGCTGAAATAATGGGGGAACAGATCGATTTCACAAAAGTGTACGAGGAGATGGGGACGACAGCGCCCATCTGGAAAAATATCCCGGAAGATATCCGGCGGGCAGCTGCTTCTCTCTCCCTGGGGGACATCCGTGTGGAGGTTGACCTGGAGGATCTGTCGGTGTATGCTGACCCGCTCTTTGAGAAAGTCTTCTATAACCTGATCGACAATGCCCTGAGATATGGCGGAGATGCCATGACGAAGATCCACATCTTCTGCCATGAGACGGGCGACGGTCTCGTCCTTATCTGCGAGGATGACGGTGTCGGGATTATGAGTGAGGACAAAATACACCTGTTCGAGCAGGGCTACGGGAAACACACCGGCCTCGGGCTTTTCCTTACCCGCGAGATCCTCTCGATTACTAATATCACCATCGCGGAGACCGGTGAACCCGGAAAGGGGGCACGGTTCGAAATCCGCGTGCCGAAAGGGAGATACCGGTTCTCAGATGGCTTGGAACGGCGCATCCGGTAACCTTTTTCTTTTTGGGGATATGGTTGTAGCCCCGTTGGTATACCATTCCGGACCGGCTGAAAGAAAAGTGAGAGGGCCGGGTCCCTGATTACCGGCCTTGGATCCCGATAGGATATTTTATTGCTCTTTTCCCTGGAGCAGGGAGTCGCGTTCCGCCTGAAGTTTCCGCTCCTTCCGGACGTTCTCGACCATGACGCAGAAGACATACATCCCGATGGCATTTGCAAGGATCATGGGGATGTATACCCTGTCGACAACCGCAAGAGCCTGGTCGAACGGGCGGGCGATGAGGAGCGTGAGCAGCATGTGGAACACTTCCATCAGGACGGCAAAGAGTACGGCAATTTTCCAGCCTGCAAACTTCTTTTTGCAGTACAGCCAGATGAGCCCGCCGAATAGCCCGGCAAAGACCGCGGTGACCGAGCAGGAATAGACGGTGAGCCCGCCCATGCTGAACCGGTAGGCTGCCCCGATCAGGCCTGCGCCGATACCGACCCACGGGCCGGCAAGCAGGCCGGCGAGCATGGGCCCGAGATCCCGGACATTCACGACCGAGCCCAGGAAATCGATGCCGCTGATCGTGCCATAGACCGAGAGAGCGCCGAAGAACACGATCAGGATGACCTGTGTCAGCAGGGTTGCGTGCCCGTCGAGAATCTCCGGGAAGATCCGGCTCCGGGTCAGGAGATACGCGGCCACGATGATAACGCACATGAGCTGCAACAGGACGTTGAGCTGGGTAAGAACCGATAAGTCCATGTTCGGATACCTGACTTTAGGGATTGTACATATTCCGTCATAAAGGGTCAGGTATTTCTGAAATTTTTCGCTGCCGGATCTATTGGATTATTTCAAAAATGCGATAAGCCTCCGCCGTCCCGGACCGGGTGCCGGAAGCGATGGCGTGATTACCGGGAATCCTGATGAGAGAAACGTGCCGGGATACGGTGATACGGCCGGGGATTTCCGAATGGGATGAAAATCGCCATGGAGATTGGCGGGGGCTTTGTTCTTCACCCGCTTGTGTATGAGCTGGATACCCGGTTCTCCCGGTACAACCTTCCCCGGTACACAAATTCTCTCCGGATCAAGTGTCAGATTACCAAACTATTTGTGAGAAAAAAGTGCTATTACGAATATCGGACTGGAATTATCGAACAAGAGACAAGGAACAAAAGCCATCATGAATTTCAACAATTTCACCATCAAATCACAGGAAGCTGTACAGAAGGCAACGGAAATTGCAACGGCAAAACAGAACCAGGCCATCGAAACTTCGCATCTCCTGAAAGGGATGCTCATGGCTGACGAGAATGTCATCCCGTATCTCCTGAAGAAACTGAATGTGAACCTCGATCGTTTCACGCAGGCCCTTGACGGGATCGTCGATTCTTTGCCTAAAGTCACCGGCGGGGATCATTTCCTATCGGGCGATGCCACAAAAGCCCTGCAGAAAGCTGACTCGCTCGCCCGGGAATTCAGGGACGAATTTGTCTCCCTGGAGCATCTCCTCCTGGGAATCCTCTCGGTGAACGACAGAACGTCCCGGCTGTTGAAGGAGAACGGCGTTGCGGAGAAAGACCTGAAAACTGCCATCGGCCAGTTGCGGAAAGGTGCAACCGTGAACAACCAGAATGCGGAAGAGACCTATAATTCCCTGGAAAAGTATGCCCGGAACCTGAATGAACTTGCCCGGAGCGGGAAACTCGATCCGGTCATCGGACGGGACGAAGAGATCCGCAGGGTTTTGCAAATTCTCTCCCGGAGAACGAAAAACAACCCGATCCTCATCGGGGAGCCCGGCGTGGGAAAGACCGCCATTGCCGAAGGTCTCGCCCACCGTATCATTGACGGGGATGTACCGGAAAACCTGAAATCCAAGCAGATCTACTCCCTCGATATGGGTGCCCTGATTGCCGGGGCAAAATTCAAAGGCGAATTCGAGGAACGGCTGAAAAGCGTGATCAAGGAAGTGATCGCCGCGGAAGGGGAGATCGTCCTCTTTATTGATGAGATCCATACGCTGGTCGGGGCAGGCGCGAGCGAAGGCGCAATGGACGCGGCAAATATCCTCAAGCCTGCGCTGTCACGGGGAGAACTGCATGTCATTGGCGCAACGACCCTCCGGGAATTCCAGAAATATTTCGAGAAGGACAAAGCGCTCGAGCGGCGGTTCCAGCCGGTGATGGTCAATGAACCGGATACCCTGGATGCTATCTCCATCCTCCGGGGAATCAAGGAAAAATACGAGACCCACCACCACGTGAGGATCAAGGATGAGGCAATCATTGCTGCCGTTGAACTCTCGCAACGCTATATCTCCGACCGGTTCCTTCCCGACAAGGCTATCGACCTGATCGATGAGGCTGCATCGAAACTCCGTCTCGAGATCAACTCGGTACCGGAAGAACTGGAGATCCTGGAACGGAAGATACGCCAGCTGGAGATCGAACGGGAGGCCATCAAGCGCGAGAAGGACCAGGGGAAACTGAAGGGCCTCAACGAGGAGATCGGGAACCTGACCGAGGAACGCAACCGGGTGAAGGCAAAGTGGCAGTCGGAAAAAGACCTGGTTGAGCAGATTCAGTCAAAGAAGAACGAGATCGAGGACCTGAAATTCGAGGCCGAACGTGCCGAACGCAACGGCGACCTCGGCAAGGTAGCGGAGATTCGTTATGGCCGCATCCCGGTGACCGAAAAGAACATCGAGGAACTCAAAGAGAAACTGACCGGACTGCAGAAAGATTCCGCGATGGTGAACGAGGAGGTGGATGCTGAGGAAATTGCCGAAGTGGTCTCGCGCTGGACCGGTATTCCCGTCTCCCGGATGCTGCAGAGCGAAAAACAGAAACTGCTGGGCCTTGAGACCGAACTCCACAAGCGGGTCGTCGGCCAGGAGGAAGCAATCGGGGCGGTTGCGGATGCCATCCGCCGGAGCCGCGCCGGGCTGCAGGATTCGAAACGCCCGATCGGCTCGTTCCTCTTCCTGGGAACGACCGGTGTCGGGAAGACCGAACTCGCAAAAGCCCTCGCGGAATTCCTTTTCAACAGCGAGAACAGCATGGTCCGGATCGATATGTCGGAGTACCAGGAACGGCATACCGTCTCGCGGCTGGTCGGGGCGCCGCCGGGCTACGTCGGATATGAAGAGAGCGGCCAACTGACTGAAGCAGTCCGGCGAAAACCCTATTCCGTGGTGCTGCTGGACGAGATCGAGAAAGCCCACCCGGATGTGTTCAACATCCTGCTGCAGGTCCTTGACGACGGCCGCCTGACCGACAACAAGGGCCGGACCGTGGATTTCAAAAATACCATCATTATCATGACCTCGAACATCGGGTCGCACCTCATCCAGGAAAACCTGGAGCATGTGACCGATAAAAACCGGGACGAGGTCTACGACCGTACCCGGGAACAGGTCTTCGAGCTGCTCAGGAAGACCATACGTCCCGAATTCCTCAACAGGATCGACGAGATCATCATGTTCCGGCCGCTCACGAAGGATGAAATAGAAAAGGTCGTCGGGCTCCAGCTGGAGAATGTCCGGAAGGTGCTCGGGAAGACAGATATCCGGCTCACGGTAACACAGAATGCCATCCGGCTCATCGCCACCCAGGGCTTCGACCCGCAATTCGGCGCACGGCCGATCAAACGGGTGATCCAGAAGAACCTGCTGAACGAATTATCGAAAATGATCCTGGAAGGATCTGTGAATAAGGATAAGGAAATCGTCGTTGATGAGAAAGGCGGGAAGCTCGTATTCGGGAACGTCTGATCAAGATCGGAAGGGGTGAACAAGAAAACCAAACTATTTTCTTTCCTGCCATTACCCGAAGACAAACGGGTCCGACTCCAGCTCTTCAGCCTATATGCAAAGGGCATGGAAAAGTCTGCCCTGTACCAGCCGGGTTCTGGCCATAACCCCGTGCTCCCTATGGCAACCATCTTATCCAGGTGACGGGAGTTGAGATCGGCAAGGCTCCGGTCAAAGATCCTGTTATGGAGTTCCACCTGCCCGGAGAACCTGAAGGTATTTCCTGTTTCTTTCAAAAAATGTTGCAGAGAGTACCAAAGATCGTCGCAGTACAGAGATGATATTTGACCTTATGATCCCTTCCGGAGTTATTCTGGTAATCGGATTTTCTTTTTTTGAGATTCAAGGAAAATTTTATCAGCCTGTTTACGTTACATCGTGACTATGGCAAGATTCGTTCATTCTTGTGCGGTGGTACTTTTTATCATCGTTACCCTGGGAATAGTGATTGCCGGATGTACATCTCCCGCTCCTGCAGTACCAACACCTGCGACCCCGGCACCGGCCGTCACGACCAGTGTTTCCTCACCGGCGATGACCATGTCCATGGCACCTACGGAAACCTCCATGACAACGCTGCCCCCGGCAACGAGCGACCCGTCATCATCAGGAAACGGGCAGAAGGTTCCCATTACCCTGACAGCCCAGAATTTCCTGTTCGATAAGAAGACGATAACGGTTCCGTCAGGTTCGACTGTCGTCATGACGTTCATCAACAAAGATGCGGGAGTGCCTCACAATTTTGCTCTCTACACTGATTCCACGGCTACAAAGAAGATCTTCTCGGGGGAGATTATTACCGGTGTGAATACGGCAACGTATACCTTTACGGCCCCATCGGCCCCGGGAAATTACTTCTTCCGCTGCGATGTCCACCCGACGGTTATGTTCGGCACCTTCGTGGTGACATAACCTTTCCCGTTTTTCGGGAAGCCCCGGGGAAAACCTGGCAGGCAGATAGCCTTTGAGACGTAAATAGAGAACAAAAGTATAATTGCGGAAGCGAAAGCGCACATGAAAAAGATCCCTGCCCTCATTCTTGCCCTCGCCGTATTTCTTGTAGTCCTCGCACTTGTCATCGTTCCCCAGCAGGGAGGACTTATCCCTTCGACGACCCTGAGATCAGGGGAACTTCAGAACGCAGATCCGGCCTACAACGAGACACTCCCGATTCAGAGCGTGGACATGGGTGCGCAGGGCCGTTCGATCATTATCGCAGTGGTGATGCTTACCCATGTTATGTTCGCAAACCTCCACCTTGGTGGAGCCTGGGTAGCTGCGGTCACCGAATCGATCAGCCTGCGGTTCAGGGCAACAGACCGGCGCTATGAACGGACAGCCCGCTCAATCACGCTCTTTAATGTCATCCTCTTCTCGGTCGGCGCAACCTTCGCGGTCGGCGGGATGCTGTTTTTCATCTCCCTTTATCCCGTATTCACGTCAAACATCTTCCACATTTACTGGTGGCCCCTGCTCGCGGAAGGGATATTGTTTGCCATCGAGATCTTCTTCCTGTATAGTTACTGGTTTACCTGGGATAAGATCAAACCCCGGTACCACCAGGTACTTGGTTACGGGTATGCAGTATCGGTCTTCTTCCAGACCCTGATGATCAATATGGTAGCCGGCGGGATGCTCTCCCCGGGGGGAAGCGCGATCTCTTTTGGCCAGGCAGGACTTCTGACCATGGATATCAGTACGTTGTTCAGCTGGTGGTTCAACCCGACCCTGTGGCCGCTCCAGTTCCATCGGGTGTTTGCCGCGCTTTCCTTCTTCGGCTTCATGCTTGCCATGCTCGCAATGTTCCACTATCTCGACCGTCCTGAACCCGCAGCAAAAAAATACTGGGACTGGGTCGGTTCCTATGGGCTTAACTGGGGCCTCCTCGGACTCATCGTGCAGCCACTCCTCGGCATCTGGTACATGCACCAGATTTTCACCTTCCAACAGATATCTTTCATTATGATTATGCTATCAGGACGAGCATGGGAGATACTCCTTATGGTCGGTCTTCTGTCAGCACTTTTCATCTCCGTGATCATTTACCTGATCGACCGGAGGGAGCGGATTCTCGCCCTGGAGGAAAACCAGCGTATAAACAGGCTTTTCCGTGTTTTCCTGGTAGTTGCAGTCATCGCGGCCCTCATCCTCATCCAGCCGGCAACCCTCATCTCCGGGGTGAATCCGCTCGGGTATATGAGTTATAAGTTCGTTGCGCTCTTCGCACTTATCCTGGTTGGAGCTCTCGTTCTCGGAATCGACGTCATATCTTTGGGGAAATACCATGATGGCGAATGGGGCAACCTGACCTCATCTTCGCGGACAGCCCTGCTGGTATCCGGGATCATCGGGATGTGGATTGTTGTGGTGATGGGATACGTGAGAGAGTCGGCACGTGCCCCGTTCCTGATCAATTCAGTCATCCCGGTACCTGGCGGGTCCATGTACCCCACGCCGTTAAGTATCGGTACGATCTTTGGGATCTGGGTCGTGATCACAGCAGGTACACTCCTTATCTTCTGGTTCGTATCAAGAGTAACTGCATACCATCCGGAACAGGCAGAGGAGATCTAAACTATGAAAACCCGGGACTATTCATGGATCGTAATTGATCGTTACGGATACTGGGTCAGTAAAAAAGGAAACATTACCAGGCTGAAGATGTCTGGTCCGGACCATTCAAGGGATAGCCCGGGGGCAGGGCCGGAGCGTGCTTCATGAAAAATTTCTTCACCGGACTTCCCCGCTGGTTACAATTCGTCTGGGCTTTGATCTTCATCTACCTCGTGATAGTCCTCATTTTTTTCTGGATGTGGGGCTGGAGCGTCCTGTCGTTTCCGTTGTAAGTCCCGGAGCGCCTCTCCGGCCTGGATCCCTACCCTCTTTCGCGTAGCACATCTCCACCGGGAACCGGGCTTTCGTTTCAATTTTTGTCTCACAATATGTTAATGAGCCAAATACTCTTTATTTCGTGGTAGACAAAAGGCATCCATCGGCCGTACGAGTTCCTTCGGGAGAAAATGCAGGTACTATTCACACAGTCCGCCTTTCCGTTATCCCGTCTTCCGGAGGTTTCTCCCAGATGGCCGTCAGAGGAGAAAAAAATGACCTGTTCAAAATTAGCAGTATGTCTTATTATCATCGCGCTCCTGAACCTGCCCGCGCTGGTATCAGCGACGGACTGGCCGCTTGTCGCGTACGACTCGTCGTATTCGAGAAACAGTCCGCAGACCGTGATCAGTGCAAGTAACGTGAACCAGCTCCAGCCGAAATGGATCTTCAACACCAACTATCCGGTTGAGAACCCACCATTGATCATCGGCAGCACCGCGTACATCCAGAACAATGCCCTGCAGGTATTTGCCGTCGACCTCAACACCGGACTCAACAAGTGGGTATGGGACCCGAATGTCCCGAAGATTGGCATGAACCTCCCGCGGGTCTCGACATCCCACGGGATGACATCCAACAACGGGATCATCTATGCGCCGACCGGCCCGAACGGAACCGTCGTTGCCCTCAACGCCATTACCGGGCAGAAGATCTGGGAGACCGAACCCCTTGACAATGGGCCTGCCTTCCGCAACTCCGCACCACCCGTTATCTGGAACAATATCATCGTCGCCGGCTCGGCTCTCGGAGATGAACCTCCCTTCGGGGTTGCTCAGAAAGGAACCGTGACCGGTGTCGACATGGCTACCGGTAAAATACTCTGGCAGACCGTCCTTGCGGTGGGTCCCTGGGTTACCACCGCCCCGAATGCCAGCCAGAACGGAGGGGCAACGGCTTGGACCGGCGGTGCAGTCGACACGGACCGGGGCGTTATCTTCCTCCCGGTGGGGAATCCGTCTCCTGATTTCCAGCCCGATGTCAGGGCACCGGTGTCGGCCGAAGAGTATTCGAACCGGGTAGTTGCTCTCAATATAACGGACGGTAAAATTCTCTGGTCGACCCCGTTAATTGCGCAGGGATCCGTCCTCCCGGACGTCGTACCTCTCGATGGTCATGACTGGGACACATCATGGGGAACGAACCTCGTGACGGTTGATTTCGGCCAGGGGCCCCAGAAAGTGGTGATCGGGCACGACAAGCGGGGCGATGTCATGGCAATGGATGCCACGACCGGCAAGCCGATCTGGTGGGTCACGCTGACCATCACCCAGAACATTAACGAGAATCCAACCCCGCAGGGAACGGACGTCGTCATGCCCGGGCCGGGGGCTGGCATTGAGGCCTTCACCGCAACTGATGGTACCAAAGTGTATGCTGCGGTATCCAATACCGCCGGCAGGTACTACAGCGAACAGCCCAGTTTCCTCGCCGGAACAGGCACGCTTCTCGAGGGAGGGTTCGTTCCGGACTTCAGCGTATTCCCCAACGGGTATGCTAACGGATCGATCTCGGCGGTCGATCTCAAGACCGGCAAAGTTGTATGGACTCACCCGACCGATTACGGGACGTTCGTCTCACCACTGGTGACCAATGGTGTTGTGTTTGCCGGCCAACTCACCGACCAGGGAAAACCCTTCACTTACAGTGACTTTGGCGGCCCGGTCACAACCCCGCTGATGTCCTCCGGGATGATTATGGCCCTCGATTCGAACAATGGCAACCTCCTCTGGCAGTATAACTGCGGTGCACAGGTAGCAGTAGGCGGACCTTCCATAGGGAATGGATACCTGCTCGTCCCGACCGGGGGCATCCAGGCAAACAACAACGGCGGTTATGTGATCGCCTTCGGCCTGCCGGACACCGGTTCAGGGTCACCCGCGACCACACCCACAGCAGGAATGTGGCTCCCGGCCATCAGTATTCTCGCTCTTATCGGCGCTGTTTTCCTCGTGCGGGGACGAAAACCATAACCTTTTTTCTGGATGACGAAGGTATAAGGTATTTTGCCGGATGCTTGCCGGGTTCCTTGCGGGAAATATGTTCGCAGGCTATTTTGCCAGAATAAAGGTGCGGGATACTGAAGAGGGCAGGAAATCCGGCCCGGCACTGCGAGTGATTTTCAATCTGGTTATCCTGATCTTCGTTCGGCTCCTTTTGGAGGTTTCCTCTCTCTCTCTCTCTCGTCTGAAGGATCGTGTTCCATTCAGTACGGGGAGAATATGAAAGCCATGCTACGATTCCGGGACAGGAAGAAACAGGATCGGCCTTCCCCGGGTTATGTGGCCGAAGAATAGAAAAGGGTAACCGCGATACAATCAGTCTCTTTTTTGCAATTCGTCCCTGTGCTGCAAGAGCTGAGGAAATAGCCGGCCTGGGAAGAAAAACGGCCAGGGTTTTGGAAGGCACGGGCAATACGGAGAATGACCGACAGGATGGCACGGGCGGAGAGTGCGAACCCCGGGTTACGCGGATCAGGCAGAACGGATGGTACGCACGGGGCTCCTGCCTGCACGAACGGGAGGTCTAATATTCGTCCTGGGGTTTTGACGTGATCACGTCCTCTACTTCGGGCTGGAGAAGTGAGAGCGCCTCCCGTACTTTCTTCCGGATCGCGGGATTCCTACTCTCCTGCAGGGTATCAAGGCACGCGA
>JBDKRP010000035.1:0-2839 GCA_039683275.1 Methanoregulaceae archaeon | reverse complement strand
AGGCATTCATGGCCGCAGTGAAAGCACTCTCACCGGAGCAGCTGGAAAACCCGCCGAAGACCATCGTTGTCAATGGGGAAGAACTGGAAATCCCGGAGGGAGCGTTCTCACCAAAGTTCTCCTATGTGGAAGAGGGTTCTGCTGTAGAAGTGATCAGCGTCGGCGACGTGATCGTGACGATTGCGGGGAAGGAATAATTTTCTCGAAATTTTTACGGTCTTTTTTCGTTATACGGTGATCCATGTATGAGCCCACCCTTTTCGGAGGTCGCTCGGCCGCCTCGCCGGCTGACACATTCTCCAGTCCATCACCGCTGTGTCGCGACGCTTGACTCCCCGCGGCGGCCCGATTACCAGCACCACGAATATGGGGACAGGAAATTTTTTCGGGAAAGAAAATTTTGAAGATTATTGGAAAAATTCGAAAAATTATACCGCCGATTCGTATTTGGTGAAAGGATCCACGAAATCATTGTGCTGATGGGGCAGGGGGTCATAGGATATATAAGAAGTACACCCGGTCACATTTGTTTATGTCGGGGTCGGACATAAGGAATCTTCACACGTTACCGCATCACGAGAACACTGCTGACAGAAGGCTACCTTCTTATATTTTATGACTCCACCCCTAAGATAAATCAATAAAAAGTGTCATGCTGCAAACTGAGCCGATCAAAAAAAAATGTTATGTCTGCCACCAGTTCTCGAAACAGAGGACCAAAAAATCCACCCTCCATCCCGGGATGGCAGGGCCTTCGGGAATCATGGAACTTGATGGCCGCCCGGTGGAACTTACCGAGACCATTCTAAAAAAACAACTTGAAGTCTGTCCCCATTGCGGATATATTGCCGGGGATATCAGCGAAAGAACTGCAATCACACGGGACTTCCTACGGTCTCCTGACTACTGCTGTCTCCAGAATCCTGATATTTCCCCCTCATCTTCGCGGTATGTACGTGCAGCGCTCATCCAGTCCGAGGAGAACAACCGGGAAAAAGCAGCGGAGTTGTATATCGCGGCTGCATGGTGCACTGACCATATTCTCAACTACGAGTTCGCTATCATGTGTCGGGAGAGAGCGCTGTCTTTGATCTTTGCAGGTTCCCGATCATTTGTCGACATTCCCCCGGGAAAGTGGGTCCCGGTTCTCGATACGATGAGGCAATGCGGAAACTTCGATATGGTAATCACCCATGCCACGGCGCTCCTTCCAACTACTGACCCGGCCCTGCAGCAGGCAATCAGCTACGAACTCTATTGTGCCCGTCAGCATGACAGCGAACCCCATACCAACATGGATGTGGCGAATTATCATACCCGGTTCATGCCGTATATCACCGGCCAGGACCTGGTTATCGGGGGGAGATCCTATTCAACGGACGGCGATTGTCACGGTACCGGCTGGAACTGGGTTGCGGGGAAACGTACCCTTGTCCTTTCCAATTATCATGGCCCGGGAATCGAGGCATATGGAGACATCGCCATTCATATGGAGAAGATAGAGAACCAGATCGTCTGTTCCCATGGGCCGGGGATCCATATCCATGACGGAAATCTGAAGATTTCCGGTGCATCCATCCTTTCCATACAGGCTGAAGCCGGGGGGATTGTCGTTGACTCCGGCACCCTCGTAATCGCCCGGTCGTTTCTCATCATCCGGACAAAAGGGTATGGGATGCTGACACAGGGGACTGTTTCGGTAACAGACCACGGCATACTCGAAATCAGTTCCGAAACGACCGCAATTAAATCAGCATCAGGGGGGTTGATCTCAAACGGCCAGGCAGGCCTGATAATCCGGGGAAAGCATCTCGGGCTTGACCTTGCGGGAGACACAGATCTTTCTGCAGGTGCCCACACTATCGAGAGTTCCGACGGGTGCGGAATTCTAATTCGGCATGGATCTCTTACCTGTTCATCCAGTGCTCTTGATTTCTCCGGCAAAGATACATGTATCCGCCTGGTTGACGGCGACCTCACCTTTTCTGAAATTACTGCTGACCTGAACGGATCCTCCTGCATTGAGATCCATGGTTCGTGCAGTATTCTCTCCGGGAGGGGATCGATCGCAGGAAAGACAACCGGCGTCCTTGTCTCGGGAGATATGAATATTTGCGGAAAATACGATTTTTCCGGAAAAAACGCCCTTACTGTCGGAGGAGACCTTCAGATACAGCAGGGAAACATCACGGCATCCGGAGAGACCGGAATATCCGTTGGCGGCGACCTGCACTATGCCGGAAGGGGCTTGGTGGTTACAGGAGATACTGCAATAGAGATCGGCGGGAATGCGGAAATCTCCGGTGGTCAGATTATGGCCACCGGCAGGATCAACGGTTTCGTAGTGTTCGGCGCCTATACTCAGTTGAACGGGGATGTTTATGCATCCGGAAAGGATGGAGACGGCATCCGGATTGCCGGAAAGACGATGCGTGTGAACGGCGGAGGTTCCTTGTCAGCCTCGGGCAGGAACACCGGGCTCGTCGCGGCCGGACATGTGGTAATCGACAGTATTACCCTCCTTTCTGCCTCGGGCAATATCGGATTCTCTGTGGGGAAATCACTGAAATTTGAGACGGGCAATATGGTGATCACCGGCACGGAGATCGGTCTTTCTGTGGGAAGCGGCAACCTGATCACCGGAATAACCGTAACACTGAAAGCAACCGGCAATGTGGGAATTTATACAACAAAAGATATCGGTATCCATGGGGGTCGCCTGCAGGTTACCGGAAGGTTTGGCGGGATTGTATCCGAGAAGGGCAACATGATTGTCAATGCCGGCATCCTGGAGATCGCGGCGGATGATTATGGGGTATTGCTCCAGTCAGGGTCGATG
>JBDKRP010000034.1:0-19627 GCA_039683275.1 Methanoregulaceae archaeon | reverse complement strand
CAGGTATGCTTGGTCTTGATGATCTTCCCGCTGGCTTTGTAGATCTGTTCGCGTTCCTGCCAGGCTTTGTCGGTATCAAATTCTATTCCCAGCGTGGTTGCAAGCATCGTTGCGGCAAGGTCTTCAGCGTATTCCCCGGTCTTGTCTGCGGTTTCCCCGTACGCGTGGTGCTCGGATAGATACCCGTATTCTTTGTTGTCTTTTGGGAGGGCAAGGCCGATTGCCGCTGACACAAGACGGTTCGGTTCGTTGGTTGCATTCCTTGCCATGACACAGTAGGTAATCCCGCCGGATTTGAGCTCTTTGAGTCCGGATTCGGTTGAGACCTGTTTGCAGTTGGGCGGAAAAATGCTGGAGACATACACTAGGTTGCATCGTTCGATTCCCGCCTTCCGGAGTGCCAGTTCAAAAGAAGCGAGCTGGTCCTTGTGGATGCCAACCCCCTTGGTGAAAAAAATCTTTCCCGGAACAAACATAGTTCATTATTTTCCCTCTATGACGTTTTACTTTTCGGGAGATCCACCTGGTCGCCCGAATCCCACCTTGTAGAGGTATGATGCTCCTCTGAAGGTCACTCATTTCTGTTTTGAGAGAGATCGGATTATGCTGTGTTGTACAAATCGGAAAATGAGTTCTAATGTTTAAACGGACGACGAAATTCGAATATTAACTTCAAGTCACCGTCTTACTATAGTTAACAATCATTTGGTAGAACAGGAATTTCTTCCAGACTTCTCATATCATGCCGGTGACAGAACTGGCGCGAATAGTCTTCCCAAACATTCGTTTCACCGGAAGAAAAAATCCCTTCAATTGCCCATCTGTTGCCGTAATTTTTCTGATCCGTCCATGCCCGGAACCCTGGTTTCAGTTTTTCACGGGAGCATTCAGCCCGATAGAGTGATCCCCCGGATTTGGTGGCAGCATTCTCCCCGGTTGATTACTTTAATCCCGGTATACTGTTAACGGCAACCACAATCTCCTCACTTCTATCAGGTACTTCCGGGAAAACCAGACCAGACACCAAAGTGAGTGATCAATCTATGTCTGCCCGATAGTAACTGCAATCGATCTGGGAGCCTGCGACCAATATGATAAAGCAATATCATAATGGGGGGCTGTGTCCCATAGGGAATACCTTCCGGACCGTGCCTGTCAGCATTTTTACTGTCCCCGATATTCGCTGGAAATGGATTTATTCTACCCAAACCGGATATTTTATTATTTGGTTTCCTTCCCTATTGCAATGAAGGATTTTTCATGAAACGCATTCGGCCAATGCAATCGTAGATATCATCTGCCGGGTTACCTTCATCCCGTTGTTCCTCACCAGGCTTGCGCTCTCTAGGGGTCGCCGTTGGAAGGCGGGAATGGAACCGGGTGAGCAATGAATTTTAGCCTCATCCGCAACCAGTGGCTGACGGTACATAATTATGCGAGTCTCATTTTTCAGGACTGTTTACCTCCTCACATGATCCTGAACGGGAAATTCCTGTATATCCGGGGAAAATACCCACAGGAACGTCCAGGAATAATCCTGCCTGAAGCAGTGCGGGTTTTTTCAAAAGGAAATACCTCCGGCCCGGGAAACCATAATACCAGAACAGGATCAACACATCGTCTATGAAAAACCCGTTTCATGTCATGATCATCCCGACCCTGGGGTGTCCTTACAAGTGCAGTTACTGCTGGAGCAGCGAAGAAGGATCACCCATCATGAGTCCGGAGATCGTGGAAGAGACGGTCGCGTGGCTCAAAAATTTTCCCGAAAACCGGGTCACGATAACATTCCACGGCGGGGAACCCCTCCTTGCAGGCCCGGAATATTACCGGAAAGCTCTTCCGCTGCTTACTGAAGGGCTTGCATCAATGAATCCCGAGTTTGCGATGCAGACCAATCTCTGGAGGATGACTCCGGAACTCGGCCAGATCCTCGCCGGCTACCATATCCCCATCGGCTCGAGTATTGACGGCCCGCAGGAACTGACCGATTCACAGCGGGGAAACGGGTATTATGAGAAGACTATGCGGGGTTATGCAATTGCAAAAGAGCAGGGCCTTTCCGTCCGGTTCATTTGCACATTCACATCCCATTCCGTGAAATACCGGGAAGAGATCTTCAACTTCTTCCTGGAACAGGGGTTCACGATGAAACTCCATCCCGCACTCCCCTCGCTCCGGAGCGAGAACCCGGGCCGGTGGGCGCTCCCCCCGCACGAATACGGGGAACTTCTCGTCTTTTTACTGGATAAATACCTGGAAAACCTGGGAAAGATCGAAGTGATGAACATCAACGACCTGTTCAGGTGCGTCTTCACCGGCAGGGGAAGCGTCTGCACGTATGCCGACTGCATGGGAAGTACGTTTGCCATCGGGCCGGACGGGAGCATCTATCCCTGTTACCGGTTCGTGGGGATGCCGGAATACGTGATGGGCAATGTCCGGGACCATCCGACAAAAGAGGAACTGGCAGCTTCTCCCTCCGGAAGGCTGATGCAGGAATACAAAGAATACGTGGACCGGGCCTGCGGGGAATGCCGGCACATCCGGTACTGCCGGGGCGGCTGCCCATACAATGCCATCGCACCCCACAACGGGAAGATCGAAGGTGTCGATCCCCACTGTACCGCGTACAAACGGATCTTTGACGAGATTTCGGACCGGCTGAACCAGGAGATGGCCGGACGATCGTTCCTCGAAATGGGCCCGCCCGGGCAGAAGTCTGGAACAGACCGGAAACCCGGCGTCATGGCCCTGATGCATACGATTGTCTCAGGGTGAGAACGAAGGGAAAGAATACCGGACTTGCAGATATCTGCCTGCACCAGGAAGGCCAGGACGTTTTCCAGGATGAGTCAACGCCGAAATCTTTGTGTCGAGGAACCGGATCCTGACAAAATAAAAAGAAATAAATACTAAAAATCTATTTCCCCTGATATGAAACAGGTCACGGCAATCGCCCTGCTCATTCTTTTTCTCATCCTTCCGGCAGGGGTTGTGGCCCAGGATTTGCTCATAACCCAGCCAAGTGCAAATGAAACCCGCATAGCCGAGATGCGGGATTTTTATGTGTACGGGATTTTTTCCGGAACCGTGGTGAATCCCGGGAATGTCAGGATCGAGGTCTATTCCGGGGATACCGTAACTGGAACCCCGATCCGGGTAGTCGAGAGCCACGTTGACCCGGTAAACGGCACCACCAACGACAGCGTTATCGATACTTCGTATGCAAATGCCAGCTGGACCTCTGGAGTTGTAATAAAGGTCCCGGACCTCGTGAAAGAACCGGGAGGCATCCGCGACCCCACCAATAAAGTAGTCGTGACGAACCGGTATTATCTCGGGGAAATTCTTGGGGGGGTCACAAAGAGTTTCGACACCAATTACACGGACAGTACCGGTGCAACCCTTACAGACATGAAAGCCGGGAATTATACCATTGAAGTGACCGGCCTCTCGGGGAACCTCTCAGGTCAGAAAGCCAATACAACCATCATCATGAATACTACGAGTACTGTCCTTGGTTCATTCCGGAACATCCCGAACAAGAACGCCATCACCCAGTATGGTATCACACATAACCTGCGCACCTATTTCGACTGGTTCCCGGGGTATTTCCAGGACCCTGACAACAGTTCGATATGGTACCAGGCCGATAACAGGTGGACCCCCAACAACGGGATCGAAATTGTCAATGACCGGCCCGGAACGATCTTCGACGTCCCTGCGATTGCTAACAACTCATTATTCCTCTATAATGTCAATGCCGCGAGTGCAACGTACGGAGTGGAACTCGCAAACATTCTCAGGTTCAGTCTCGAAGACGGGACCAATACAACCTTCATCTATTACGATATCGGGGAACCATCCATCACGTACAAAGACGCCGTATCAGGAACTGTGAAGACTATTTCAGGGATTCCAGCGACATTCCCTTCAGGAAAACGGCTGGTTCTTACCCGGGCGGATATCTTCAGCCCGAACGGTACCGTGTACGAGAACCTCTTTGACCCGAACGATGCGACGACTGCGAGGATCATGAACACAAATCCTGCGGGAGGGATATCGATAGCTTCCGGCCAGGAGTTTGTTCTCTATGGGGTTACAAAACCGATTTCATCCGCGGTTTCCTCAACTTCAACCCCGTACAAGTATACCATCAGCAACCGAACGACCCGTATCAACTGCACCATCACGGATACAAACGGAAATGTTGTCTCGACCGGGTTGCATGATGTGAACCTGTCCCGGCTCTATACCTCGGGAAGTTCCAGCCGGTTCAACTCACTCTGGGAATTCGGGATAGAAGTGACCACTCTTTCAACGGGTGGAACGTACACGATCAGCCTGAGTGGTCTGGATGCATTCGGTAATACCGTTCCGGATACCGCTACGACCCTCTCCGTGACCGTTTCACCAGCTCCCACAAGCGGTAGCGAGGGCGGCACGTTAAGCGGTCCCAGTGCAGCAATCAGTCCGGGCGCTTCGGCAGGACAATCAGCTCAGTTCACTTTTGCGGCACCGCCATCCGGAAGTATAATCGGAGTCCAGTCAGTTACCCTATGGCCATCAAAGACTATCGGGGAGAGTGAATGTATCGTCCAGAGCGTGACGCCCGGGTCCTCCATCCTCCTCACCGGGCGCTCCGTGGCAGGGTACCAGAGTATCACAATGAACTGGATCAACCCGGATGCAATCGGCCACGCGGATATTGTCTTTGCAGTGAGGAATTCATGGCTTACCGGACAGAACCTTGCTCCTGAAGATATTGTCGTGCTTCGGTACGCGAACAGTGCATGGACCGAACTCCCCACAGTAATGGACACGAAAGACGATACGTTCGGGTATTATCGTGCGACAACACCGGGCTTCTCGTACTTTGTGGTCGCGAATCGTTTCGGGAATGCTACAAGTACCGCAGTGAATGGGACCGGGAACGTTTCGGGAGCCCCGTCACCTGGTACAGGAAGCACCGGTGCAACCGGTTCAATTTCCCGGACAACAGCCGTTCCAACCGCCCTTCCGACAACCGGCACTGCGGCTGTTGCTCCGGTAGTCACTGCCACCCCTGCGCAATCATCACTCCGGACAATCTTATTCCCGGAAACCGGGCTTCCGCTCATCACAATCGCAGCCTGGATACTCGTTATCCTCCTGATCATAATTCTCGTGTATCTCATCCGCCGCTGGTGGATCCGCAGGCAGAATCCGGCACTCTTCAGGAAATACAACTGAACGTAGGTTGGAATATGCTAACGGTAAGTGATGCACCTGGCCACGTGGTCGGTCCTCCACTTATTTTTCAAGCGTCCTGGAAAAGATAAATTGCGGGATAAAAGGGGAACAGATATCTGAAGAAAACGCGGGAAAAATGAACTATACCGTAGTCGGGTTCACCGGCATTCCTCTATGCAGGAATCCCCTCTGATCCCGGTAAACCATTTCACTTTGAGCCGGAGTGCAACATGGACGAGGCCTATCATCACCGGTACCTCGATAAGGGGACCAATGACGGTTGCAAACGCGACCGTTGACCCGATGCCGAAAACCCCGATAGCAACCGCTATCGCCAGCTCGAAGTTGTTGGACGCTGCCGTGAACGCCAGGCTCGCAGTTCTCGGGTAATCGATGCCCATCCGGAACGCCATCCAGAAACTCGCGAAAAACATGATGAGGAAGTAACAGAGGAGGGGAACTGCGACCCGGATAACATCGAGAGGAACCGTCACGATATACTCCCCCTTGAGGGAGAACATCACGACGATGGTAAAGAGCAGGGCAACGAGCGTTAAGGGCGAAATCTTCGGGATGAAGTTCTGCTCGTACCAGTCACGGGATTTCAGCCTGATGAGGGCCACCCTCGTTCCGAGCCCGAGAAGGAACGGGATACCGAGATAGATGAAAACGCTCACTGCAATCTGGAGCATCGTAACATTTACCACGGTCCCGGCCGCGATCCCAAGAATCCCGGGAAGGAGCGTAATGAAAAAGTACGCAAATACCGAGTAGAAGAGGACCTGGAAAATGGAGTTCAGGCTGACGATTGCGGCGCAGTATTCACAGTGACCGCCCGCGAGATCGTTCCAGACGATCACCATCGCAATGCAGCGGGCAAGGCCGACGAGAATCAGGCCATACATGAGGAGCGGCTGGTCCCGTAGGAAGATGACCGCGAGCGCAAACATGAGGACCGGGCCGATTATCCAGTTCTGCACGAGAGAGAGCCCCAGGACCTTTGTGTCCCGGAACACGTTCCCGAGTTCCTCGTACCGCACTCTTGCAAGCGGCGGGTACATCATCAGGATAAGGCCGAGTGCGATAGGTATCGAAGTCGTTCCGACGGAGAGGCCGGTTATCGCAGCAGGGATGCCGGGAGAGAAGTACCCGATCGCGATCCCTGCTGCCATCGCAAGAAAGATCCAGAGAGTCAGGTACCGGTCCAGGAATGCAAGACGTTTTTCGGTCATGGATGTCAGGCCCCTTCGTGTTTCGCGAAGACGTGCTCCAGCACCAGTACTGCGTCCCGTGTGAGTTCGGGACGGATCTTCGTGGCCACTTTCTTCTCTTGCGCTTCCCGGAACTGGGCCGGATCGCTTATATCGTACCCGAGAAGATCCGGGCAGGATATCGAACCATGGAGAGCAGTATAATCGTGAATGAATTCCTGCACAAGGGCATAGGTTTTCTCCCTTGCAGGATTATCTTCGACCGTCGCCTTCCCGTATTTGAGCCCGATGACCATGATGGCACCGGATACAGCACCGCAGACATTCCCGGTGCGGGCAATTCCTGCACCGAAGCCGCAGGAAACTCTGCATGCGGTTTTTTTATCCATACCCAGTTCTTCGGAAAAACCGGATAATACTGCCTGGGAACAGGAGAAGCCGCTTTTGAATGAAGCGAGTGCCTCATCTGCTTTTGAAATCCCGCTGGTAGATTGTTCCATTCATTTCCCTTCGCAGGAACATTTCTCCTCGTTCGACGACTGGCCGCAGCAGGAGCCGGAGTCCCCGCCGCAACCGCATTCGGCGCTGTCCATGTCTTTTCCCCGGATTGCAGCCCCGATCATCGCCCAGGCACACCCGACGCCGCTTTTCACTTCAATCGCCTGGACCGGGCAATTCAGGGCGCATGCCCCGCATTCCATGCAGGCCGATGCGCTGACAAGGTTTGCCCTGCCTTCGCCTTCCGTAAAGACCCTGTGCGGACAGACCTGGGTGCAGCGCCGGCAGTTGATACATTTGTCCGGGTGATACCGGAGCGAGGTTTCCTGGTAGGAATCAAACATCAGATCACCCCGAGGAGTCTCGCCATGCCAAGGGCAATCCCCAGGATTAGCCCTGCTCCCCCGAGAAGGACCATGACCGGGATGTACTTGAAGATCTCCTTCTTCACGCCGGTACGGGATGTGAAGGTTGTCGAGCCCGTGAAATTGAGGGCAAGGTATGCTGTAACAACGGGCATCACGAGAAGCGGCACGAGTGCTGCGATGATATTCGCGTACCCGGGAACTGTCGGATTGCCGGCAAACGTTCCCGCAAATGGAATTGCGACTAGAAGCCCAAGAAGAAAGCCCCTGGTGCTGAAATCCTTCGTGGGAATATACGGGAGGAGGAGCGGGAACAGGACGGTTCCCGCAAGGACTGCAGCAACCGCTGCAAGTGCCGCTGCCGGACCCGCGAGGAAGTACAGGATAATCGCGGCGATAATCGTCGGGAGTCCGAGGGTTACCAGCTCAACCGGCGTGAGGATAATCCGGTCCCGCAAGGGAAATTCGACCCTGCGCATCGCGGGCGTCGCTTTCCGGGTGGCGAGATATTCGGGGAGGTCCCGTGCCCGTACCGGGCCGTACTGTACCCAGAAACCGGAATATTTCTGGATTTCGTGGGCAGCAACGCCCGGGGCGCCGAGCTGGGGCAGGACCAGGATCCGGTGACGGACAACGGACGCAAGACCGGTGACTGCAATCCGGCGCAGGAGTTCCCCGGTCCCGAACGTGCCCTTCCCTGCTGCGCACCAGACATTGATGCCTTTCGTGTCAAGGACAAGGATGTACGCGTCGGTTCCCGTAAGCGAGGACCGGACCGCGTCAAAACTGAGCGTGTAGTTCGCGGTCACAACGACCGGCGAATCACGGGTCGGGTTTCCCAGCCGGTACAGGCCTGGCTCTACCAGGTGGTTCATCCGGCGAACTCCCCACCGGGCCTTGAAATGATCGAACTTGTCAGCGAACGTTATCGTACTTGTGGCGGGCCGGATTTCCTGCACCGGACGCGGAGCCGCCGGCCCACAACTGCATGTCGGAGCTTCGGGCACAACGGGTTCCGGGGTACTGGTTCCGCAGGATGTCGCCCCGGTGCTTCCACAGGAGCAGGTCTTCTTTGAGGGATCTTCAGGATTCATGGAAACCATCACCCGTTATTTCCCGCTCTCAAGGACCGGGCCCAGCATATCCCTGACCATCCCACTCAGGTTCTCGGCCTTCATGAGCGCAAGGCAGCAGATGCTGCCATTCTTTTCCCAGCTGATAAGGGCAAGTTTATCCCCTGTGGCGATACCTGCCTTTTCCCGGACATCTTTCGGGAGCACCATCTGGCCCCGGTCATCGATGCTCAGGACCGCTTCTACCTTGCAGCGGGACACGGGGCCGCAGCCGCATGCCGATCCTTCCGGGGATCCGCAGGATTCTTCTGTTTGCTTTTTTGCCATATTAGTTCTCAGGATAGTTGGGAATTTATAAGTATTTATATTTTTCAGAAAAATCAGAATATTCAAAATATTGAGGTATGTCCCGGAATTATCGAATTCGTCATTCTCCCCCTTATTTCAGATTCTGCCTCTCCCGGAGGAGGGCGATTCTTTCCAGGGCTTTCTGTTTTGCTCTCCGCTCGCTGTCGTCACCGGGTTCTGCCCAGGGCTGCGTTACGTTCCACGTTATTTTCCCGCTCATCGGCAGTTCGGGAAACGCCCCCGGATCCGAGAGCACCTGCCCGCGGAACTCCACGGGATTTTCCTGGAAGCACGACCAGACTGCCTTCCGGAGTACCGGTTCCTCCTGGAACTGGCAGTCGACAAGAGTAACCTGCTTGCGGAACCGGTCGATAAACTCCCGGGGGACGTTGTAGAGTGTCGGGCTCAGGGCATCCGTACCGATGATCCGTTTCTTTTCGTCCACCCCGTTCTTCAGGAG
Source organism: Methanoregulaceae archaeon (assembly GCA_039683275.1). Classification (GTDB taxonomy): domain Archaea; phylum Halobacteriota; class Methanomicrobia; order Methanomicrobiales; family Methanospirillaceae; genus JBDKRP01. The sequence continues at coordinate 10,437 of JBDKRP010000034.1, read as the reverse complement.
CGCCCGGATAGCTTCACCGGTACGGTGCCCCTCTGATTCCGGGCCGCCGAGAACGAGATACCGGATGTTGGGGTTCGCAACAATGTTGCAGACAATCTTTTCAATCCCGATATTTGCGGTCTGCACGGTCCCGGAGATAGCGGCGCCTGATTCCACTCCGGCCCGGACGAGTTTTTCAATCCAAGCCGGGATGTTCTCCGCTTCGGTATTGAGAATAATTGTAACTGCTGCAGGAGAGAAATCGTTCCCCCGCAGGTAGCGCCCCTCTTCAGGTGGATATTCCGGATGCGGTTTTACTTTCAGCATATCCATTTCCCCGCAGTCATTCGGGACCTTCCATCAGGAACCATAAGCGCGTTGTCAGGAAAGAACATTTCTTTTCCGTTCCGATAATTCCTACCCGAGAATCGCGTTGAACAGGTACCCGGTCATCGTGAACGCGACAAAGAGGATACCTGCAAAAATCGCGAGGAGCCGTATTTTAATCACTTTCCGGAGGATGATCATCTCAGGAAGCGAGAGCCCGATGACCGCCATCATGAATGCAAGTGCCGTTCCCATCGCCATCCCTTTTGCAGTCAGGACTTCCATGATCGGGATCATTCCTGCGGCGTTCGAGTACAAGGGGACGCCGAGAAGAACCGCTATCGGGACTGCAAGGGGATTGTCCGGCCCTGCAATATTCACGAGGAAATCCGAAGGAGCATACCCGTGGATGACGGCTCCAATGGCAATGCCCCCGAGGATATAAGGAAAGACTTTCCCCGTGATACTCTTCGATTCGCTGATACCGAAATCGACCCGGTCCCGCCAGGTCATCGGTTTCTCAGCGGCATCCGGAATCCTACATTTGTACACGAATTCCTCGACTTCGTGCTCCAGGTGGAGCCGTCCGATTATGATTCCTGCGACGATTGCGATGATGAGCCCGGAAACAATATAGATTACAGCAATCTGCCACCCGAACATAGCAAGGAGCATCGCGGCTGCAACCTCGTTGATGAGCGGGGTGGCTATCAGAAACGAGAACGTTATCCCGAGGGGGACGCCCGACTCAACAAACCCGATGAAGAGCGGGACCGCTGAGCACGAACAGAACGGTGTCGGGATACCGAGAAGTGCAGCTACGACGTTGCCCGCACCTTCAGTCCTGCCCCCGACCCATTTCTTGACTTTCTGCGGGGTGATGAACGAACGGATAATTGCTACCGCAAAGACGATCACGGCGAGCATCAGCGTGACCTTGATCGAATCGTAAATGAAGAAATCGACCGATGATGCAAGCGGGGTGCCCGGAACGAGCCCGATGACGGAATAGGACAGCCAGTCTGCGAATAGTTGGAGAATATCCTGCATGGTATCGTCACCCGGTTATCCTGTATTGCCGGTCCCGGAGTTTCCCTTCAGAAACGATTCCGGTGTTCATCACGAGACTCCACTCCCAACCTCTTTTTCCTGCACAATTTTCTCCACGTGCGTCACCACGGTTTCTATCTCGGCAAACCGCACTTCCCCCATCCCGTTCTTCACGATACCGAGTTCGGTTGCAATGACCTGAATCTGCGGCACGGAACTGCAGGGGGAGATCTTTTTTCCTGCGCAGCAGTCGCTGCACCCGTCGAGAACTACTGCGAGATCTGCATCTCCAGCAGCTTCTTCCAGCGATGATGCCGATTGTTTCGCATGCATCCAGAGATACCGGCCCGGCCTGCGCTGGAGCAGGGTGAGAGCCGCTTGCGTGGTGAGTTTCCCGGTATTGGAAATTCCGGAACAGGTGATGAGTACTTTCACAAATCCACCTGCAGTTCTATACGAGCGGCGGGCTGAATGTCGCAAGAAGGAGAATTCCCTGGTCTCCCGCTACAATCCGGTGCACGGTATCGACAGGCATGATCCCAATGACCCCGGGAACATATGGGATCTCCTTCCCGTCAACCGTGCAGATCCCCGATCCCTCCAGCACATCATGGATTTCAACAATTCCGGCATGCGTGTGATCGCCGATTGCACACCCTGGACCCACCCGGACGTGGTGGATGCTCATCCGTCCGCCGGTTTCACTCCCGGTTACAAGATGCTGCATCGCGACACCGGGAAATTTCGCATGGGGATTCCAGGGAAGGGAAGAAACGTCCCGGGTTTCGTGAACGCCCGTAACGCGGGTTCGCTTCACCGGGATCCGGTTTGCCGTACTGCACATCGCCACACACTCAGGCATTCCGTACTGCTTCGACGACAGTTTTCAGATCGCGTTCATCATACACCGGGCCGGGAGTTTTGGTTATCCCAAGATCCGTTACGAGAAAATGGCGGTCGACCGGAAGATTCCGGTTGTCCACGATAGTCCTTGCACACGCTACCGGGCAGCCGTCAATCACGATCCGCTCGTCAGCAGATTTTCCCGTGGCCACGAGTTTTTCAATGCCGCCGCCAACTCCCGCAAGGCAGGAGCCTACCCCATACCCTTTCTGGGTTAGCCGGCATGCCGCAGCATTCGCGAACTGGCCGACATTCGATCCGATACCGGACCAGGAGTAAATGATCCGGGTTTTTCCCTTAACTCCGCAACTGCAGGAAGATGGTTCTCGTTCCATGATACTCCACACCAATTCAACTTTTATTGAATTCACATGAGCAGGGCAAGGTTATATATCTTTTCATTTCAGATTATTTTGAAATGACAGCCGGGAAGGGAGCATGCTGCGGGACAAAAAAACCGGGAAAAACCAGGCAGAAAGAGATGGAAATCCCGGAGCAGATCCAAAAGGAACTTGACACAATGGGTGGTTTCGATGCACTCGAAGGAAGAATCCCTGGGAAGGAGGAACTGGAAGAGAAGAGCCGGGCATATCACGCCCTCTCCGACCCCCTGCGCCTCACGATCCTCTGGCTCATTAAGGACCAGCCACTCTGTGTATGCGTTATCAACCGGTTCATGCGGCTCTCGGGATCGAAACTCTCCTACCATCTCAATATCTTAAAAGAGAATGGCCTTATCGAGGGAGAATATCATGGGAACTGGATCATCTATACCCTGACGGATAAGGGACGGGCGTTTGTAATCAATTCCAGATGAGTCCCACGGTTCACCGGCTTTTATTTCTCCCCTCTTCCAGATATTTCCCAATTCATTTCACCTAATCAACACGTGATCCCGTCAGGGTAATTTCACCTTTTTTCCACCAGATCGTGGCTGAAAGCGAGCCTTTGCCAAAGAGGAAGCCGGTCACTTCCGGCCGAAGGCGGCTCTTCAGGTACGACCGGATAAGCTCATCGTGCTCCCAGCACGTACACGAAAGCCTGCTCCGGAAATCGCTGACCGCTTCATCGAGCGACGCATACACATGCGGGGGGCTGCCAAGTTCCACTACGAGGTTCGCATAGATCCCCGTCGCATATAAAACCTGCCAGAGAAGGTCAGCCATCGGCTCCGGGACAAACGTTTCTCCGTGAATGGGCTTCCAGAGATCCTGTATTGCGAGGGTCCGGGGAGGCTGGGTCAAGAACCAGAAAAGGTACGTCCTGCCCCGGGAGGCAGCATCCATCTTCCGGAGAGCCCCCTCAATCTCCGGCATAGAACGGGAATACGATGCAATGACAAGGTCGTACGTCCCGTCCAGCTCGCTCTCAGTAACTTCTTCCCAATTCCGGGGAATAATCCGGATCTCCGGCGCACCGGATCGCTCCTGGTACTCACGAAGCATCTGCCCCATCGCATGGGACGGTTCGACTGCCGTAACCCGACACCCCCTTAATGCAAGCAGAACTGCAAGGGTCCTGTTCCGGCCCCGATATCAAGCGCACGGGCGCCAGGCGGATACACCAGCGATGCCAGCTGGTGCTCTATCCGTTCCCGGTAACTCCCACCTGCACTCACAAAGAACCGGTTCACGTTCTCCTTACGTTCCCAGAACGAGCCTTCATGCTCGGGACGCTCTGCCGCGTCATGGAGAATTCGCTGCTGCCGCCATCGCTCCCTGGCCGGGACGGGCGATGTAAGAGAAGGTTCAGGAGGCATAGTTCATCCTTGGTCCGGATGAAGTATAGGACTTTGGCAAGTTTACCGGATTGATACCTGAACCGGATGTACATTATCAGCGAGACCAGGAACAGGATCCTGCCGGATTTTTAATACGTAACCGCGGGTGCGTAACTTCTGGATGGTGCAGTTCTGTTGAACACATTATATTAATTTTGTGATTACATTCAATACTTTTAATTAATATTTCAGCAAACCGGATACAGAGGAAGTAATTCCAGTACAGAAAAACACGCGATACCTATGACACCCGAAAACAGAACCCGGTGGATGCGATGATTACCCGTCATCATCTCATGCTGGCCGGTCTCGGAACCGGAATTCTCGGGCTTATCCTGATCCCCCGGGATCCGGCAGGCATCCTTTTCCTGGTACTTGCAGCCTGCTTGGGTGCAATACTTCCGGATTTCCACATGAAAAAACCCAGGACCGCAAAGATCCGTATTCCTGCTTGGTACATTGCACAATTCACCCTCCGATTCCTGCTTCCCGTCATCAACCGGGTCTATCGGCTCATCCGGAAAAACACAAACACGCTGGATAAAAAGATGACACACTCATTTATAGGAATTTTCCTGATTTTCTGGATACTGACATTCATCACAGCAGGTATCTCCACGGGACTGATCCTTCTCTCGGGAGCAACAGAGATACTACACATCTCCGGGCTGTTCCTTTTAGGGCTTTTCACCGGCCTTGTGCTCCACCTCTTTGCCGATCTCTGTACAAAAAAAGGGATTGCACCGTTTTACCCGGTCAGCACGATCTGCGTTTCCGGCAGCATCCGTCCCTGCGATACATCAGACCCACGTATACGCCGGTATATCATCTGCAACGTGGTAATAATTCTCCTTCTTCTCACTGCCCGGTACGCAGGCGCTGGCAGTTCCTCGGTTTTTATCCTGGGACTTCTCGGGTTCCTTCTCTGCCAGGGCATGATGGTTGCGCAGTCAGATCTGACCCTTTCCGAGAATAAGGCAGGAGCCGGAAAATATCCTATCACAGGATAAACATTAAACGTATTTTTACACGAACAGGAATTACCGGAACCATGTTCATGGAAGGGCTTGTCATCTACCTGAATAATGCTGCCACCAGCTGGCCAAAACCGCCGAAAGTCATTGACTCAGTAGAGGATTCGCTGAAATGCCCGTTCGGGGAATCGGCTCGCTCCACTGATAGCCTTACCAGCGACGCGGTTTCAGAGGGCCGGTCCGCAGTTGCAGGTTTTTTCCATGTCCCGGATCCGGATCATATCATCTTTACAGCGAATGCAATGGATTCCCTGAATATTCTCATTGCCGGGTTTGCCAGGCAGGTCAGAAACCATTCCATATTCTCGTTACCGAATTGGATCACAACTCGGTGATCCGGCCGGTCCACTCCCTGAAAACCACCGGGAATTGCAGCGTAACCATCATACCCTGCCCGGAAGGCCGCGTCGATCCGGCCGCCGTTTCCGAAGCGATTCACACGGACACCCCGGCTCATGGTAATGACCCATGGCTCCAATGTCCTCGGTTCATTGCAGGATATTGCTGCAATTGGGACAATCCTCCGCGAGCAGGGAATTTTCTTTGTGGTTGACGGAGCCCATACAGCAGGGCTCATCCCGGTTCATCTGGAAAGGATTCCTCTCGACGCATTTGTTTTCACCGGCCATAAGTACCTCTTCGGCCTTCCCGGGACGGGCGGATTCTGGATCCGGTACCCGACCCGGGTTGCAATGACACACTATGGCGGAACCGGGACGAATTCCCGGTCACCAGCCCATCCACAGCAGCTTCCGGAAAAATTCGAGGCCGGGACCCACAAATTCCCGGGCATCATCACCCTCCAGGCTGGGATAGAATTTATCGAAAGGAAATCGCAGGAGACTATCCTTGCGCGAGCGATGGAAAGGGCAGAAATTTTACTCGATAAATTCCTTGATGCGGAGAACATTACGCTCTACAACCGTTCCCCGGATCTTCCGGTAGTCCCATTCAATTTCCGGGATATCGGGAACGAGGACGCAGACTATATCCTGCGGAAGATGTACGGGATTATTACACGAACCGGTCTGCACGGCGCCCCTCTGGTCCATGAACAGCTTACCGAGAGAGCTGGCTGCATAAGACTGAGCCCATCTTTTCTTACATCCCGGGAAGACTGCATCCGGGAAGCGGAATCCATCGGGAGGTAGCGGATCGTGCACATCGAGGCTGAACAGGCCCTTCATCACTAAACGGACGGCAGGATAAAAAAAGGGATACCTCCCTCGGACCCTCTTTCGCGGGAAACTGCCGCCGGAATGGCGGATTTCGGAACCGTGAATCTTCTAGAGTTCCTGCCAAAACCGATGTTTTCCCTCATCAGAAAACCAGACCTGAATATCCGTGGCATTCTCGGGAGCCGGGTCATCGAGGTTTGGTACGAACCCCCTAGTTTGGAGACTTCGGAAAAGGAAGTTTATTATATTTTCAACCGAACTCCCGGTGGAAGAAATGACCGGTGAAAGCCGGCCCACTCGATCCTGAGGATCTCATAAAAATTATAGCCAGTGAGCTCTATTCCTCAGTATGCACCCACCGAGATGTTAACAAAGGTCAGGGAAACATTCGCGCTGGAGATTGTGATACCATCTGTCTCAGATGTAATGATAGTACCGAAACACCGGTTCAGGCTGGAATTCCATTTGCCGAGGGTCTCATTCCGGAATGGCGATTGGGAAGAACTTTGAACCTGAATTTTCACGTTCGAATATATGACCTGAGACGAAACATCCGATGATAACGTAAGGGTTCCGATCCCATTGCCGCTGACAGTGGAATGAGATCGGGAGGCAGAGAGATTAACCACCCAGATACTGCAATTCCCGGAAGATTGTTCTTTTCCTGCAGCCCCAAAGAGGGGGATACCGTTTCCAACATCCCCCATCGTGGCATAAAAAAGCGGGGTCTGCAGGGGTGTCCTGCCGGAGGAATGCTTGGTAACGTTTATGTACCCGTTCTGCCACCGGTATCCCTGGTCCTGCCAGAAATTCCCTGAAGGTTCATAGGAAATAGTGACCAAGGTTCCGTTTACTACCGTACTTCCCAGGGTGATAGTATAGAGGGGATACTCCTCGTTTGTGATCCTGAGCGATCCTCCGGACCGGACATTATTGAATATCACGTCCCCCCCGCCCAGCTGGACCGGTTCACTGAGGGTAAGTCCGTTCTGGCGTAATGAGACTGCAGACTCAATATCTGATGAGAACCGGGTAAATGAAGTCTCGACACTATGAAGGTGCTCCATCTCTGACTGCTCTTTCAGGGAAGGAAGTGCCGTTGCATTCCAGACCGCTACAAATGTCGCGATCACGGCAAGGATGAGAAGAACCGCGATGACCGGGGCAACGGCATCGTCTTTCATGGGATCCATACCCTCCCGGAAAATATCTCTGCATCCGATGTCACCAGGCTGATCGTTTCATTCCCAACGATCCCCGTATCGGAAATTCCGGTAATGACCGTGATATTGCCCCCGAGATCGAACGTCTGGTTGGAAGTGCCGGGATAGGGTACCAGTATAAAGTCCCCACGACCATCTGTCCGGAAGTATTTTTTCCGGGCCGTGTCATTCCCGACAATTACCATAAGATCATCAGTTTTCACGACATCCCCTCCCTTGTGCCAGAGGGTGACATTCCCCTGCGTATCATTACTCACTTTGATGGTAACGCCGGGTGCATGGGCTCCCGGGAGAAAATTGAAAAGTACCGATGAGAAGACAGCGACGAGAAGCACCACGAGACCGATCATCAGCATCTCACCGACAACTTCTGAAACTCCCGTATCCTGCTTACCGGGAACCTGACCGATCATCAGGGAGACCCCCCGGGGAAAACTTTACCTGCAGAGTTCGGCGCTCCTTTTCCGCCGGAATAGAATGCACTTAGGGATGCACCTGCAAAAACTTTCTGCCGGGCCACAATAGATGAATATTCTCTTCCTATTGTATTCAGCATTTCGTACTACAAATCGGGTAATTCTTAAAACGAGAATAAATAACTTATTCTAAGTTCAAATTATTAGTAAATCGCAATACATTGAAATATTTCATTACCTGGTCTTTACAAGGATACGATATTTTTATTAAAAAAAATCAAAACAGTATTCAGTATCCTAAACAAACAGAAGTAGTACAAATGATTGCTCCCGTGATGCGTAAGAATGATGCGGTCTCCCCTGTTGTAGGTGTTATGCTGATGCTTACGGTGACCATCATCATTGCGGCAGTTGTCAGTGCTACTGCCGGAGGTTACGCAAGTACCTCGGGAGATGCCCCTTCCGCGGTAATGGATGTCCGGATCTATTCCGCAAATAGCAGCGGGTTTAGCACCCCCGGCATGGTAATCTCCCATATCAGCGGGGACGTGCTTGCGACGAAAAATCTCATGATCGTCACGTACTATACGGTTCCCGGGACCGGATCTATTATCCGGGGCAACCTGACCGGCCAGCATTCTGTAGCAATCCCGCCTTCTTCCGGTTCCGAGTACGGTGTTTTGTATATCAACGATGGAAACCGGTTCCGGGATCCCGGTACGAATCGCAGTGCATGGTTCGGAAATTACTCCGCGACCCTGCTGGCAGGCGACGTCCTGACAACTCCGGCAGCATTCTGCACCGCAGAATCCGGCAACCCCGCCATGGAGTACCTGTTCCCGGGCCTGACTTTTTCAAAAGAGAATTTCCCTCCCGGAGCAGTCGTATCCGTAAAAATCGTGCATACTTCAACAGGCCAGATCCTATATAATAAAGACGTGGTGATCATCTGATGCCCGCAAGGGAGCCTGCGGTATCCTCAGTTGTCGGTGTCATGCTGATGCTCTCTGTTACTATTCTGATAGCAGCTCTCGTGAGTACCCTTGCCGGGGGGTTTTCCGGGAACACCGGTTCATCAGATGTTCCCCAGAGCACGCTCGGGATACGGGTCTCGCTCTATCCCTACGACGCAAACAATCCGGCACCCAACAACATCACGTACTTTGATCACCGGGGCGGAGATCCGTTCTCAATCACCGGTATCCGGGTTGTGTTCCAGTCTCAGACCAACAAGACATCGCTCTCGGCAAGCGACGTGAGCGATACCTGTGTGAATTTTTCCGTTGTAGGGGACAGCAGTGCGACCACGGTTCGTGCAGGGGATGCCATCCGGATTGCCGGAACATATTCCGGGAATGCTACCAGGCAGGGCATACGGTTCGGCAATGTGATTTTCTGGAAAGATGAAGAGGTCAGCTGGATGGTTATCGATAAAGCGTCCGGAACAACGATAGCCACCGGATCTCTCTTTCTCTGACCAGAAAGAACAAAGAATTCAGGGAAATTCGAATGAGATCGCATCAGGATAGTCGGTATTGTTGCATAATTCCCAGGCGGACAACCCGGCATACTTTCCCGGAGAGTCCCGTACCACGGGGAATTGTATATACTGAAGCCGTATAAGCCGGAACAGGCAGGATGTCAGATGGCACGATGTTTTCACTGTGGAAAGGAAAGCCCGCACCTGAAACGCTGCCAGCTTTGCGGAGAAGAATTCTGTCCTGATTGCATTCTTCCACCGGATCACATCTGCACAGTCTTAAAAAAATGGCACCAGGAGGAGAACTCCCGGAATAACCCTGTCCCGAACCAGGCCTTTGAGGGCCTTGCACCCCAGGAAAGCACGTATGTCATCGGGGAAGGATCAAAACTCCGGATACAGCCAAAAAGACAACTGTTTGGCCCGGAACGGAGAAAATCACATTTCACGATAATAAACGCCATCCTTTTTTCGATTGCCGCACTGCTTCTCGGGTATTTGTTCCTGTTGCTTCCGTTCCCCCTGATGCCCCCGACATCGAAAATCTTCACCATGATTGCAACCGGCGGGATCTTTGCAATCTATTTTATGTACACCATAAACTGCTGGATGACGGGAAGGAAAAATGCAGCGTTTGCGATGATCGTAATTCCCGCCTTTGTCTATTTCCTTTCCGAATACGCAATCCCGGATGACGGGCCCGGAACTCTTGTCATTGTCTTTTATTTCAGCATCTATGCGCTCGTTGCTATCCTTGCTCTTGCCACCGGTTCCCTGGTCAAAAAAAAATGGATGCAGATCTCCCTCATCGTGGACGATATATCGGTCATGCAATACACAAAAAAAGATTCCTTCAATTATCCCAGAAAATGGCACATGGTTATTGCAACGGTCCTCGTAACACTGTTTGTCCTGATCGCGGGAGCCATCTGACAGACAGGAATGGAAACAGGGTCCGTTCCTTCATGGTTATTGTTCTGTCACAGGTGTCACATGATAAAGACAAACAGGACCAGGGTCGCAATCATGAGGACAATACTGTGCTTGAACCCGCAGAAGATGCTGTT
>JBDKRP010000033.1:0-13927 GCA_039683275.1 Methanoregulaceae archaeon | reverse complement strand
AGGGAAGCCCGGTCCACACCCTGCTTCATCTCTTCGAAGTCCCGCTTTTCGGTATCGACCAGTTTCTTCACCGGCGTGTAAGCGGATTCCCGGAACCTGGGTGCGAAGTCAGACTCTTTCCCGTTCCGGAGAAGGACCGATGCCGGCGACCCTTTCTCGACCCTGCCGATCTCCGTTGCCCGGACTCCTGCGCTCCGGATAACTTTCAGGATCGCGCCCGCTGATTCCGGCGGTGCGGCAATGAGCAGGGAATCTAAGGAGACCCCGAGGAAATCTATCTTCAGCTCTTCGAGCATCGCGTTCACTTTGGGGTTCACGAGGCCTGCAACCTTCTCTTCCTCGACGAGGATCCTGCACTTTGCCGTTTCGGCCATCTCGAAGATGTCTCCACGGAGACCGCCGTTCGTCACATCGGTCATCGCATGGACCTGCCTGAGAACGGGACTTGCGATGAGCGTCTCGCACGCCCGGAGGAAGTGGAGGTTGATCGTCTCCTCGACTACTTCGTGCATTCCCGAATAGATGGCTGCGGTCGCAATCGTCCCTCCTCCTGCGCCTTCCGTCATCAGGAGGACATCCCCGGCCGCAGTCTCCTTCCGGGCGGTCAGGTGCGAAGCAACCCCTACCGCACCGACGCAGCCCGTGAGCCTGCTCCCGAGGACCATGTCGCCGCCGATACGGAGCGTCGAGCCTGACACGAGCGGGACGCCCATCGCTTCCCCGACTGTCGTGATCCCGGCCGTGTAATCGAAGATCTTCGCGACGTCTCCGTCGTCACCTACGTGGATGTCCGAGAAGAGCATCACCGGTTTTGCTCCCATCACGTACGCATCCCGGAGGGTTGCCCGTGTCACATGGAACCCGGCAAGGAACGGGAACTCCGAGAGCCGGGAATGCATCCCGTCAACCGTGCAGACAATGAATTCGCCGTTTCCCGAGGGAACGGCACCAGCATCGTCCATCTCGTCGACGCCGACCGACGCCGAGGTCTTGCCGATTATTTTTGCAATCTGCCGGTGTGCATAAAAATCGCCGGTCCCCCGGGACCCGACCCCGAATTCACCCATATTCACGCCAGCCGGGGTAAAAGAGAAAACATCCCCGGCTAGGCCTTCGGAATTATTCACTTCTTCGATGACCGCAGCTGCAAACGCATCCGCGTAGGCCGGGTTTGCCTTTTTGATACGGAGGATATGATCGCGCAGGGATTTTCGTATCGCATCTTCTGCCACCCCTTCGCGTTTTCGTCGTCGTACGAATTCCTCGACATCCATGGTTATTCTCTTCGTTACCCTCCAATAAAAAGCGAAGGGAAAGGATTCCGGCAACAGCACCGAACCGGGAAACCTTTCAGCGCATCAGGATGCCGAGCGCTTCAGAAAAACACCGTATCCCTTCGTCCGGTTTCCCGCTCCGGAAATACGTAAGTCCCCGGACCATCCAGTCCCGGACATCGTTGACGTCCAGGAAATATGCCCGGTCGAAACAGCGTATCGACTCCTCCAGCCTGCCAAGCATGAAGCAGGAGTTGCTCTTCACCACCCATGCATCGGCATTTGAAGGATCCCGGAGAAGCGCCCTTTCGAGAATCGCAATCGCCTCCGTGTGCTGGCCCAGTGCGCTTAATGCGAGACCTTTCCGGTACATCGCCCGGGCATCCTCCGGATCAATTTCAAGAAGCCGGTCGAGAACCGGAAGCGCGGCTTTCACGTCGCCCATGCCGATAAGGACGACCGCTTTATTCCGGAGGGCCGCATGATGATCCGGGAAGATACGCAATGCCCGCTCGTAACAGACAAGGGCATCCCGGTATTGTTTCCGTTTGTACAGGGCAAACCCCTTGTTCACCCAGGCCGAGAGGTACCGGGGTTTCAGGGACAGGGCCCGGTCGCAGCACCGGATCTCGTCTTCATAATTGCCGAGCATCCCCGATGCAACGCCCCGCTGGTTCCATGCGGGAGCTGAGTCCGGGTCAAGTTCGAGTGCCCGGTCGCAGCACCGGATCTTTTCCTGGAAGAGCCCGAGTTTTCCGGATGCAACGCCTTTTGAGACCCAGGCATCTACAGAAGCGGGATCGAGTTCCAGCGCCCGGTCGCAGCACCCGATTTCGTCCTCGTATCTCCCGAGTTTCCCGAGTGCAAATCCTTTTCCGATCCACGCTTGCACAAGTGCCGGGTCCAGTCCGAGCGCCCGGTCATAGGATTCGATGGCTTCCTCGTGAAGTCCTTTTTTGCTCAGGGCGGCGCCTTCGCGGGATGCAGGGAGGGCATCACTTTCTCCGGAACCTGCCCCGTTCCCTGTATCCGCAGTCATGTAAACACTCCTTACCTTGCAGAAGAAAAAACTTACCGACGGAATGCCGGAAAAGTACCTGCAGGGAACGGGTGGTCCCGGAATAATCGGCAATACGGGTCAGCGGGTCGGGTCAGCCCGGGAATTCCGGTGCGGGACCCGCATATTTATGGATTATCCGCCCATCGTACTCTCATGCAGGGTCCCGGTTTACCGGTGGCAGGTACGATAGCAGGTTCCGATTGTTCCGGCGGGGCCGGCATCCAGGCGGATCTCAAGACATTTTCAGCGCTCGGCGTCTGGGGCTGCACAGTCGTTACGGCAGTCACCGCCCAGACCGGGAGCGGTGTAACCGGGATCTGGAAGGAATCCCCTGAATCGGTAGCGGCGCAACTGGATGCAATAACCGGGGAATTCCCGGTTGCTGCCTGGAAGACCGGGATGCTCGCTACCCGGGATATCGTGCGCACGGTCGCAGGCCGTCTGGACTCCCGGGTACCGCTCGTTATCGATCCGGTCCTTGTCGCAAGCGGCGGACAGGCGCTTCTCGATGAGGATGCAGTGGAACTCTTCATCAGGGAGCTGGTGCCGAAGGCGACCCTCATTACCCCGAATCTTGCGGAAGCCGCGAAACTTTCCGGGCTGGGTTCGCTTGCCTCGGACAAGGATATAATCCGTGCAGGAGATCGCATCCTGGAACTGGGACCGGAATACGTCCTTATCAAGGGAGGTCACCGGGCCACGGGGGATGTCACGGATATTCTCGTCGGGAAGGAAACGGTCAGGAACTATCCGGGCACCCGGTACCCGTACGATCCCCACGGGACCGGCTGCACGCTCTCTGCGGCGATCACGGCGTATCTTGCCCGGGACAATGTCCCGGTCGAAGAGGCGGTTTTTCTCGGCAAACAATTTGTCGAAAATGCGGTCCGCAGCGCCATGCGGACGAGAGCCGGGTGGCAGGTACATCCCGGCCCGGTATGACCTTTTGCCGACGTATTTAATCGTTTGCTGCGTATATGCAAACTCTTATGAATCTCTCGTTCCTTCTAAAGATCACGAGAGGCTATTGCACGCATGGATTCCGGGGAACGGGAACGGATTGACAGTGAAGCGCTTGCACTTCATGGAAAATACCGGGGAAAACTGGAGATCCGGTCAAAGGTACCCCTGAAAACGCGCCACGACCTGAGCCTTGCCTACACGCCGGGCGTTGCCGCGGTGTGCCGCGAGATCCAGAAAGACCCGAACCTTGCCTACCGCTATACCCTCAAAGGAAACTCTGTAGCAATAGTCACGGACGGGACTGCGGTCCTGGGACTCGGGGACATCGGGCCGTATGCAGCGATACCGGTGATGGAGGGGAAAGCGATTCTCTTCCGGGAATTTGCAGGCATCGATGCGTTCCCGATCTGTTTTGAGAATCACAATGCGGATTTCGTCGACCGGGTAAAAAATATTGCACCCGTGTTCGGGGGGATTAACCTGGAAGATATTGCGGCTCCCCGGTGTTTCGAGATCGAGGAAGCCCTCCAGGATATCGGCATTCCGGTAATGCACGACGATCAGCACGGTGCCGCAATCGCGGTCCTTGCCGCGCTCGTCAACTCCTGCAGAGTGACGAAGAAAAAGTTTGAGGACTTGAACATCGTTATCTGCGGGGCGGGAGCGGCCGGGTATGCCATCGCCCGGCTCCTCAAATGCATCGGGTATGATTCCCGGACCTGTACTCCCGTCAATGAGATAATTGTCTGCGATACGAGCGGGATTATTCATCGCGGCCGGCCGGGCCTGTACCAGAACAAGTACAAGTTCATCCTCGGGGATGAGACCAACAAGGGGGATCGGGAGGGATCGCTCGCGGACGCTATGGCGGGAGCCGATGTATTCATCGGGGTTTCCGTCGGGGATATTGTTACTCCCGACATGATTGTATCCATGAACAAGGATCCCATCGTTTTTGCGATGGCCAACCCGGTCCCCGAGATTCATCCGAACCTTGCCCGCCTGGCGGGAGCCGCGATTGTCGGGACGGGAAGGAGCGATTACCCGAACCAGATCAATAACGTGCTGGTTTTCCCGGGAATATTCCGGGGAGCACTCGATGCGGCAGCGACGCGTATCACGGATGAGATGAAGATAGCCGCAGCCCACGCCCTTGCCGGGTACGTGGAAAAGCCGCATCGCGGACAGATCCTTCCGGATCCGCTCGACAGGAAAGTTACCCGGGTTGTTGCCCGGGCCGTGCAGGATGCAGCGGTTGAATGCGGGTGCTCAAGATCCGGGTAACAAACCCGGTTTCCCGGACTCATCAGCCATACCCGGTTATCTCGTAATTGATCTCGGTTGACTTTTCAGCGCATTCCTTCCCGTGCAGCAGCACCTCTTCCACGCTGCGCTTCAGGATAGCCGGATACACGGAACCAACCAGCTGCTGGACGGGTTTCCCGCTGCAGAAGAAAGCAAATGTCGGTGTGCTCCTGACCGCATACCGTTCTGCGGTCCAGGGGTTCCGGACGATATCGATTCTCGCGAACGTAACTTTTCCCAGGAAGTCTCCCGCATACCCCCGGAAGTACGGCTCCATCTGTTTGCAGAAGGGGCATGTCTCGCTGTAGAACATCACGACGACCGGGATCTTCCCTTTCTCGACCTGCACTTCCCAGGTGCTGTCCTGTAACTCCACGATACTCGGGTCTGCCATGTCAACCAGGATTCCCTGAGTGTGCAGATTCATTAATCCTTGTGTCCGGCCACATCCCGTCTGCATCTCTATATTTTCTAGAGTTTTCTCCACGACTGAATCTTTAATCTATATATACTAAGAAAATTTCTATAAATAATCAGGTACTGGAGTCCCGATCTATGGCAGCAGAGAAGGAAACGAAAAACAAACCGGAAATTGGCGAGAAGAAAAAAGCGCGGCTTGAAAAGACAGAAAAGAAAAAAATCCAGAAAGATGTTGTATGTTTCCCGGCAAACGTTTGCGTGAAAGTCAGCGACAAGGATGACAAAAACCGGGAGCGGATCAAAGTCCGGTACAGCGGGACCGGGAAGCGCTGCCCGTTCCTCCTGTCCGGAGACGATTTCGTTGCTCACTGCATCGGGGAGTATTGCATGTTCTGGAATGAGGATCGCTCGGATTGCAATATCAATGCAATAGCACAATCCCTCGAAAAATAATTCTCGTCAGGAATAGTTATAAAAATTATTTCCCGATCATCCTGTCCCTGAGCCGGACCCCGTTGACAAAGAGCATAAGTCCCAGCAGGATGGCGATGACACCGACGGTCATTATGATCACCTGGAATAAGCCCCACGGGTTCAGGAAAATCAGGACCCCGAGCATGAGCGAGAGGACCGCAATCGCGACCCTGCTCGTGAAGCCCTCAGGAATTGCCGTACGGCCTTTTCCCGCCCGGGCGAGCAGGATAACTGCGCTTGCAAACATCCACAGGGTAAGTATCCCGAGGATCACGCCTATCCACAGGTGCAGGGGCAGGAAAAATGTAATGACCCCTGCGATGACGATGCCGATCCCACGATAGAAGAGACCCCCCTCGCGGACTCCCGCGGGGCGGAACGATAACCCCTGCGATGAAGTGATGATCCCGAGGCCGATCATCAGGAGGGGGACCAGGAGATGTATGGTGGCTTTGAACGTAAGCGAGGGATTTGCGAAAATAAATGTCCCGCCCAGGAGGAGGAGGGCCCCGGCAAGAACCTGTTCCTTCCATGACCGTTCCTGTTCTTCCAGGATCTCGGTTTCCTTCCCCGTCTTTTTCCGGGTACCGGCAATCAGCGTAACGACGGTATCCCCTACCATAAGGAGAAGGGGAGCATCGTCTATGAGGTGAAGGATGGGATGGACCTTCGGGTCGTAGTTATCGAGGTGGACATGCCATTCTGCCTGCTGCTCATGGGCATGGTACTTGCCTTTCCGGTAACATGCAATAGTTCCCGGCGAAGGAACATTGATCCGGGATTTCACCCAGCCGGAATCAAGGGGCACCGTCACCGACTCTTTTGGCACGATTACCTCCCATACCCCCTCATGCAAAGGGCGAAGGAATTCGTCTAATCCTGGAACGATCTGCACCTCTGGTCCGCAATTACGTAAGAATAGTTCCCCCTCGTTAATAGTGCCACTGGTTCCTGTCGGATACCGGCAGAAGGTTTGCCCTCAGACAATCGGGAGGTTTGCCATCCGTAATGTACGTGCGGCACCGTGCCTTGGTTTTCGCGGGAAGGGGTTTTCCCGGAAGACACAGGTTTTTCCCAAGCCGATACGTGCACCTGGCCGGGAAAAATGCGGGAAGGATGTTTCAGGATGAGGTTTTCTGCTGTACGGATTCCGTTTGCTTTAAAAAAGAGTATCTCATTCGAGAAGCAGGAATATATTTCCCACCGGGGTTGCAGGGAAACAATCCCATAATCCGGATATGGCCGGGATCTCCCTGCCCCGGACCTTCCGGAACAGTTCCCGGTAAAACCTGGACTGTTCCCGGTAAAACCTGGACTGTTCCCGCCGGTTCGGCGAGTCCCCTTCTCCCGGCTCCTGAAGGATCGGGGAATCCGCAATGTTGAACGCTGCGTTTACATCTGCGTGCTCTGCAAATCCGCAGTGGGGGCATTCGAATTTCTTGCGCTTCCGGTACCCCAGTTGCCCGCACTGGTAACACCTCTGGGACGTAAACGCAGGATCGACATATGCCACAATTACCCCGGCATCTCTCGCGTGGGACTCGACCATTTTCTGGAGTTGATAAAACGAACTTCCGGTTACGGGAAAACCGGGTGAATTTTTCCCGGACCGTTTTGTGCCGGCATGTCTCCCGTGGATTTGTTCCAGTTTGATACCGCAGCGGAGGGCGCTCGCATGACTGACAATCTGCCTGCTTACCTTTTTTACGAGATCGTTCAGGATTGCCTGTTCCCGGCCTTCGATCTTCCGGAGTTTCTTAAATTTTTTGTGAGTTTCAAAATTTTTCCTGAGTTTTTCATATTTCTCATGGATCCGGTGGACATTTTTCCCCAGCCGGATAACTTTCCCGCTGGAAGGATGCGCAAGAACCGCAAGATATCCGATCGTGTTTAAATCAACCCCAATCCAATCATCCGGTTTCCTGGAAGGAAGTATGGGTATCACCCGTTACGCGATTTGTCCGCAGCACACTACTGAAAAAATTCACGGGTCAGAGAACCGCATCCCCGGTCTCCCGGGTCTGGATCCTGATGGCCTCTTCCAGATCGAGGATAAAGATCTTCCCGTCGCCCGTGTGCCCGGTATGGGCGCTTTCACAGAGAACGGAAACAATATCCTGCACCGCACTGTCTTCCGCGACGAGTTCGATCTTCACTTTTGGCATGAAATCGTACAGGAACGTTATGCCGTCAGCCTGGTACTGGGTGATTTCCTTCTCGGTTCCCCGGTACCAGATATCGTAATGCATCATCGAACGGTGACCGGCTCCGGCAAGTGCCTTTTTGACATCGTTCAGCCGCTCTGCCCTGACAAACGCCTCGATTTTCTTCACATGCAACGAATTGGCTTCACGAAATATATAGATTTTGTATGTAAAATATATAGTTCTGTGATCTCCCAAAACGGATGTATGGGTTTCCGGAGAGCCTCAGGTGCATCCGCACGGGAAATCACAGAGCGCCGGGAAACAATGAACCGGCAAGGTCATCCCGGGAATATGCCGAAAAAAAACGGTACGGGCGGGGAGAAGCGGAGCTCCCGCCCATCACCCCGCCCATCACCTGTCCTGCTTCTTCCGGGTATGCCTGCAGATAATCCGGGTAAGATCTTCAATTTTATACGGTTTTGGCAGGACATCGGCAAATCCGAATGCACCGTGGTCAGACATAACCGGGTCGTTGCAGTATCCGCTGGACGCAATTGCCTTCACATCCGGGTATTCATCCTTCAGCAGCCGGACGGCCTCCTTTCCCCCCATCCCTCCGGGAACCGTCAGATCGAAAAGCAGGATATCAAACGGCTTTCCCGATTCGCTTGCTTTTTTGTACATGCGTATCGCTTCCGCGCCGTCGCGTGCAGTTTCGACGGTATAGCCCCGTGTTCTGAGGAGTTCCCCGGTTACACTGAGGATTCCCTCATCGTCATCCATAATCAGGACTTTTCCATCCCCCCGCGTACTTCCGGTATGGGCAATCCTGTCGATAAGAATGCCCTCCTTTGATACCGGGAGGAAAATATGAAACGTCGTACCTTTCCCGACTACCGAGTCTATGTCGATATACCCGTCATGTTTCCGGATGATGGAGAGAGTCGACGCAAGACCAAGGCCGGTACCGGTTTTTTTGGTCGTAAACCAGGGATCAAAAATTTTCTCAAGGTTTTCTTTCGGGATCCCGATTCCCTGATCCTGTACTGAGATTTCAACGTACCGCCCGGGGGGCACCCTCCCGGCGGTTTCAGGTATCGTCACGTTCTTTGCGACGACCTGGATAATGCCCCCGTTCGGCATTGCCTGGTCTGCATTGATTACCAGGTTATTGATTGCCTGGCTGATCTGACCCACATCGACGTCGACCGGACAGAGATCCGGTGAAAGACTGATGACCGGCCTGGATTTTGTCCCGCGCAGTACGAATTCCGTATTTTCCCTGATAAGTTCGCTGATATTCGCAGTCTGCCGGACCGGGGCCCCGCCTTTCGAGAACGTGATGAGCTGACGGGTAATGTTCCTCGCCCTGAGTGTTGCCTTCTCCGCCTCACTCAGGCGTGCGTGGACCGGCGATCCTTCCTGTACCCGCATTTTGGCGATCTCGATATTTCCGGTAATTGCCGTGAGAATATTATTGAAATCGTGGGCAATCCCGCCCGCCAGAGTGCCTATCGATTCGAGTTTTGCAGAGCGCTGGAGATCTTCCTCCCACTTGAGCCGTTCCGTGATGTCCCGTACCACGAGAACCACCCCGCTGGAGTTGCCCCGGGCATCTTTTATGGGTGCAGCAGAGAGAACAAGCGGATGTTCCTGCCCGCTCCTGTCCCGGAGGTTCAGCTGGCTGGAGATCTGGACCGGTTTTCCTGAGAAAAGCACCTGCTCTATAGGATTTATACTGGCATTCTGCTGGCGGGGCTGGATAAGCTGCAGTACATCCTGGCAGGGTTTTCCGGCTGCCTCTTCCGGAGTCCACCCGGTCAGGTGCGCGGCAACTTCGTTCATAAGAACAATTTTCCCTGAAGTGTCTGTAGTAAGAACCCCGTCTGCAATTGAAGACAAGGTAACTTCAAGGCGGTTTTTTTCAGCAGCAAGGCTCGCTTCAATCGCCTTGCGCTCAGAAATTTCCGATACGAGGTTATCATTTGCCTGGGAAAGTTCCCTGGTCCGTCCCTTTACGAGCTCTTCCAGGTGATCCCGGTGCCGGGCAAGTTCCTCTTCCGCAAGTTTCCTCTCGGTGATGTTCCTTGCAATCCCGAATATCCCGGTAGGTTTTCCGTTCCGGTCTGCCTGGATCTGGGAATTCATTTCTATTACAAGGCGTGATCCGTTGCCGGTTACGATGAGGATCTCGTATCGCGAGGTACCCTGGAAACCGGATTTTCTCTGGGCCAGCATCTCTTCCACGATAGGGATCGATTCAGGCGCAACGAGTGACGTAAATGTTTTTTTCAGGAGTTCTTCCCGGGGGAAGAGAAGGAGGGTTTCTGCCATATGGTTGACCCCGGTGATCCTGCCATCGAACCGGAATGTGAAGATCATATCGTTTGCGGTTTCCACGAGGTTTCTGTACCGTTCCTCGCTGGACCGGAGGAGTCCTTCCGAAGTTGCAAGGGAGCTCAGCATCCCGTTTACCGAGACTGCAACCTGGGAGATCTCATCGTTTCCTTCGACCTCAATCCGTGAGTGGG
The DNA here is from genome assembly GCA_039683275.1 of Methanoregulaceae archaeon. GTDB lineage: Archaea > Halobacteriota > Methanomicrobia > Methanomicrobiales > Methanospirillaceae > JBDKRP01. The sequence goes on along the minus strand of JBDKRP010000033.1, from coordinate 3,753 downwards.
CGGATTCTCCGGAACCGATGGAGCGGATCCGCCGCGTGAGCGTGGCAAGCCTCAGGAGTATGGTCCGCTCCAGTATGAGGATCATAACAAAGGTAAACACGAGGCCGATGACAATCAGGGCAACGATCACGTATTGCATGCTGGCACGGCCCTGCTGGTAGATATCCCGGGGAAGATCCACGGAGAGCAACAGGACCGGCTGCCCGAAGATATCGGAAATAGCGGTCGATGCGAAAAGTGAGGTGTCGCTCCTGGAGACGACCTGGATGTTTTGAGAACCTGCTGCTGAAATATTTTGAGATGAGGTAACGGCGGATTTTTCCTGGTCATTCAAAGGTAATTCCTGAAGGGTCAGTGCAAGCTGCGTGCGGTCTGATAGATCCTGGATCTCGGTCTGATCGATGTACCTTCCTACAATCAGGGACCCCAGTATGGACTGATCTGCCGGATTCACCAGGGGACGGGATGCTATCATCATGGGTCCGGAATTGAGAAGAATGATTCCGGATAGTTTGCTGTCCGCCGAATCATGATTGACTAAAACGGGGTTTGCCGAGAGCTGGGAGAGAAGGCTTTTCGGGGTCGGCATCTGGTGGCCGTACTCCGGGCTGACGTATTTATGATCGATAATCATGCCGTCTTTGTCAGTTATTATCAGGATATTGATGTTGGACCCGGAGAGTTTCTCATCCGGAAAATTTTTTCCGATAAAGTCCGGATCACGGGTCGTTATGAACCTGATGGTTTCCGGGGAAGACCCCCAGGCATATGCAATCGAGTCCAGTTTCGCGATGTCTCCCTGGAGAGCATTCTCTGCCCGTTCCACATTTTTTACTGCATCATTATGTTCCAGCTTTCCAAAGCTGCCAAGAACTATCCATTGGGAAAAAAATGCGAGAATGCTGATGAGGATGATGAATGTTGCACAGATAATGACGAGTGTTTTTACCCGGAGTGAAAGGAATGTTTCCTGCGACTTCGGATCTTTAAGCCCGGCAAATGTACGGGATCCCCCGGATGAACGGGAATTGCCCTGCCCGAAATATATCTCCTTGATATTTTCTATGACATTCTGTATATTTTGCATATTCTCTAAATACTCTTAGCTCAAAATATATAAAAAAATACGGTATCTCCCTGATTTGCGATGGGCTTCACAAGATAACTCTATAAATTCAATATTTGAATATATAAGAAAATGAAAAATTATATAAATAATGATGGAGAGTAGTCATCTAAATGGAGGATCCCTCCGGGTTATTCCTGGAAGTTTCGAAGGGATCCGCGTGGTGGGCAGATGACTCCGAACAATGATAAAAATATCCCCGAACATATCCCGCTGACAACAGTTATTTTCCTTCTCTGCGGGATTATCCTTGCATGTGCTATCCTGGTGTATTATGGTTTTATTCCTCTCGCACAATCGGCGTCTCCCGGAACACTGTCTTCCGTTAACCTTACTCTTGGCGGATCAACAACAATTCAGCCGATATCGGAACTTCTTGCAAGGGAATACATGGCGGATCATCCGGGAGTACGGATCCAGGTGCTGGGGGGAGGATCCGGGGCAGGCGTCACAAACACGGTAACCGGGCAGTTCGATATCGGAGCCATCTCCCGCCCTCTTGAAGACAGCGAGAAGAAGAGTTACCCCAACCTGAGCACGTACCAGATTGGGGGAAGCGCCATTGTGGTTATTGCGAGCCGGGATTTTCCTTCGGACCAGATCACGTATGCCGAGCTCCGGAAATTGTATGGCTCCACGAACGATGATGTGCGGAGCGATCCTGCATTGCAGGATATTCAGACCGTAGTCCAGAGAAGCGATGCCTCCGGGACCGAAGAGGTGTTTGCACAATGGCTTTTCGGAAAGCAGGTCAAGAACCTGGTTTCGGCGTTGAATACGACGGACACCTCGGCCACCGGACCTGTCCGTCACATAACCGCCGACGGGAATACCGGAATGATTGACGCCGTAAAGAAAAATTCCGGTTCGATAGGATTTGTCGATTTCGGGTATGCCGAAGGAAATACCGGTGTCAGGATACTGAAAATCGTTGATAATGGAAGTACCATCGCGCTCCCCGGAAACATTTCGAACATTCATGATGCCGTGCTCTTTGAGCTCTCCCACCAGAACGATGCGAGTACGGAATATGTTGAAAAACTTACGCGGCCGCTCAACTATATTGTCCGGGGTGAACCGTCCGCGGAAGAGCGCAAATTTATCACCTATTCCCAGTCAGCGGACGTAACAAAATATTTCAACGAGGTCGGGTATTTCTCTCTCGCGGATATTACTTCAGCCAGCGGGAATCTCACGAGTGCCTGAATGTACCGGGCCTTTTTTTAAGGGTATATGTATAGTGACATAATTTATGTCCGCTTTCCAGAGCACTGGAACGATACATGCGGGTGAAAGCGACAATGGGGATTCAGATAAAAACAGGCATATCTTTCGAAAAGAAGACACGAATCGCACTCCAATTGGCACTCCGGGCCGGCCGAATAATATGGAAGATTTATATCGATACGGGTAAACGGTTCATCCGTACTGTCTATCTCAAAATTATTTAGCGCAGAAACTCAATTTACAGCACGTCGTGTACGCTACCGCACCACAAGAACGGCACTGATAATTTGATGTGGTTACGTCAGGAAAAAAACGGATGGATGAATCACACGCGGGTATATCGGGAATTAGAAAAACCGTCGATGATCGAGGAAAAAAACCTATGAAAAAATTATGGATTCAATAATTCTGGAAATTTATTGGGAAACAAATAGCAAAAAATACAATATTTAATAATTTGTCTCCGAATCCAAAACAAAATATTCATAATAGTCCTTTTGATTTTTTGTTTTCGTATGTTATCTCGATGTAATGCAAGAAGTGTTGTACCTGCGCAGATTGCTAACATCAAATACATCACTAATACTGGGAAAAATAAGAAATCTGGATGATAAATGTAACAATAAACCCATGTTAAGACAGTAAAAATATACCAGATTATTGCAATCCTAAATAATTCTTTGCTGCTTAAAATATCATGATACTGTCGGGTAACTCTTCGCCCTTTAAAAAGGAAAATTTTTATTTGCTCAATATTCCTTTGACTATCAATATTGCCAAGATAACTAATGCTCAAAGAAATTATAGAAAACCCAAATCCGAGTAATCCCCATCCCATATTACTCAAGTCTTGGGTCAATAGATGATCGGGATTCGTAGCAAAATACGTCCCAATATAGAATAACATGAATCCAATTAGAAGAAAAATCATCATCGTTGCTGCATTAGCAGAATCACCAACATTGGATCCTCGTGCTCTAGTATAGTAATATGTAGAAATCCCTACGGCTCCAAAAATAAAAGATAATAGAACTAACGAATTGAGATACGTTGTAATACCAAGAAGGAATATTGTGGAAAGTTGTTCCATGGTCCTTTATTAATTTACATGATATTTATACTAATTATTGACTGCCGAATGTTTTTTTAATACATTTCGACAGATTCAAAATGCATTCTTTAATCAATTAATTTTAAATTTTTCACAGTCAATTGTGTATTATTTAAAAAAAATCCCGGCCAGGCTCCCGGGAAAAATTATTCTGTCTTATCCTGCTCGACCAGGTGATTGATGACGGTCTCAGAGATATCTGCAGCGTACTCCCCGGTTCTCCGGATGCTTTCAGCAATATACCCGATAGAAATCGCAAGCGGTGTCTCAAGAGGCAGTACCAGTTCCT
>JBDKRP010000032.1:0-2510 GCA_039683275.1 Methanoregulaceae archaeon | reverse complement strand
ACTCAATCCGGGCTCAATTCAGCCTTGGATGGCCTGATTTTCCGGGTCATTTCCGGGTTCCACAGGAAACGATGTCGACGCCGACGGAAAATATTGTTATAATCGGTTATTTTTCAAAAATACGCACATAAATCGCTCTGAATTCAGCCTAAACAGACGCGTTTTGCGGCCTCCGGATTTTGGAATCGATGGTTTCCCTGATCCAACCTGAGATCGGGGCGGGATGGGGCCTTCCCGGAGGTCGTTTTCTCCGATGGAGAACTGGAGTATATAAAGGGGTCCCGATGGGGGTGGGTGCAGAGAGGGGTTTTGCCGGAAGGATTTTTGCCGGGCCGGGATTTTTCTGAAATTTTTTTGGAGAGTAAATTACCCGGCGGGAGACCGCTCCTTCCGGGCGGGTTCGCGTTCTGGACTCTCCGCCCGCTCACACGCAAGGAAGTACAAAGGACTTTGGAATCGCAGAATTTTTTCAGGATTGAACAAACGGAAAAAATTATGCGATTTCGTATTCCTGTTCAGGAATTTCCCGGATTTTTCCGGAACGTGAGCGCAAAGTCCTGAGAATAATATACAAATCCGATATTTTTCCGGATCCGAACAGTTTGTAAAATTTTCCTGACGTAATTTTTTCCGGAGAATGCCTTGAAATTTTTTGGAGAAAACGACCCGGGGATTTGTCTGCGGACGGGCGCAGGGACGAGTACGGCCGCATTCTCTCACAATGATCGTTCGAATCCCCGGAATAACTTCAGCAATGGAAAAGGGGAAGACGCCCTGATAAGCATGGCCGCATTCCCTCGCGATGACCGTTTGAATGGCCGGAACACCGGTAAAATCTCAACATGCGGGATCATGCTCATCCTGCCGCCCACTTACCTGCAGGGTGTTGTCCGGAACGGCCGGCTGCCTCAGCCTTCCGGCCCATCCCCGTTCTTCAGCCGTTCCGCAAGGTTCCGCAGGTGCGATCCGGTCCAGTATAAACGGGAGCAGTGATCGCACCAGGAAAAAACAAGATCCCGCTTATCTTCCGGAGCATAGGAACATCCGGCAATCTCTCCGGCACGTGCCGGACGGACCAGCGAATTGCAGATCGAGCATCGCACCAGCCTGAGATCGGGCTGTACCAGGCCAAGGAAGGTGAGCTGCCGGACCTGGGCCATCACATCTTCATCCGGGACAAGGATTCCGAGCCCGCCCCCGCGAACTGCGAGCTCCCGGTCCCGGGTGAGAAGATACCGGTGTTCGGTCAGGGCCATCTGGAGAAGATCGGAGTCCTCTTTCCGGTTCCCCGGGGCAAGGCTGTTTGCACTGAGGGTATCGTATCCCATAAGCCGGAGATACCGGCAGAGTGTTCCCAGCATCCGGTCCACAAGAAACCGGGGTTCCGGCTCATACCGGGGGGATGCTAAGGACAAGGGGAATCCTCTCGCCGCAGGTGCGGCAACGGTCGTGATCGAGAAGCCGGATGCGGCTCGCAAATCCCTGGCGCTCAATCAGGAGCGCCCCGCACTTCGGGCAGTACGTATTCTCGTACGGGTGGTTGTACACGTTCCCCAGGTAAGGATACCGGAGGCCGAGCGCTTTTGCCCGGTCATAGATTCCTTCCAGCAGTGCAAGAGGGGTTGCGTTCCGGTCCTGCATCTGGTAATCCGGGTGGAACCCGGTAAAGTGGACCGGGGTATCCGGGCCGAGATGCTCCAGGATCCAGCGGATGAGGCTGTCCATCTCTTCCTTCGAATCGTTCAGGCCGGGGATGACGAGCGTCACCACCTCGACATGCATCCCGAGCGACCTTGCGAGCTCTGCCGATTCAAGGACCGGGGCTAGTTTCGCCCCGCAGATCTTCCGGTAAAAATCCTCGGAAAATGCCTTGATGTCCACCCGGTACGCCGTGAGCATCGGCGCGAGTTCCCGGAGCGCCTCTTCGGTAACGTACCCGTTCGTCACGTACACGGTCCCGAGTCCCCGGCTCCTTGCAAGGCGCCCCATCGCGAGCGTGTATTCGTGCCAGATGGTTGGTTCGTTATACGTCCAGGAAATGCTGGCGCAGCCTCCCTGGATCGCCCGGGCAACCCCTTCTTCCGGAGAGAGATCCCGCAGGATACCCGGCTCCATCGCTGCACGGGAAATATGCCAGTTCTGGCAGTGTTCGCAGTGAAAGTTGCACCCGATACTGCCGAGGGAATAGGAGCGGGTCCCGGGCAGGAAGTGGAAGAGAGGTTTCTTCTCGATCGGATCGATCGCTTCCGCGCTTATTTTCCCGTAGGTTGTCGCATACAGGATGCCTGCTTCATTTCTGCGCACGCCGCAGATCCCGGTCTTTCCGGGAGCTATCTGGCACCGATGACTGCAGAGCCCGCACCGGACCTTTCCTTCCTCAGCTTTTGCATACTGGAGTGCCTCGTGCATGATATGGCCTTACATTGATTGAACCGCCGGGAGGTATTTAGGATTGGGGTCCGGACACACGTTTCTGAAAGACAGGTAAGAAAGACGGGTAATCCGGCATT
>JBDKRP010000031.1:0-39360 GCA_039683275.1 Methanoregulaceae archaeon | reverse complement strand
CCTTCCGAAACAAAAACCACAGGGAATCGCCTCCCATAATGCTTTCACTAAAAACACCATGTGACGATACTCCATTTTCCAACTGAACGCAGATGGAGGGGGTGCCGACCCGGGATCTGGCAGGGGGTCTCCCGCATACCCCCAGTGATTCATACAATATGGCAGACGAATGCGTTTGTTATGTGTATAAATACTATTTTTCTCCATATTCTATCATACAAATATGATATTACGTATTACTCCCGCTGTTGCCCTTTTCATGGCACTCTTCCTTGCGATCATAGTTCCGGCAGGTGCAGTCAGTGCATCCTGCTCGGTCTCGGTTGCTTCCATTCCCGAATACGGGATGGTTTCCATTGACGGGAAAAACATGGGTAATGCCCCGCTTGTGGACATTCCCCTGGCCTGCGGGTCTCATACCATCCGCGTGGAGAAAGGCGGGTACCTGGCTTACAATAAAACCATCCTGCTGGCAGCCGGAGCCCGGGAAGATATCATCGCAAATCTCGAAAAGGTGCCGGACCGCGGGCAGGTGACCATACGGTCCGAGCCCCCGGGTGGAGACCTGTATGTTGATGGCAAATACCGCGGCACGACTCCTGCAACCCTTGACAACCTGTTGCCGGGCCGCCATGAAGTCCTCATCCGGAAGACCGGATACGAGGATTACCGTGACGTAGTCTCCGTGTCAGCGGAATTCATAACAGAATACCGGGAATACCTTGTCCCGCTGCCGGGGGCTGGTTTTCTGAGCGTCACCTCGTACCCGGAAGGGGCCGATGTCTGGATAGACGGGAGAGCGGCCGGCACGACACCTTCGGCCCTCCTCAGGTACCCGGTGGGAAACCACACGGTTGAAATAGCAAAGAAAGGGTACTGGAATTTCACCAGCGTCATTCTTGTGAAGGGGGGCGAGTCCGTCCTGGCAAAGGCAGACCTTATCGCGCTCCCGACAACGAGCAGGATCTATCTTGATTCCACCCCACACGGTGCCGGCATTTACCTTAACGATACCTTCAAGGGATTTTCACCGGTAACCTTGGAAACCCTCCCCTCGGGGGATTACCGGGTTGAATTCCGGTTCCCAAACAATACCGGGGCAAATAATTCGTTCTCGTTTGCCCCCGGGACAACCCATGAGATCCTTGCCGGGCCGGGAAACGGGACTGAAGTATCCATCGAACATCGCGAATGGGCTTACCAGAACACCAGCCGCATGTCATGGCAGCCGGGCTGGATCAGCGAGAACACAGTACCGGTTATCGAACGGAAATTCAGCTGGTCTGCAAACGGCCAGGAGTCCTCAATTACTCTCGATATCCCCCAGTCACTCTATGATTACTACAAGCTGAACCGGAGTTACCCGACATCCGTGACGCCCGCACTCCTCTCAGAGTATTCCATCAACGAGCGGGAGCAGGAATATTTCCACGCACTGGTCAACAGGCTCAAGGACGCAAGCGAATCAAAGAGCTACCGTGCACGGAACGATTACCACAATGTGGTGGCATTCGTCCAGAGTCTTACCTATGAGAAGGATATCGATCCGGTTACCAGCGCTGAGTCCGAATACCCAAAGCACCCCATTGAGACGCTAGCCGACGGGAGCGGCGACTGCGAGGACACTGCCATCCTTGCCGCAGCGCTCCTTAGGGAGATGGAGTACGATGTCGCTGTCGTCCTCCTGCCCGAACATGCGGCCGTTGCCGTGGCATGCGATTCCTGCAACGGGTACTATTACCCGCTTGACGACAGGAAATACTATTACCTGGAGACCGCGGTCGAAGGAGGGTATACCTCCCTTGGGACAATGGATAAGAAATACCAGTCTGCGAAAGGACAGGTCATCCCTCTCAGGTGATCATTCCAGAATTCGGGATACTGAATGAGACCAAGACGCAGGAAGAAAAAATGAATGTCAAACAACCCACTCCCTTTCATGCAGTTGCGATCCTGGCCCTGCTTGTCCTTGTAGTCGTTTCAAGCGGCTGCATCAATAAGCTGCAGAACACCCTTGAACCGACTCCAACCCCATCTATACCACCATCAGGACAAGATACAATTTTCCCGAACGAATCCCCGGGATCGCAGACCTCCCCCGTCCAGCCCCAGGTGACCTTCAGGGAGATCGTCCCCTCCAAATCCTCTGCGGTTGAGGAAGTAGCCCCGCACCTGACGCCCGATCCCTACCCGATCATTCATGGAACGCAGTTGAACCAGACGCTAAAAGAGGATCCTGTGTATTCCGGCCCGTACGAGTTCGAAAAAACATACATATTCCGCGGCAATGCAACCGGTCTCCGTGTCAATGTTGCTGAAGGGCCGCTCTATCTCATCTATATCGTGACACCGCAGAATGACTGCCTCCTGAGTCCGGACACCTGCCGGGGGGACAAAGCCAAGTCAGTCAACCGCCCCTATCTCACAATTACCGTGCGGGACAACCAGACCCACGAGATTATTGCTGAAGACGGGTACGGCAGAGAGTATTCATCAGATACTGGTAACTATGAATTCATCCTGGAGAGTAAAAACACCATGGACGGCCTGCTCTCATCGGGAGGAGCCATAGGCACCAACACGGTAAGCCCCGGGCCGCGGGTCCTGAAAGTGTTCCAGGAAGGAACATTCGATATCACGTTTGAAGGGAACTTCCTCGATATCGACCTGAAGGTGAAGACCGGGGCCACTGCATCAGGAACAAATGCGGGATCTGCACCCTCACCAGCACCCGAAATACCCGAAGAGGAAGAGCGGTGGTGAGACGGAAAAAAGAGGTAACAGGTAAGGAAGAGAGATTATTTTTTTGTTTTGGCAGCAGGTTTCACTGCGGTTTTTGTTGCCGGTTTTTTTGCTGCAGTCTTCTTCGGTGCTTCTTTTTTCTCAGGTGTCTTCTTGGTTATCGCCATACTAGTGTTCGACTCCAATCATAGCTGTCGATTCGTGAATCGGGATGCGAAGACGGGGTCATCAGATCCGGTCGTGTGCACGGTGGGAGTGTATCCGGCAACCCCGCGGTTCTCATCATCCCGGAACAGGTATTGGGAACCTTTCGTAATAAAACTTTTTCAATTCGTATGAATTTTTCTTAAATGGTAATATCACAATTTCAGCGAGGGGAAAACCCGGGAATGAAAAAAAGGATGGATCTTATGGGACATGCAAGAATGGATGATTGATGATGAGGCAGATAAACGGCGATGAAATCCCATGGTCATCACCATAGTGTGGTTGGATGGTGTAGTATAAAAATATTTTACTTTCGTATGATTATTTGTTAATCATTGTATAGGGAGATCCAGCACCGTGCATTGCTATCAAGGCCGGGTTTTCTGCGTGCAGAATTCAAAACACAACGTACCACAGGGTAACAAAAACCATCGGATCGGTCATTCACAGTATTACCAAGTACAACACACATCCCCGATTATTCAAAATCCTTAAGACCAATCAACAATGATATTCCCATTACTGATATTCCATGACCATGGACGACGACCTCTCCCGGATCGGCATCTCGCTGCCGAAGAACCTGCTCGACAAGTTCGATGAGATCCTGAACTACCGCGGCTACTCCTCGCGTTCCGAGGGCATACGCGATGCTATCCGGACCTATATCACTTACTATAAGTGGATGAGCGATGTCAAAGGGGAACGCGAGGGAGTGATCACGATGGTGTACGACCACGAGCAGAGGAACCTCCTCCAGGCCATCACCGAAGTCGAACATGAATACCATGCCATCATCAAGGCCTCGCTTCATTCCCACGTGACGCACGAAAAATGCCTCGAAGTCATCCTGGTCCACGGTGACGGGAGCCAGCTCAAGGCCCTTGCCGAGAAGCTGATGTCCCACAAAGGCGTCGAGTCCGTGAAACTGACGACGATTGCAATAGACTCCTGATTTTTCTTTTTCTTGTCACCCCCATTATCTGAGAATTGAGAGGTTGGTCGAGGGGCACACCGCCTGAATCTCCCAACCTGCACTCTGCATAATGAAACAATGCCGGCCTCCCTGAAAAATGGATTCACGGCTACATCATGAACACGAACAGCGCAATTGTTGCGGCAAGCAGAAGGATGCTGTGCTTGAACCCGGCCAGGATGCTGTTCGAGCTGAACTGCCCGGCCATGATGCCGGAGAAGGTTGCAAGGATAACGCCGATCCGGAACATCTCGGTAAGGTTGCCTGCTGTATCGACGTTGATATTCATACCTTTGAATGCCGACAGGAACGGCACATTCAGCTGGTAGGCGGTATAGAGGTAGATCCCAAATGAGAGGTAGATGATCATCACATAAATGATCGTGGTGTTGGACCTTTCCCGCTTGAGCCTGAGATAGTATTCGAAATCCGTGATGGCGATGATGAAGATTTGCTTGAGGTTTGCCGTGATCTCGCTAGCACGGACCAGCAGGGAGATTGCCCGCTTGACCGAGACAAGACCGATCCGTTCTTCCATCTTGACCAGGGCGGAATTGACGTAGGCACCCGATTCGATGTCGCGGGAAGCAACCGAGAGTTCGGAGCTCAGCACACCAAGTTTCGCCCCCGAAATCCGGTGGATGGCTTCCTGCAGGGTGATCCCGATGTCTTTCATATCGGAGAGTTCCCTGAGGAAGTCCGGCAGGTGCTCCTCGATGTTCCTGACGTACCAGCGCCTCCCCTCGAACGAGACTGCCACCGGGGCCATGAACCCGATGATCATCAGGCAGATGACCGTCTCCATATGGTCATGGGGGATCAGGGTATCGAACCCTCCGCTCATCCAGAACAAGGCAACTGATGCCGCGATGATACCTCCGAGTGCGATACCGTAATAGTAACTCCGTATGTACGTATGGAACGGGTGCTTCAGCAGGCTGAGGTAGTAATTTTTCCGCTTGTTGTCCTCGATACGCTTATAGAATGCCTTGTTCTCCACGTCATCATCAGCCAGATCCGGATCCTCGACCCCGACAACACCCGAAGCGAACTGCTGCTCGACAGTCTCCTTCCGGGAGATCTCCAGGTTCTCCGGGGGGAGCATCAGGGAGAGGATCCAGATCATGACGATGGCACCGGCAGGGATGCAGATGTACATCAGCGGAAGGATCCAGGCCATGTCCTGGCTGTTGGTCATCCCTTGTGCAACAACCATGATGATGAGTGCTATCGGGCCGGCGACAAAGGCCGTAACATAGACCTCGGCCATAATCTCGATGGTCTTCAACACCAGCTCAACCTCCTGTTTTGCCTGGTCCCGGTAATACTCGGTCTTTGCGGCAAGGTATGTCGTGATGTTCCCCCCGCTGTCGAAGACTATGGCAAGGTCATTGATGAAATCCCGGAGATTGGTTGAGGGAGTGATCCGCTGGAGGTCCTTGATGGCTGCATCGAGGTCGTCCCCGAAGAGTTCGACGTCCCGGACAATGATACCGAACTCCTTTGAGATCTCGCCGAACATGTCCTGCTCCTCGTACACCTTCCGGATGATATCGTACGGTGGCATGGTCGTAGAGAGGGCCTGCATATAGGAGATGGCATAGGGCAGGTCGATATCGATCCGGCTCTTCCGGCCATGGGCAATGATCTGCGGGTAATACATCTGCATCGCGTACTGGCCCGGAACGACCAGCACGAAGAGGAGGATCCAGAGCAGGGTCCCCGTGGTCTTCAGGCCGAAGATCTCCAGCTCGAAGCCGCTGATGACAAAGAAGAACCAGAGGGTGAAGAACATCACGAGCGTCCCGGCAAGGTTGACCCGCACCGTCCTGAGGTATTCTTCAGCCGTTACCGGCATGTGGGCGGACCGGAGGGAGGGGCGCAGGGTGGTGCCGTGGATCATCAGCTCGAAGTCGGCAATCTTCTTCTCGGCACGCCGCAGGACGGGGGGCAGGTACATGGATTCAGTCACCGAGGTCGTGAATGGCGTTTGCAAGATCCCGCAGCGTGGGTGGATTGACTTCCAGGGCCCATGAGAAGAACTCCTCGCGTTTCTTCAGCTGGTGTTCCAGTTCCTTTTCGTCCCACCCGCAGTGGAATGCGATCTCGTCAAGGACCTTGGATCTGGCAAAGTGCCGTTTGTAGGTATCGTGCTGGATATCCCAGTCGAACAGGAGGATGGGAGTGATCTCCCCGTTTTTGTCAACCTCGATCTCGTGGATGGAGAGGCAGCGCCGGATCCGGGTCTTACCGAGTGTGTAGATTGACTGGACCACGACGAGGTCCAGTGCCTGGAACATCACGGACGGGACATTGATCGGGTCATGGGTCAGCCGGTTGATCGCTTCGTACACGCTTCCCGCGTGGATTGTCGAGAGCGTTGCATGGCCGGAGTTCATGGCCTGGAAGAGGGTCTGGGCCTCTTTCCCCCGGACTTCGCCGACAATGATGTACTCGGGCCGCTGCCGCATGCAGGCCTTGAGGAGGGAAAAGAGGTCGATATCCCCCCTGATGCCCTCGGCGTTCAGCTCCCGGGTCTGGGTAGGGAGCCAGTTCCGGTGCGGCAGCTGGATCTCTCTTGTATCCTCGAGCGAGACGATCTTGGCGTTCTGCGGGATGAAGAGCGAGACCGCGTTCATCATGGAAGTCTTGCCGCTTGCCGTGCCCCCGACAACGAGAAGGCTTTTCCGGTGCTCGATGGCAAGCCAGAGGAAGGCGAGGGTCTGTGCATCGTAGGTGCCGTACCGGATCAGGTCGAGCGGCGTCATGGGCTCGGTACGGAATTTCCGGATCGTGAACGAGCTGCCCCGGGTCGAGACAACCTCGCTGTAGGTGATCTGGACGCGGGCGCCGTCCGGAAGCGTTGCATCCACGAGCGGGTTCGAGAGCGAGATCTGCTTGTTGGCCTTCTGGGCGAGTTTCAAGACGAACTGGTTCAGCTCGGCTTCACAGAAGCGGATGCTTGTAGGCAGGCTGCCATAGGACCGGTGAAAGACGAAGACCGGGAGATCGTGGCCATTGCAGCTGAGGTCTTCGAGTGCCGGATCCTTCATCAGGACTTCGAGCGGGCCGTAGCCGGAGAGGTCGCGCCGGATATAATACCCCAGAATCGCCACCCGGTCTTCCGTGATGTCCGGATCAAACTCGCGGATGATCCTCGCTACGGCGACCGGATCGATGCGTTCGTCCTTTCCCTTTACCGTTTCATCATAGATGATGATGTCCCGGAGGTGGGTGTAGGTCTCGAGCAGGATCGTCTTTTCCTTCTTCGAGATCGGGGGTTCGTGGACAATGTAGGTGAACCCCTCGTTTCCTACCCGCTCGATCTTCACGTAGGAGTACGGCTCGACGACCCAGTAGCGTTCAAGGGTAGCAAGGGAGGCATCGTCGGGAAGTTCCGCGACAAAGAACGGAAGATCTGAGGAATGCGTGTCCGTTATGGCTGAGTCCGGGAGTTCCTTTGGAAGTGCCGTGCCCGGCTGCGAAACGGAAGATCCGGCTTCCGGGGTTTTCCACGCCCGCTGAGGTCCGGTCTTCGCCATGGCAAGCGAGAGAACGTTCAGCGATATGCCCTCCGGCAGCCAGGACCCCGACGTATATCGTGCCTTCAGGGTTTTAATGGAGAGTGCGGCAGCAGCCAGGGTTACCATGCCGAGCCCGGCCATGGCCGGAAGGGGGACCTCAATAAACAGCAGGATGAATGCAGACACAAGGGTTATGACAACAATCGCTGCAAACGATGCGAGACCTTCCCACGTTGGTTCAGTAAAAAGGAAAAGTGCATGCTCGTACGCAGCCCGGGCGGTTTTCATGTCCATTGCCGGGAGTTCTTTTTTCGGCGTAGCAGATGGCGAGGGTGATTCTCTTGCAGGGGAGACCGGGTTGTCACGGGATCCCGCAATGTTTTTCAGGGTCGTGAAGAGCCCACTCAGTCCAACGAACAGAACCGCAGACGGAAAGAGGATAAGAATCTCCTGAATCATGATGCCCCGCTATCCAGACACTATACCCAGCATGGAAAAATCATGAGAAACGTATCCCCCATTCTCCCTGCAAATGCCAGTATCAGGTAATGTTTGTCTGGCTGTAATAAAAACTATGGTTTTTCTTTTTCGTTCTAACAAAAATGCAAAAACAAAATCATTTATAACATTGGGTGCTACGAAATTGATCGGATGTATGAAAAATTGGCGTGCATCTTATTGAACTGACAAAGGTGTTATGATGTGTTCTTACGGAAAGTCCAGAGACGATGGCGTCTCTCCGGTCGTCGGCGTTATGCTGATGCTGGTTGTTACGATTATTATTGCAGCGGTGGTGAGCGCGTATGCCGGAGGGTTGGGAAAAACTACAGATACAGCACCAACGGGATCGTTTGACGTCCATATCTCGAATGACGGAACATGGGGAGGCAGCGCATTTCATGCCGATGTTCTTGCTGTAAGTGATGCTATCCCCACAAAAGATCTAAAAATCGTTACCGCTTGGAAGAGTGCCAATGGAACCCCTGGTGGAGCAACGATAATTGGTCCACTCACCACACCGAATACCAACTATGAGGGAGGTATAAAAAATTATACTTCCCCATTAGGATTCGGACCGAGTATTGAGGGGTGGGAGAGTGCTGGGAATTACATTGTCGGTCAGCATTTTGGTAACTACTCCCTGATAGCAGGTTCAAGTATGCACAATTCCGCAGCAGGATATTCTACAACCACAGGTGGATATGGAGTTACACCGAGTGCTCGTTACCAGTACTCCACAGGATCTTACCTTCTAGCACCCGGAGAGGGAGGTGTCGATGCTATGATGGCGATTCTTGGAAACAACTGGTACGTTTTACGACCTGGAGACGCGGTCCATGTGAAATTCATCCATATTCCATCTGGTAAAGTGATTTTTGACAAGGACATCACAGTGGAGGGATAAAGATGAGAATACACACAGAAAATGCTGTTTCGCCAGTTGTGGGAGTCATGCTCATGCTGGTTGTGGTTATTATCATCGCTGCAGTTGTATCGGCATATGCAGGGGGTATCGCGTCAACAACAGATAAATCACCGACGGTTACTATACGGGGAACTTACAGCCAGACTGAGGGCGTGAAGATTGAGCATCTCGGAGGCAATGCCATAGCAACAATGGATACCATGATACTAATCAAACCATCAAAAACATTCGGAAATGCAGAACATATGGTCTGGAAGGTGAATAAATCATCAATTACGGATTCAACTGGAAAAGACAGTAAAGCATGGGTAACAGGTGCCGGATTATCCGGAACAAAATCTTTTGTTAGCGGAGATACGGCATACATCCTGCCGCCATACCAGACTGGAGCGTTCCTCCAACCAGGAGCCAGCAGCACATACCGTTTCGACAGTTCAACCAACGTTGGCAAAACATTCTGGCTCGAGTTAGCAGACGACGCCGGTAGAGTATTCGCCGTCACTGAGGTGACAATTCAGCCTTGAGGTGAGAGATAATGAAAAAGAGAATACAGATTCATGAAAGTGCAGTCTCACCTGTCGTTGGAGTCATGATGATGCTCGTCGTTGTGATCATCATTGCCGCTGTAGTGAGCGGTTTTACCGGCGGTATCATCGGATCCGAGAAGAAGGCTCCCCAAATGACAGCTGAGACATCCATTGTAAACACAGGATATTATTATGGAAGTCAATTCACCATGGTAATTACTGGTGTAAGTGAGCCGATTCCAACCAAGGATTTAAAGATTGTAACTTCATGGAAGGCCAGCAATGGTACAAGAAATTCAACGACAGTGCTGCCAAATGTTGCCAACACAAATTACGGCTCTTACCAATTCCCGTCACCATTCGGCGGGGGGGAGGGAATCAAGTTTGGTATGAATAATGTCAAGGATCCCTCCCAGTATTGGGGGAACTTTACACTCACAGCAGGAACGGTTATTAGAGCGTATCCCGCAGGACTTTGGGGGCCGACTAGTCCCGTATCATATGGCGGATATGGACCTACCACTGCAACATATACTTATGTACTCGGAACTGACTTCGATCCAACAACAAATATTGACTTCATACAAGCGGTCCTTGGTAAGGACTGGAACGACCTCCGACCCGGGGATATTGTCAATGTCAAGTTAGTCCACATTCCATCAGGAAAGGCGATTTATGATCAGAATGTTGCCGTAAAAGGAGGGTAAATCCATGCGACATTTAAATATGGAAAACGCGGTGTCACCTGTTGTCGGAGTGATGTTAATGCTGGTTGTCACGATTATCATCGCGGCAATAGTCAGTGCCTTTGCCGGGGGAATGGGTTCTACTCAACAGTCCGTCCCCCAAGCAACACTCAAAGCGGAATATAGTGTCTCTGAAGGTATGAAGATTTTCCATAACGGCGGGGACATCCTGACAATCGGAGATTTCAAAATTTTCCTTCAGCCATCCAGAAACTTTGACAGTATCGAATCTGAGACGTACATCACTACCATCAACCAACAACTTATCCAGAATGGACCGAATCCTAACTCAACCAACTGGTATCGTCCCAATAAAGGTGGACGGGATGTCAATAAGTTCGGACCGGGAGATACGGCATATATCAATGTAACCAACTGTTTCACCCAAGCATTAACACCCAATCTGATGTCAGGGACACGCAACAGTGGAATCAACCAGACCAGCAAGATCGGAACGACCTTCTTCCTGAAATTTGTCACTAATGATGGGAAACAAATTGCACAGGTTGAAGTTCCCATCCAGCCATAATTTTTCTATTATTCTTTGTCCCTTATTACAGAAACACCCTTTAGCGTCAGATTGGCATCAGCAGGAATTATTGTATGAGATAAAACCGATTGTTAGAAATTGTTTAAGCTTTGTTTGATTCCCGACATTCCTCACATCTTGGGATTACCTCTGCACAGAAAAGAATTGCCAGAAATATTAGGACTAACAGGGAAAATTGTACGTTTCACCCTCACTTCTCAGCACTGAACTGGAACAAACAGAATCCCCGCCCGGCCCGTGCAAACTCCGGTCGTTCCTCGATGATAATCCGGATATCCTTAAAACCGGTGTTCTCCATTGCATCAAGCAACTCAATCCTCCGCATCAGCCGCGGCGGTCCCTGCTCCGGACGCTCAGCTGTGGCATCTGCAAGCCCCAGTGTTGATCCAAAGAAGATCCCCCTGGGCTTCAGGGTCCGGTGAACCTTATCGAGATATTCCAGGAAATCCTTCTCATTCCCCAGCACGTGGATGACGCTGCCGGAATAGACCCGGTCAAACCGTTCGGGGGGACAGGGAAACGAAGGGGCAAAAGATACGAGCGGCTCGATCTCATCGCGGTCAAGGTACAGGTCGTACCCTATCCGGAGACTTGCATCACTGACATCAAAGCCAGTGATCCGGCTGGCTGGATATCCATCGCGGATCAGCTGGCGGATGGTATCGCCGGTCCCGCAACCGTAATCGAGGAGATCCCCGGGCGTTCCAAACAGATCGGGATAGAAGAAATGCTTCCTGATCCGCGCCTGCCCAATCTGCATGACTATGTAAGGGTACGGGACATTGTCAATGGTGTACCGTGCTGTTATGGTTTCGGCATAGCCGGGCGGGTGCCGCACACCCAGCGCCCCCACCCGTTCCATGGCATTCCGCAGCTCCATGGCAAGCGTTGTTCCATCAGGCATCCGGTGCATCCTGCGTAAAGTATTTTTATTATCCATAGAAGACTCCTGTTTTCTGAGATTTCATGGTTTTTTTTCAGATATAATTATACATAAAATTTAAAATTCGCTTCGAAACTCATAAAATCTGTAATTGACATTATATTAAATATTACGGAATTTGTAAATTGTGATACCATGACCAAAATAACCTGCATCTCCACCGTTTCTTCCCCTTCCATCCTTGAAGCAGCCCACAAGGTCCGAAAGGACTTGGGCATCGATCTTGACTTCCGGTTTTATTATCCGCACCAGATCGAGAACGAAAGCACAGACGAAATGCTGATCCTCAGACACCTCCAGGCATCCGACTGCGTACTCCTCGATATCCGGGGCATCGGGAAGGCCAACGAACTTGCGATGCGGGCGATGCGCGACAGCAGCTGCACCTGCCTCAACCTGATGGGGCCCTGGAGCAACCTTTTCGAGATCACCAGGCTCGGCGCACTCTCCGGCAAACAGATCATCGAAAAGGCAAAGGCAAAGAAGACGGCTGCAGGACAGCAGTCAGGTACTGATGCGGGCCGGTCTCCTCTCGTGGATCAGCGACGGGATGAACAGGGAAACAGGGAGTGGACAATGGACTCTGTCCTTGCACCTGCATCGTCCCCGCTCACACGGGAGGACATAGCAAATTACACCCGCTGCATCGAGTACTGGAGGCAGGGCGGAATCGAGAACTATTACCAGATGCTCGTCTTACTCCTCAGGACTTACCTCGGGCACCCCGATCTCCCGGCTCCGCAACCTCCCATCCACCACCCGGATTATGCAATATACCATCCGGATCTCGGCTATTTTACTGACCGTAATGAATATTTCAAAGCCATTGGATATTCTTCGGAAAAGCCCACCGTCGGGATCATGTTCCATGGCGGCATGCACCTTGATCAGAATATCCCTTCCGTACGGGGGTTCATCCGGACAATGCCGGACTGCAACATCATTCCGATGTATGCCAACCCGGAGAACAACCTCCACTCCATGGAAGAGTATTTCATGGACGGCGATCGCGCGCTTGTTGACGCCATCGTCAATCTCAAGTGGTTCCGGATCAACGGCGGACCGCTGGGGGGCAACCCAGAACTCACACAGATACTTCTTAAAAAAATGAACGTTCCGGTCTTTGCGCCGGTCTCGCTCTTCGGCCAGGAGGTAAAGGAATGGGAAGAGTCCGTTGCCGGAATCTCGCCATTTGCATCTATATTATCGGTAATCTGGCCGGAACTTGACGGCTGTATCGAGCCCATCCCGATCTGCGGTCTTATGCCCGTCACCATCAACGGGGAGGAGTGCAAGGAGATTCAGGTAATCCCGGACCGGCTTGAGCGTGTAGCGTCGCGGATGCGGAACTGGTTCCGGCTCAGGAGAACTCCGAATAAGGATAAGAGGGTGGCAGTCATCATCTACAGTTATCCTCCCGGCGATGGTAACACTGGTGGCGCCTCGTATCTCGATACATTCGTTAGCGTGAAGCGGATGCTCGAGAATTTTGAAAAAGAAGGTTATACCGTGGAAGTCCCGGAAGGAAAGCTCCACGAGCTGTTCGAGGAGAAGGCTATCGTCAACTCCAGCACGTGGCGCGATATCGCAATCACCGCAAAGAACAGTTTCTCTTGGGATGTTCCGTCATACCTCTCGTTCTTCTCGACCCTCCCTCCCGATGTGCAGGAAGAAGTTAACAGTTCGTGGGGAAATCCGCCGGGCGAGGTCATGACGCATGAGGGGAGATTTATCCTCCCCGGGCTTCAGTTCGGAAATATCCTTGTCGCCATCCAGCCTGCCCGGCCCGCGCTGACAGAAGACGATGTGGCAAAAGCCGCCCACGATAAGACCAAGCCCCCGCACCACCAGTACATCGCTTTCTACCGGTGGCTGGAAACGGTCTGGGGTGCGGATATGGTCTTCCATGTTGGAACCCATGGTCTTGCCGAATTCACGAAAGGAAAGGAGATCGGGATGAGTAAGAAATGCTTCCCCGAGATCCTCATAGGCAATATGCCGCACCTCTATATTTACTCGGTGACGAATACATCGGAAGCAACTATAGCCAAGCGCAGGCTCCTTGGAACCATGCTCAGCTATAACTCTCCGCCGTTCTCGACATCCGACCTGTACGAGAAGTACATCGAACTCGAAGACCTTATTGCCGAACATGAGGAGGCAGTCCGGCTCGAACAGGGTGTAAGGATGCAGCGGACCGAGGAGAAGATCTTTGCTCTCGCAGAAGAGCTCCACTTCGACACCCCCAGCATCCATGCCGTTCATGAGCAGGTATACGAGATGAAGCGATCCATCATCCCGCAAGGCCTGCACATACTCGGGGAATTGTACAAGCCGGAGGCGTACAAGAGGTATGTCGAGTTCGTGATCCGATACGATCGTGAAGGGACGAAATCGCTCAACCGCATCATTGCCGAGGCCAGGGGGATACCGTATGATGTGGCGATCCGCGACAAGGGACATTATGCAACCGTACTTGACGAAGTGGACAAGGCAAGCGCGAACACGGTCAATATACTGATAGATGAGGGCATTGAGGCGGCCATCGCAGCAGCACAAGCCGGACCCGAACGCGAGGTGGAACTGCGGGCAACACTTACTGCCGGGCTCGAACTTGCGTACGACTATGCCGACAACAGCCTCGAACTGAAAAACCAGATCAGGGGTCTTAACACTGAGTTCATAGCACCGCGCGTTGGAGGGGACGTTATCCGTAAACCCGAAGTCTTGCCCACCGGGGGAAACCTCCTCCAGTTCGACCCAACGAAGATCCCAACCCAGACTGCTTTCGAGCGCGGAAAGGAAATTGCCGAGAATACCATTGCCAGGTACCTTGAAGAGAAAGGGGAATACCCGGAGCGGGTCGGTACGGTGCTCTGGGGATTCGAGACCAGCAACAGCGGGGGAGAGACTGTCGGCCAGATCCTGACATACTTGGGAGTGACCGTAAACCGGAAGGCCGGCTCGTGGGCGCCAGAACTCAAAGTCATCCCGCTCGAGGAACTCAAACGGCCCAGGGTCGACTGCCACGTCTCAATCTGCGGGTTCTTCCGCGACATGTTCCCCAACATCATGCAGATGATCAATAATGCTGTTGCAAAGGTTTCTGCACTCGATGAGCCGGACGACATGAACTTTGTCCGGAAACATTCAAAAGAGAACCTTGAAAAATTAAACGACCAGCTTGCTGAAGGCCTTATCGATGAGAAAACTGCAAAGAAGCTGTCGACAGCGAGGATTTACGGGCCCCATGCCGGGGAGTACGGCACACGGATACTCGGCTTGATGGAGGATTCTGTCTGGAAGGACGAAACAGACCTTGCGGAGGTGTACATGGCCTCGATGTCCCATGTCTATGTAGACACGATCCATGGTCAGAGTCAGCGGGCACTGTATGAGAACAACGTAAAGACCGTCCAGATCGTCTCCCAGATACGGGACCGGCACGATCGCGAGATTGTCGACCTCGACCATTATTTCGAGTACTTCGGCGGACTGAACAAGGCTGTCGAAACCGTGTCCGGTGAGACGCCGATGCTGATGATATCCGATACGACCAAAGAGGTTGTCTATACCGAAGATGTCCGGGACGTAATCAAGCGGGGCACACGTACCCGCCTCCTGAACCCCAAGTGGATCGACGAGATGCTCAAGCATGATTACCACGGGGCGCAGCAGATTGAGGAGCGGGTGTATGTCACGCTCGGGTTTGCCGCAACCACACATGCCGTTGACAACTGGATTTGGTCATCCATTGCGGAACGATTTGTCTTTGATGAGGAGATGAGGAAGCGCCTTATGGATAACAACAAGTTCGCTGCTCTCGGCCTCACCGAGCGGCTGATGGAGGCCGAGCAGCGGGGATACTGGGAGGCAACCGAAGAGGAACTGGAGAAGCTCCGTGAGGCATACCGGGAGATGGAGGGCGACATTGAAGAGGTTTTGTGAAAGTGGCAATTCCCCGGAACTCCCACCGGGAATTGATACAATGAGCAAATATTTTCAGATTATGTAACAAAAATGATCAAAATATTAACAACTTAGGAGATACATCAATGAACATGAAATCACCCCGCCGGATACGGATTCTTTGCATCGCCCTGTGCGGAATCCTCCTTCTCTGTTTACCGGGAAACGCTACCGATACCGGCATTGTCAGATCCTACAGCCCTCAAACACCACAACCAGGTGAGCTTATTACGGTCACCCTGACTCTGCCACCATCGTTCTATGGAGGAATTGTCGAAATCCTTCCAGGAGAATTTGCCTTTGCAAATTCTTCAAATACATCTGATGGAGCAAGACAGAGCGGACAGAACGTTATCTTTGCTGTGACAGGAGAGGAGAAGATAACATATACCATAATTGCGCCGGCCGAAGGATGCGGTGTGATCCGCGGCACATGGGAGAATATCGAAACCAGGAAAAGCGGAGAGATCGCGTCTACGGTAATTGCTGTTGAAGGATCCGATCCTTCGCAATGCAATACCTCCCGGCAGTCGCCAGGGTTTTCAGCGCTTGCAGTTCTGGGAGCCTGTACATTAATCGGGGTAATTGTATTCCGGAAGGCAAGAATATGAAAATCAAATTTGTTGCAAGGGTTGTTTTTCTTGCCATACTGCTCGGTTGCATAATGGGTATTCCTGCTGCTGCACTCTCTGCTGATGGTATTCCGCAGACGCAGGGTGAAGCCCGGGATTATGCCCGGCAAATCCTCCAGGAAGAGATCCTCAATTATTGTTCAGCCAAATATACCGGAGAACAGGTACCGCACCTCAGCGCCGAACAGCTCTCCGAATCTATACAATATTATCCTGATTACCCTCGCAGGATATCCGATTCAAAAGGAACAACGATCACCATCACAAAACCCCTCAACCAGATCGTTGCCTACAATTTCCATGCCATGGGGGCACTAAATGCCGAAGACCTTGTTGTCGGCGTAGCAAACAGTGCCTTTGAAGACGCCAGTGTGGTGCCGGAAATTCGCAATAAGATAAATATTGGCGGAGGAGGACCGTACGAACCGGATTTTGAGAAGATCCTCGCATGCAAGCCAGACGCTATCCTTACCTATACAGAGCTCGGGCCGGGAGCAGACTTCTTTGAGAAAAGAGTACCGGAAGGCGTTCCGGTTATTCGTCTCGATTTCATCCGCCCATGGACCCTTGTCCCAGAAATGAACAAACTGGGATATCTTATCAACAGGACCGAGCAGTCAAAATCCTACGAACAATGGCACGATCACTGGAATGCGGAGATAGACAAACGTCTCGAACTGGTCCCAAAAGACAAGAGAGTGCGTGTCTTTGTCGACGTATGGTCAACTTCCTATGGAGACCGGAGCAACGAGCGCCGAACAGTATCGGATGCCGAGCATTACAGTTACTATTGCACGGATGCTGGAGGCATCAACGTGGCATCGGGCCTCAACAGCCCCCAAGGAACTGTTGACATCGAATGGCTTGCACAACAGAACCCGGATGTGATTCTTGGCGTTGCATATACCGGTAGTTATGCCGACAACGATGTTACCGAACTCAAAACCCAGTATGACGAACTGATGTCCCACCCGGCACTTCAGGATATCCCGGCAATTAAAAACGGGCGTGTCTACGTGCTCAGTTACCGTTACACGAACGGCCTCACGTACCCGGCAGCCAGGGCCCGCGTTGCCAAATGGTTCTACCCGGACCTGTTTTCAGATATGGATCCATCGGCAATTCATCAGGAGTTTGTGACCAGATTTTTAGGTTCGTCCTATGATGTGACGAAGAACGGCACATTCAGCTTCCCGGATTAACCAGTGGGTGAATGGAAGATGCCAGAGACCGTTACCGGACAATACCTCTCGTTCATCCAGAAGAAAGTGCTCTTTCTTTTATTCATAACAATAGCGCTCATCCTTGTAGTAGGCCTTGCTGTGACGATCGGGTCGTATGATATGAGCATTGCAGATGTGTACCGGATTATCCTGCAGGGTATCCTGAACCCCGGTGAGACCACGGCAGACCTTGTTGTCTGGAATGTCAGGCTCCCCCGCGTATGCATGGGGGTTTTTGCCGGTGCCGGTCTCGGCATCTGCGGAGCGGTCCTTCAGGCAATCCTGAGAAATCCCCTGGCAAGCCCGTTCACGCTGGGTATTACTTCGGCGGCCACATTCGGTGCATCGCTTGCAATCATTCTCGGGATTGGCATTTTCGGAGGATCCTATATAGTCGTTATCAACGCGTTCATTTTCACCGTCATAGCGTCATTCGCCATTTATGCCCTTGCTTTCACCAAGAAGTTCACACCGGGCGCCATCATCATGGCGGGTATCGCTATCAGTTACCTCTTCGGGGCGCTGACATCATTTCTCCAGTACGTTGGTACTGCAGATGCCCTCCAGCAGGTTGTGTTCTGGACGATGGGAAGCCTCGGACGATCAAACTGGTTTGCCATCCAGATTGTTGCTGCCATCCTTGCCATGACAGTTCCCATCCTGCTCTGGTACTCAATGGATCTTAATGTCATGGGATCCGGCGACGAAGCGGCAAAGAGCATGGGTGTTGACGTAAGCCGGATCCGTATCGTGGCCCTGATCCTGACATCCCTGATCACGGCTGGCATCATCTGTTTCACCGGCACCATCGGGTTCATCGGCCTTGTCGGTCCCCACATCTGCCGGATGATTGTCGGGCCTGACCACCGCTTCCTGCTTCCGGCCTCTGCACTGATGGGAGCACTCATCCTTGTCTGCGCCGATATGGCATCCAGGACTCTCTTCGCACCGCAGGTTATCCCAATCGGGATCATGACCTCGTTTATCGGAGTTCCGTTCTTCATCTACCTTTTCATTAAAAGGAGGGGGATGTATTGGTAAAAATTACCATCCAGGACCTGAGCTTTCGTTACCGGAGTAACCCGGTACTGCGGGGGCTCAGTTTTAATGTCGGAAAAGGAAAGGTCCTCGGCCTTCTTGGCCCTAATGGTTCAGGGAAGAGCACTCTTATCAAGTGCATCAACCAGATCCTCCGCCCGCAGGGACGAGTTGTAATGGATGGTGCGGACATTCACAATATGCATATCAGCGACGTGGCCCGCCGTATCGGCTATGTGCCACAATCAGAGACCATGGGCATGTCGATGACCGTGTACGACGCGGTTCTGATGGGACGGCGTGTGCATATGGGGTGGAAACCTGCAGCCCATGACCTTGAGGTTGTTGCCCGTGTTCTGGAAGACATGAAGATCGCATCCATTGCCATGGAGGATATCTGGGAACTCTCAGGAGGTCAGCGCCAGAAGGTTTTCGTCGCCCGGGCGCTGGCGCAAGAGCCCGAGGTCCTCCTTCTCGATGAGCCCACGAGCAGCCTTGACCTGAAGCACCAGCTTGATACCATGGAGACCATCCGTTTCCTTGTTAAACGATCCGGAATCTCGGTCGTCATGGCAATCCACGATATCAACCTTGCCGCACGTTACACCGATACCGTTGCGCTCATCTGCAAAGGATCAATTTACGGAATCGGCTCCCCTCAGGGCCTCTTTACCCCGCAAGCGATCCGGGATGTGTACGGTGTTGAAGCTACCTTCCTTTATGATACTGCCGGAAATCCTGTCATTGTGCCCATCCGAACCGCGGAGGATGCCGGATGAACCTAACCACTGCCATGCAGAATTCGGAAGGTGCCTGAATGTCCCGTTTCCGTTATATCACCGTTTTCGGCCGACGTCACGCGAGAGTCTCCCGAAACCCCCTGTATCGAAGAAGATATCTGAACACCTGAAATTACAATTTCACTTGAGATAACAATCATGACGACCATTGCCCTCAACGGCCTTACACGGAAATTCGGCGATCTTGTTGCCGTTGATACCGTAACCCTGACAGTACAGAGTGGTGAGATCTTCGGCCTCCTCGGCCCGAACGGTGCCGGCAAGACCACGATCATCAACATGCTCACGACTTTGCTTGCCCCGACTTCCGGGAGCGCAGCGATTAGTGGCCATGATATTGAGGGCGATCCTGAGGGAGTGCGGCGAAGCATCGGGATCATATTCCAGGACCCGTCTCTCGATATCGGGTTGACTGGCCGGGAAAACCTTGATTTCCATGCTATGATGTACGGGATCGATGCTTCCGAGCGCAGGAAACGGATTGCTGAAGTTCTTGATGTCGTGGGTCTCACTGAGAAGGCTGAAATCCTTGTTGAGAATTACTCCGGAGGCATGAAGCGTCGGCTCGAGATTGCCCGAGGGCTGATCCACCAGCCCAAAGTGCTCTTCCTCGATGAGCCAACGCTCGGGCTGGACGCCCAAACACGGCGGAAGATCTGGTCACATATCCGCGATCTGAACCGGAAGTACGCAATGACCATCATCCTCACCACCCATTACATGGAGGAGGCCGATTTCCTCTGCAATCGTATCGCCATTATTGATCACGGGAAGATCGTAGCCCTTGATACCCCGGCCGGGCTAAAGGGGATTCTCAGGGGCGACGTCATTACACTCGGGATTGAGGGCGATGCCATATCGCTCGTTCCTGCCCTGAAAGAAAAGCCCTGGATTACGGAGATTAGTTACCATAATTCAAATCTTACAGTCACGACAAATGAGGGGGATACGCGAATCCCGGATATCTTTGGCATTGCACAGGGGATTGGTGTTGTTATTATATCGGTGAACCTGAGAAAACCCAGCCTTGAGGATGTCTTTCTCCACCTTACTGGCTCCTCCATCCGCGAGGAGAGCGGATCACTCCACAGCCATGTCCATGCCGGTATGCGAAGGAGGATGATGCAATGATCCAGCCTGCTGCTATCTATGTCCTCTGGCTCCGGGAAATGATCAAGTTTGTCCGTGCGAAGTCGCGGATGATCGGCGCAATCGCCATGCCGGTCTTCATGCTGGTCTTCCTCGGGCTGGGATTCCGGCGTGTGGAATTTCCGGGGCTTCCACCGGAGATGGGCTACCTCCAGTACCTTGTTCCCGGGATTGTAGGTATGACGCTCCTCTTCACCGGGGCATTCACCGGAATGTCGGTCCTGATGGATCGCCAGTTCGGGTTCCTGAAGGAAGTCATGGTCACACCGGTCAGCAGAGTTTCCATTGTCCTTGGGCGTATCGCAGGGGGAGCAACAACAGCAATCATCCAAGCCCTGATGATGCTCTTTCTCTCGGTTTTCCTGGGGTTTGTCCTGCCCCCGGTCTTCATGATCGGTGCATCCGTCATCATCATGCTCCTCATCTCAGTCATTTTCATCTGTATCGGGCTCATCCTTTCCTCGCTCATGAAGGACATCCACGGCTTTAATACCATGACCAACTTCATCATCTTCCCGCTCTTCCTCCTGTCCGGAGCGCTCTTCCCCGTAGCAAACCTACCGGCAGCAATCCGGGTCTTCTCGTACATCGACCCGCTGACGTATGGCGTGGATGCACTCCGGGGGATTCTCATCGGATATTCCGTGAACAATATCTTTGTTGACATCGGGATACTTCTGATTTCATCGGTAGTGCTTATCGGAATCAGCGCATTCTGCTTTAACAAGGGGGATGCAATCTGATTCGTTGAATCACAACCTGTCCCTTTTCTCGATCTGATTTTTTTTAAATTATATTTGATTCAATGCTACGATTATAAAAATTAATAACACATGGGAGTATACCTAATTGTTGCATGGCTCACCATATCCGCAGGAATATCCTGCCGTTCACGGCAATTGTCGGACAGACCCAGATGAAACAGGCCCTCATTCTCAATGCAATCAATCAGCGAATCGGTGGTGTACTAATACGGGGCGAGAAAGGAACGGCCAAATCCACGGCAGTTCGGGCATTGGCCGAGATCCTTCCGGTCATAGAGATTGTCAAAGGGTGTCCGTTCAACTGTAATCCTGCCAACGATCAGGAGCTTTGTGATATCTGTAACGAGAAGATCGAAATGGGTGAGCCGATCGAGACGCTGAAAAAGAAGGTGCAGGTCATTACCCTTCCGCTCGGATCCACGGAAGACCGGGTCATCGGCACCATCGATATCGAGCGGGCCATAAAGGAGGGCATCAAGGCGCTGGAGCCGGGCATCCTCGCTGCCGTGAACCGTGGAATTCTGTATATTGACGAGGTGAACCTGCTGGATGATCATGTCGTGGATGTCCTGCTGGACTCTGCTGCGATGGGTGTCAATGTTGTCGAACGCGAAGGAATATCTTTGTCCCATCCGGCAAAATTTATCCTGATCGGTACCATGAATCCCGAGGAAGGGGAGTTACGGCCCCAGATGCTCGACCGTTTCGGTCTCCAGGTGACCGTGGAGGGTATTGCCGATGTTGACGACCGCATCGAGATCGTCAATGTTGCCGATGCTTTTGAGACATACCCCCAGGGATTCATGCAGAAATACGAAGCTGAACAGAAACGCCTCACGGAAAAGATCGTCAACGCCAAGGCAATCCTTCCGAAGGTAAAGATTTCAGATGATATAGTCCGTCGCATTGCCCAGACCTGTGTTGAGATGGGCGTCATGACCCACCGGGCCGAGATCACGATTGTCCGGACCGCAAAGACCATTGCGGCATTCAATGGGCGCGAGGAAGTTACGGTTGAAGATGTCCGCGAGGCAATGGCCCTGGCCCTCCCGCACCGGATGCGGAAGAAACCGTTCGAAGATCCGCGCGTTGACCAGCAGAAGATCAACGACATGATGCAGGATGACCAAAAAAAAACGATAACGAGCCGGACGTAAACGAACAGCAGGAACAGCAGCCCCCCCAACAACTTCCGCCACCACCACCGCCCCTGGAAGAACCGGAACAGGAAAACCAGGAGCCGGAACAGACCGGGGCGCCATCGGCATTGCCTCCTCCGGAACGCATCTTTGACATCGGCAGGCCTATCGAGGCGTCGCGCATTACCTACGATTCCTGCAAGGACAGGATGAAGCGGCTCTATGTCTCCGGAAGGAGGGTCGATACGCTCTCCGCGGAGAACCGGGGCAGGTATGCCCGCGTCAGGATGCCGCACGAACTGAAGGACATAGCGTTCGATGCCACCATGCGGGCAGCCGCGCCCCACCAGAAAAACCGCAATCCAGTTGATCGGTGTATTGATATCCGCGACCAGGACCTGCGGGAAAAGGTCCGTGTCGGCAAAGTGTCGGTAACCTGCGTGTTCGTTGTCGATATCAGCGGGTCCATGGGTGCCGAAAAACGTATGGAGAGTGCCAAGGGGGCGGTTCTGTCCCTGCTTGAGGATGCGTACAAGAACCGCGACCGGGTCAGTCTGGTCGCGTTCCGCGGCAAGGATGCCGAGGTTGTTCTCCCTCTCTCGAACAGTGTCGACCTTGCTTACAAACAGCTCCAGGAGATGCCGACCGGTGGAAAGACCCCGCTCTCCCTCGGGCTTATGAAGGGGAGGGAAGTTCTCATGAACGAGAAAAAGAAGCGAAAGGAAATCATCCCGCTTCTCATCCTCATATCAGATGGCCGGGCAAACATCGGCTACGGCAGAAATATCAAAGAAGAGTTAATGTCGATTGCGCAGCGGCTCAAGGACGATGGAATATATACTGTCATCATTGACACTGAAGAAGTAAAGCGTTCCTTCATGAATTTCCAGCTTGGTTACTGCAGGGATATTGCAAAGATGAGTGGAGGAATTTACTATTCATTGTGTGATCTTAACGCAGACAGCGTGAGTTCGATCGCCAAACGGGAAAAAGAGATCCTGATTTCCTCATTTATCTGAATGTTCAGATATCAGATGCAATAATCCGCGACACGCGGGGCGCACAGGATAAGGGGATTTTTATCATAATAAGCGTGGTCAATTTTTCCAAGTAATGTGGCTAAAATATCACGGGTATATGATCATTGTCCCGTTCGTCCCGGAAACATACCGCCCGGCATACTCATTCAGCATCTGCCGGGGATGCATATCCCGGAATACGTCCGGGTGGAGGAGCTGGGCCATATAGACCAGCCCGATGTACGACCTGGGCCCATATTGGATATCGTTGGCAAACAAGTATACCCGGTCGTTCTTCACTGCGGGGATTGTGTCCCATCCGGTCCGGTTCCTCATTGCCGCTGCAATTTCAGAGAACGGCTTCTGGTTGCTGGACGATATGACCTTGATGATAAAGTCCGGTTGCCGGGCCACAATCCACTCCGTGCTGATCTTGGCAGAAGATGTCGAAATGTCCGTGGCGATGTTTTTACCCCCGGTAAGAGTCAGCATCTCATCGGACCCGGACCCCGGGCCCGATGCGGTGAAGTCCGTATAGGACTCAAGATAAACCTCGGGAATAGCACCCGTTGGGATTTTCTTTACCCGCCCGTTCACTTCAGCGATAGTGTCCTCGACCATCCGGGCATAGACCTCGGCCTCGTTAGAGGTCCCGGTCAGTTTACCCAATGCGCGAGCATCGTGGGCGAGAGTTGAGAGCCGATAGCAATCGAGATAAATGATCGTGATATTGGCGGCAGCAAGCTGGTCAAGATTCTTGGGTTTCGAGCTTGCGTAGGCAATCACCACATCCGGGTGCAGTGCGAGCATCTTCTCGACATTGGGGACCTGCCAGTCACCGACAATCTCTGCCTGCGGGATCTTGTCCATAATATACGAAATATTGGACGTGGACTGGGTGACACCAACTATCCTGTCCTGCGCACCAAGGGCTATCATCATCTCAGCGGCATTCCCGTTCGCCACAATGATCCGCGTCGGATGACAGGGCAGGGTTACCTCAGTACCATCCGTCTGGGCGATGGTGACCGGGGTGCAGTTCCCGGAAGGGTTTCCGGATGCATTTATGGTCATGACAACTGCTGAAGGGGTCGTAAGAGGTGGGAGAGGTGCGGAGTCTCGAACAGAATTCTCCGTACATCCTGTACCCATGGTAAGGCAAAAGATCAGTACCAGGGTGACTGTCACCACTTTTGGATTCATACGGTCACTCTCCGGAACACTTGTATGCAGACAGTCATGACTGCGAAGGTCAGCAGCAGCAGGACACCAATCGGAACCAGCGGGAGGCCCCCGGCAGTCACGTCCCGTACGGCATCAATGGCATAACTGAGCGGGTTGAGGTGGGCGATAGTAGCGAGCCACGCCGGCATGACGCTGTAGGGCATTAGGGCACTGGAGGTGAAGAAGAGCGGCATCGAGATCATTGTATTGAATGCAGAGTACGAATCATGATCTTCCAGGTACAGGGCGATGGTTGTGGCAAATGCCGAGATAAGGATCCCGAACAGGAAGAGCACGAAGTACGTAAGGCCGTACTGCACGGGATTGAGCATGGTGGCCCCGATCAGGATTGCTATGAGGAGGATAATGGTAGACTGGATCAGGCCTCGCCCCGTGATGAAGAGGATCTTGCCGACAAGGATGCTGCTCCGGGGTGTGGGCAGGGCAAGGAACTTATTGAGGAAACCGAGGATCTTGTCGAACATCAGGAGCGCCCCCCCGGAGAGCCCGGCTGATAGCATGGTCATGACGAGGATTCCCGGGGTAATAAAATCGAGATAATTGCCGGTAAACTGGACCGGCAGGGCAAGACCGACAAAGATAAGCCAGGCTGCCGGCATGACCAAGGCCGAGACAACTGCAACCTTCCCCCGGCTCCACTTGACAAAATCCCGTTTCATGTAAGTAATAATACCGTTCATTTCCTCCTCCGCAGCATAATCCTGAACTTGTTATACTCAAACCCGTGCGGTTCCTCCTGCTGCCCGACTGCCTGAAGGAACACATCATCCAGCGTCGGTTCGCGGAGTGCCATTGACCGGACAACGCACCCGGATTTCCCGAGGGCATCGGCAAGCAGAGGGAGTGCCTCCCGGCCGTTCTCCGCTGTGAACGAAACCTCGTCTCCGTTTTGTCCGACAAAGGCCACCCCGTCAATTTCAGGAGGGGCAAATATCCCTTCCACATTTACCGAGATGACATCCTTCATCAGATGCGCCTTGAGTTCAGACGGAGAGCCCAGCGCTGCGATCCGGCCTTTACTGATGATCCCGACCCGGTCGCAGAACTGGTCCGCCTCATCCATGTAGTGCGTGGTGACAAAGATCGTCATGCCTTTCTTCCGCAGGGCCCGGATATGTTCCCAGATCTTTTTCCGTGCGGCAACATCGAGCCCGATGGTTGGCTCATCAAGAAAGAGCACGGAGGGTTCGTGAACAAGGGCCTGGGCGAGTTCGAGTCTGCGGCGCATCCCTCCGGAGTATGTCCTGATGAGATCGTCCGCCCGGTCAGTCAGCTCCATGACAGCAAGTACTTCGTCAACATGGTCACTAGCATGCGGAACCCCGTACAGGTCAGCGAAGAACCGGACATTCTCCCGACCGGTCAACTTGATGTCAACGGCCATGTCCTGAGGTACATAACTGAGTTTTTTCCGAACGGCTTCGCCTTCCTTTGTAACATCGTGACCGCAGACCATTGCACTGCCTTCTGTCGGCCGGAGAAGTGTGGTCAGCATGAGCACAGTCGTGGTCTTGCCGGAACCATTGGGGCCGAGCAGGGCAAAAATCTCATTGTTTACCGATAACGTGAGATGATCCACGGCGCAGAGCGCATCATAATATTTCGTCAGGTTCGTTGTCTCGATCGCATTCACCATTGTATTTTCTCCCTCCCCCGGAAAATCAGTGCTTGTGTTTCGCATGCACTTTTGCCATGATATCCGTTACCGAATCGCCCCAGCCGGCTACATCGTCCGGGGTAATAACGTTCACGCTGCCACCCTGGTAATCCCCTTCACCCATCTGATCTTCCATCCATGACTCGACTTCAAGATAATTATTTTTAAGATTCTCCAGCACGTGCTTATCTGCATCCCAGAGCCCCCGTTGTTGTGCTTCGAGAAGACGACGGGCTATCTCTTCAAGTGCATAAGGATTGTTCTCCTCAAAGAACACCCGCATCTCCTCATTGTTTACAAAAGTCTCAGCAATATCATCGAAAATCCAGTCATCTACTTCCTGTGTGGAAGCTTCCCATCCATACACCCGGGTTACCCGCTTCATAATATCCGCAGCACCCTTGTACCCATGTTCCTTCATACCCTCGATCCATTTCGGGTTGAGAAGCTTGGTGCGGACAACACGGCGGATCTCATCGGCCAGATCACGGACCTCGACATGTTCTGGTTCGCGGGTATCCCCGTAGTACGGTTTCACCTCATTTCCGGAATAATGGCGAGCGGCAGCTGTCATTCCCCCCTGTGTGCCGAAGTAACAGCAGCAACCGAGAAGATCGTACTCATCGGACTGGACCTTGTTGAACGTAACCGCGACCGTTGAGAGATTCGCGGCAAGCTGTTCGTGAGCAGCAGTCCCCTGAGTGTCTTTGCCATACGCGTACCCGTTCCAGGCAACGAAAATGTCCGCAAGATCCTCTTCGGTCTTCCAAGCACTTGCAAGGACTGCAAGGTTCACACCGTTCCCATAGGTGCTCGGTTTTGAAGAGAAGACCCGGTATGTGGCGTCGCGGAAACTTTTCCCTTCGGCTTCCATTGCGGCACGAGCATGCTTCTGCACGAAATTCTTTTCGGGATCTTCATCAAGCGCGGCGACTGCCTGAACTGCCGCATCTACAAGTTCGTAGCAGTTGGAGAAATTGTCGCGAAGGATGCCGGACGACCTTACCGTGACATCGATCCGGGGCCGCCCAAGTTTTTCTAATGGCACAATAGTAAAGGATTTCACCTGGCCGTTTGCGAGCCAGACCGGCTCGACCCCGAGGAACCAGAGAATCTCCGCATACATCT
Source organism: Methanoregulaceae archaeon (assembly GCA_039683275.1). Taxonomy (GTDB): domain Archaea; phylum Halobacteriota; class Methanomicrobia; order Methanomicrobiales; family Methanospirillaceae; genus JBDKRP01. The sequence goes on along the minus strand of JBDKRP010000031.1, from coordinate 11,956 downwards.
CGCCATCCGAGGACATGATGTCACTGGCCATCCAGTAGAACCCAACATTCTCTGGGAGTTTTCCTTCCTCGCGGGAGTACTTATCCAGCAGGGCATCGCAGAGACGCTGGCCCACGCGCCATGCTGCCCGGGTCGGGGCCTGGTACGGGTCGATGGAATAAAAATTCCTGCCTGTTGGCAACACTTCGTCATGGCCGCGGGTGACAAGCCCCGATGGCCCTGATGGAATATATTTCCCATCAAATCCAGAAAGAAGCGCATCAATCTCTTTTGATTCAGTGAGCCGTTGATCGATATCGAGAATCCGGGCGCGGATGCCATCGAGTGCCAACGCCAAGTCAGGATTAACCGGGCGAGAGAACAAATGTTCATAGGAAATTCCGGGTTCATGAAGAACGGTCCAGATAAACTGTTTTGATATGCTGTCGATTTTTTCCAGCAGTGCTCCATACGAAAACCCAAGAGTATCGGAGAACTGGTCCTGATGGGCAAGCAGATCGGTCAGGTCAAAACCAAGAACCGATGCTGTGATGCGGCGGAGCGACAATTCTCCGGCATCGAACCGGAGGATGGAGAAGATAAACTCAATCCGTTTGTCCCCTTCCGGAATCTCTCCGAAGATGTGCATCCCGATCGCAATCTGCGTATTTCGTATTTTTGAGAGCGCTTCATGTGCCCTACTCACCACGTCGGACAGAGGAAGATCATGCGCGAGGTGCATATCCTTATCGAGGTTTGCCGCGGTCACGGCATCGATGATAAGGTGCTGGAGTGCGTGGGCCCGGGCCGGGTCGGTCTTTGCAGTCTCGTACTGGCCAAGCAGGGTTTCCAGTTCTTCGAGTTCCCCATACAGCCCACTGCCGGAGAGAACCGTCTGCATGTAATCAACAAGGACGGCATATCCCCGTCGTTTTGCAATCGTCCCCTCGGGAGGATTGTCGGCATTATACACGTACAGGAATGGGACATCACCGGTCACGACATCCGGGAAACACTCTTCCGACAGTCCGACACCTTTCCCGGGTAAAAACTCCAGATTGCCGTGAGTTCCAATCTGCACAATAACATCCGCACCGAATATATCTTCTATCCAGTGGTAGGTCGCAAGGTACTGGTGGGGTGGAGGGCACTCCGGGTCGTGGAGGATCTTGCAGACTTGCCCATCACATTTGGAGCCAAAGCATCCGCGCTTGGGCTGGACGTGTACGGTCGCATTCCCTAACGAGAGCCCGGTGATGAGAAGATTCCCGTCGTACACCATCCCTGCTCCGGGCGGCAGGCCCCATGTCGCGTTTACCCGCTCCTGCACGGGTTGAGGGAGCGTGGAAAACCATACGCCGTACGTGTCCATATCCATCTGCATGAGCGCACCACCCTTTGATACGATATCGTCAACCGTTGTCCACCGGAATTCGGAAACTGCCTTGCGTTCCATGATCCGATCGCTGAGTTCTTTTCCTGATGCCGGAGGTTCGACACTATACCCTGCATCTTTCATGCGAGCGAGAATCCGTGCGAGGCTTTCGAGAGAATCCAGATGAGTGGCGGCGCCGATATTAGCGTCCGCGTTGGCGCAGGGATTGTTGTTGAGGATAAAAGCAACTTTCCGATCGCGGGCAGGTTTCTTTGCAAGAGCGATCCATTTCCGGACCCGGGCTGCGACTTTCCGGCACCGATGCGGGAGCGGTTCGCGGGGCTTTTCACCATCGGTACTACTGCTCCCGGCCCCAATGTATATCGGCTCGATAACCCCTTCGAATTCCGGCATGGCAACTGCCCACCCGACATCGAGCGTCAGCCCGTCCGATTCACGCCACTGTTCAAGAGATTTATAGGCAGAGATAACTGGGGAAAAGACTGGGATTCCCATCTGTGTAAGGAGGCTGACACCCCGGGCAGCGGCTGTTTTCCCATAGTGGCCCTCTTCTGAGGATGTGCCAAGCAGGAACGGGACAAGCTTTATGATAGCATCGACCTCTGCACTGCCCTGCGGCGCGAGGTACTCTTCGACCACGCGGGCCATGCCTTTTGCACCAAGCGTATCGTCGCGAATCGAGTATGTAAAGATTGGGATAACGTTGAGACCATATTCCTCAAGGGCACGGATCAAGACGTTCTCGATCGCACAGTTGGACGAGGCCCAGGCAACCCTGGAAAACAGGACCGCCACCCAAGGGCCGTCGCATACCCTGGGGGCATACCATGCCCGGTAGTCCCCTGGGGTGAGAAATACTTCCGGTGCATCGGGATGATAGAGCCCGTCCCAAGGGACCGGGATTGGGGGCATCACTGGAACGTCCCTGCCAAGCACGGTCTTTTCGATATACAAGAGGAGGTTTCTGAAATTTTCGTCGCCATTATTGGTGAGATATGTCTGACAAGTGGCGACAACCGGTGTCTCAACGGTCGACAGCTCCCACATGAGAGGGTCGGTTCCAAGACAGATCACCGGCACAGTTTTCCGGATATCGTTAATCTCTTTATCCAGCTGCTCCCAGAACATATCTGATGTGTGGTACAGCAGCACGATGTCTGATTCCTGCATCGCGCGAATGGCATCATCGATCTTTTCCGGGTAATCCTCAAGCACCCGGTTGGGGAATATGCGGAGATCGGAACCAGTCGCTGCTGCTGCACGTTTGAGTATCGGGGAATAGGATCCCCACATGACTGCAGTAATTCTCATGGACATACAATTCTCCTCAGGGGTTTACTCGCCGCCACGTTGCAAACATGGGGATTTTCCTCTTTAGTATGACGTTTTTTTTAAAATTTATTACGAGTTAGTAATAGAATTTAAAAATGAAATATTTAATACGCTATGAAATGATATTTTGGTTAAAAATTCATTACAATTTCAATATTTTTATCAGGTGGCTCGTATGCATCACTTCAACGACATCTACCCCTTCTCCGCCATCGTAGGCCAGGAACAGATGAAGAAAGCCCTCATCCTGAATGCGATCAATCCCCGAATCGGCGGAGTACTCATCAAAGGTGAAAAGGGCACGGCAAAATCCACGGCAGCCCGGGCGCTTGCCCGCCTCCTGCCGGACCGGCAGGTTGTTGAAGGATGTATTTTCGGGTGCGATCCACAGGACAAAAAAGGACTCTGCCTCGATTGCCAGAAGAAAGCCCCGGACCTGAACGTAAAAATGGCTCCAATGCGGGTAGTAGAACTTCCGATCAGCGCAACGGAGGACAAGGTGGTCGGCAGCCTCGATATCGAGCACGCATTGAAGAAAGGTGAGAAGAAATTCGAACCCGGCATCCTTGCCCAGGCACACCGGAATATCTTGTACGTGGACGAGGTCAACCTGCTCAACGACCACATCGTGGACGTGCTGCTCGATGCTGCTGCCATGGGCATGAACTTCATCGAGCGTGAAGGAGTTTCCTACGTCCACCCGGCTGCGTTCATCCTGATCGGGACGATGAACCCGGAAGAGGGCGAGCTCCGTCCCCAGCTCCTGGACCGTTTCGGCCTCTGCGTGGATATCGAGGGTATTCACGATGCTGAAACCCGCGTCGATGTGATCCGCAGGAGGCAGAAGTACGAGGACACACCAGAAGTGTTCATCCGGACGTACGAACCGCAGGAGCAGGAGCTGCGCGACAGGATTGTCCGGGCGCAGGTGCTCCTCCCGGACGTTGCCGTATCAGATGATATGCTGAAAATGATCGCCCAGATCTGCATCGACATGGCAGTCGACGGTCACCGTGCCGACATCACGATGATGAAGACCGCTGCAACCATTGCCGCATACAACGGCAGGAACGCCGTCATTGACGAAGATATCAGGGAAGCGGCAGCACTGGTACTCTCTCACCGCATGCGCCGGAGGCCGTTCTCCGAACAGAAAATGGACACGGGAAAGATGGAGCAGTCCATCCTCAAGACCCAGGGACAGAAAGCCGGTGTCGCAGCCGCACAGCAGCTTACCCATACGCATACCCACCGTCACTGAGCGCTGGTCTCACAATTCAACCAGCAAGGTATACGAATGCACCACTTCGACGACATCTACCCGTTCTCCGCAATTGTCGGCCAGGAACAGATGAAGAAGGCTCTGCTCCTCAATGCCATCAATCCCCGCATCGGCGGAGTACTCATCAAAGGCGAGAAAGGTACGGCTAAATCCACGGCAGCCCGGGCGCTTGCCCACCTCCTTCCGGATAAGGAAGTTGTTGATGGGTGCACATTCGGGTGCGATCCTTCAGACCCGAAGGGACTCTGCCCCGAATGCCGGGACCGGGAACTCCCGCTTCCAATAAGAATCACGCCCATGCGGGTAGTCGAGCTCCCCATCAGCGGTACCGAAGACAAAGTCGTGGGAAGTCTCGACATCGAACACGCACTTAAAATGGGTGAACGGAAATTCGAGCCCGGTGTCCTTGCAAAAGCACACCGGAATATCCTCTATGTCGACGAGGTGAACCTTCTCAACGACCATATTGTGGATGTCCTGCTCGATGCCGCCGCTATGGGGGTGAACATCATCGAACGGGAGGGGGTATCCTATGCCCATCCCTCCGCCTTCATCCTGATCGGTACGATGAACCCCGAAGAGGGGGACCTCCGCCCCCAGCTCCTGGACCGGTTCGGCCTTTGCGTGGATATTGTGGGAATTGATGATGCAGACACCCGCGTGGAGGTCGTACGGAGGAGAAAGTCGTACGAGGACGTCCCGGAGACATTCATCCATTCCTGGCAATCGGAGGAAGAAGGCCTCCGGGAACGCATCAGGAGGGCCAAAGAACTGCTCCCCCGGGTCACGGCACCGGATGACATACTCACGATGATTGCGCAGATCTGTCTCGACATGGCGGTCGACGGCCACCGTGCCGATATCGTCATGCTGAAGACCGCGGCAACAATCGCGGCATTCAACGACAGAACTGAAGTAACGGAAGATGATGTCCGTGAAGCAGCCGAACTCGTCCTCTCCCACCGGATGCACCGCCAGCCTTTCTCGGAACAGCAGATGGACAAGGAAAAGATGGAGCAGTCCATCCAGAAATCGCAACAGGAGAAGAAACAGCCCGAGCAGGAGCAGCAGAACCCGGAGAACCAGAAGCCAAAGGAGAACACGATGCCGGATGGTTCCACGACAACGATGTTTGCCGAAGGGGATCCCTTTAAAGTGAACCAGAAGCCGCTTGCAACACCCCGCCGCATCGATTCGTTCCGGCGGGACGGAAGCGGCAGGAGGAGCGTGACCGAGTCACGGGACGGGAAATATGTCCGGAGCCGCATCCCGGAGACCATCGGTCCGGACATTGCGCTCGATGCCACGATCCGCGCAGCAGCTCCCCACCAGAAAGACCGCGTTGGGACACTCGCAGTGAAAATCGAGTCATCGGACCTGAGGGAGAAAGTCCGCGAGAGGAAGATGGGGAACACCGTTTTATTCGTTGTCGATGCCAGCGGGAGCATGGGCGCCCAGCAGCGGATGACCGCCGTAAAAGGGGCCATCCTCTCGCTCCTCATCGACGCCTACCAGAAGCGGGACCGGGTCGGCCTCGTCATTTTCCGCGGCAAAAATGCCGAGATACTCCTCCCCCCGACTTCGAGCGTTGAACTGGCACGGAAATGTATGCAGCAGCTTCCCGTAGGGGGGAAGACACCACTGGCCCACGGCCTCTCCAAGGCGCTGGAGGTCATCAAACGCGAGAAGATGATCAACCGCCACACCATCCCCCGGCTCATCCTCATCTCGGACGGCAAGGCGAATGTCAGCCTGGGATCAGGATCTCCGTTCGACGATGCAAAGGAGATCGCCACTACAATCCGTGATGCCGGTATCTCATCCTTTGTGATCGATTCCGAGAAGGGATTCATCGCGTTCGGCCTTGCGCAGGTACTCTCGCTTGAGATGGGGGCAAAATATCTCAAGCTTGAGGATCTGCAGGCCGACCAGATTGCAGAGGTTGTGAAGGGGATCAGTGCATAGTGGGGAGAAACCCCGAAGGAACCATGAAAACTACCTTGTGAGGGATGTAATGAAAGAGGCCAGAGAACAACCGGAAATCAACAAACCCGAGACTGTCCACGATCTGTATCACAAGGGCAGCTCCCGCCGTATCGCTCTCATCGTAGGACTTTCGATCCTCCTGATTGCCACCGCAATATTCTCTGCAGGGATCGGAACGGTCTCCATCACCCCACAGGACACCATCCTTGCCATCGGCCATTCCTGTGCAGTATCAATCCAGAACATCCTTCATACGTACCTCCCATCGGTAGCAGCATGGTATGACTCAATCCCGTTCACGATCCCGGCACCATCAAACCCCCAGGCAGAACTGATCGTGGTCGGGTTCCGGTTGCCCCGGATATTCCTTGCGATCCTGACCGGGATCAGCCTCGCGGTAGCCGGTGCTGTCATGCAGGGACTGCTCCGGAACCCGCTCGTGAGCCCGTTCACGCTCGGGCTCTCATCAGCCGCATCATTCGGCGCAGCGCTGGCAATCGTCATCGGCCCGGGAGTCCTTGTCTCGTACTTCCTGATGAGCTACGACATGTGGATCGTAGTCTTCGCCTTTGTCTTCGGCTGGCTCTCCATGCTCCTTGTCTATTGGATCTCCCGTTCCCGAGGCACAACGCAGTCCACCCTCATTCTTGCCGGCGTCGTGATTGGCTACCTTTTCACTGCGGGGGTGATGGCGCTCAAGTACATCACCAACAACGAGAAACTCCGCGAACTCATGGTCTGGCTCATGGGAGGGATGTGGGGGGCGAGCTGGAGCGCTGTCCTGCTCCTTATCCCTCTTGTCATCATCTGTTTCTTCCTGCTCGAACGGAAGGCATGGGACTTAAATGCCCTGTCAGCCGGAGACGATGTGGCAAAGAACCTTGGCATCAATGTCGAGCGACTCCGCCTTTCAGGCCTGATGATCTCGACCTTTGCCGCGTCCTGCTGCCTCGCCTTCACCGGCATCATCGGGTTCATCGGCCTCATGGGGCCGCACATCTGCCGGATGATCATCGGAAGCGACCACCGGTACCTCATCCCCTGCGCCGGCCTGATGGGGGCGGCAATCCTGCTTCTCTCCGATACCGTTGCACGGACAATCATGAGCCCGGTCGAGATTCCGGTCGGGATCATCATGTACGCAATCGGGGGTGTGTTCTTCCTGTTCCTGATCATGCGGGCGAAAGGCAGGGGACTGTATTAGGGGGTGCTGCATGGAAATCGTCATTGAAAACGTCTGTAAAGAGTATGGTGAGAAACGGGTACTCGACGCGATCTCATTCTCCCTGGGGAAATCCGAGATTGTCGCCCTCGTTGGCCCGAACGGCTCCGGCAAGTCGACCCTCATCAAGACCATAGCCGGCGTCCACAGCCAGACCTCAGGGAGCATCAGCATCGACGGGACCGACATCCGGAAGATCGACCCCATTGATCTGGCCAAGTGCATCGGATATGTCCCCCAGCACTTCACCTACACCCTGTACTCCACAGTCTTCGAGACCGTCCTCCTTGGCCGGCGCCAGCACATCAAGTGGTCGGTCTCAGACGAGGAACTCTCACGGGTCCAACACTCGCTCGAAGCGCTGGAGATGGAGCACATGGCAGGAAATTACATGGACCAGCTCTCGGGGGGAGAACGCCAGAAAGTCTTCATTGCCAGGGCTCTCGCCCAGGACCCGAAACTCTTCCTCTTCGATGAACCCACGAGTGCTCTTGACATCCGGTACCAGATCGAGGTGATGGAGACGATGCGGGAGATCACGTGGGAGCGCGGGGCCGGCATGATCATCGCTGTCCACGACCTCAACCTCGCGTACCGGTACGCGGACATCGTTGTCGTATTGCATGGGGGAAAGATGGCAGGCTACGGCAAACCACAGGATATCCTTACCCCCGCCTGCATCAGCAGGGTTTATGGCGTGGACTCGTTTGTTGTCGAGAACGAGCAGGGGAAATTCCTGGTACCATTCCGAGCAAGGGCGTCCCCGTGAACACGGGAGGCAAAATGCCATCTGCCTTCCGAGTAATCAGTAGATTTCTTCCACTTCTCCTTATCCCTGCAATAATTTTTATTTCCGGCTGTGCCGGCTTATCGGTTAATTCCATTGACGGAATGTATGCTGATAGCAATGCAACATACTTCACGGATTTAGAAAATGGCAGTATCCTGTATATGGAGCCGACGGTTCCAGGTTACCATCAGTTTTTCCAGGGTCATTACACGGTCAACGGTAGTTGTATCAACATCACACTTACCCATTTCCTGTCCCCGGATAATACATTCCAGACAATGAATGAAACCAAGCGCATTTTGACAAAAGTGGACAATTTTCACTTGCTAACACCAGATGGCACGCTATTAACAAGACTCAGGAGGGTCTCAATCAATAAATCACTCCAGAATCATTGAGCGTTCAGAAAAGAGCCGGATTCACTCCATCCCTCCTTTTCAGGATTACAGGTAGAACGACCCGGTCGAGATAGTCTTTCCCGTAGCCTTATCGACAAGGAGCCAGGTTATCTTTTGATCCGGGGACAGATCCAGGTTCCCAAATGTCATCCACTGGTCGCCTGCTTCCCAATCCACACTGTCGATATAGAATGTATCGCCGGCCTGGATCGTCGTATCTGTGTTCAGATCCTCAATACCCACTTCAGTGAAATTTTGGACACGGCTGCTCTTTGCATCGATGAGGGAGAGTGCGGTTTTGTTATCATGCTCGCGCAGCACAACCTGGACAGAGCTGAGCATGAACGGGTCGCCGCCATTGTGTTCGAAATAGATCCGGTGGTGGAGCAGGTTCGGGCTTGCCTTGATTGAACTCTGGGGACTCTTCTCCGCGCCCCCGGTAAAACCCCCGGCATAGGTGCTCACGATCGCCGCAATCAGAACGGTGACCGACAACATCAGCATGACGCCGACAACCGGTGACACAGCCGTGTCATGATCGGTCCTGTACCTCAAACGACCACCACGTCTTTGTCAAAGATCACCTGCCCGCTCGGGATATGGACGATCTTGACGGTGATGACGTCCCCGGCTCTGAACCCGTCATCCGAGGTCTTCTCGCCAAGATTCAGGAGGGAATTCAGGCCCGGATTCTCGTGGCCGTCCACCGCTTCACAGAACTGGGCCGGGGAGACAAGGACATCCCCGGCCATCAGGACTGCGGAGGAGTTCCCGAACCAGCTCCGGTGGCGGGCTGAAGAGGAATGCTGGAGGGGCGATCCCTCGAACCGGTCCTGATCGTTGATGAAAAGGGGTGCACAGTAATCACCCGAATCAATCTCCACGGACTTCTCCCCGGAAAGCGAGCCTTTGATCAACTGCCCGGACTCATTCCGGTAATAGGTGGAGATACTCAGGTCCTTTGTCTGGAGGGGAGCCCCGCTGATATGCTCGATGGTCATCGCATGAGCGGAAAAACTTCCATAGGAACGGTTCTCGTAAAAATGGACTTCAAGGATGCCGGAGGGCGCGGACTTCTGCGTGCTGGAATAACTGCCGGCCGTTGCGCTGACGATAGCGGCAATAATGATTGTAACCGAAAGCATCAGCATAACGCCGACAACCGGGGATACAGCGTGTTCGTTGCGGCACATGGTTTTCCACCCATCCACACTCACAGAAAAATTATACTTTTTTTTCATAGAGTAACACTCAATGTTATATGAATATGACTGTTTGATATTCCCCGGTACACAGATTTGTATGATTTCACATGGCAGATATTCAGGAAAAGTGGTAAAATCAAAATCACACAATAAGAAAATTTTTTATTACTTTGTGCTTAACTACGCTGGGACAACAATAATAAAAACCATGAACGAAATCCGGCAGGTTCGAGTTGCCTGATATCCCGCAGCATTTCACCATACAACCCCGTCAGCGAAAGGACGTGAACCCTCGTGAATCCAAAAGAACATAATGAACCGGGAGTCTCCGAGGTTGTCGGGGAGATGCTCATGATCGCCCTGGTCGTTGTACTGCTCGCGGTCTTCTCCGCAGCGCTCTTCAATTACCTGCCGGTGGACCGCGAACCGACGGTCAGTATCATGATGAAGAATGATACGCGGGGAAATATCACTCTCTGGCACAAGGGCGGGGATTGGGTAAAAGGAGAGGATCTCTCGGTTCTTATCGGGTATGATACCGACAAGCGCCGGTCCTACAAATACAATGACACATTCACTGACTCATCAAATCATTTCCTGATGGTTCATCCCGACCAGCAAAAAAAGAAAATCTTTGATTTGGGGAGCAATATCACTGTGATAATCCCTGAAAGCATCTGGAACAGTGAATATCTTCAGGGTAACATAACGGTAAGGCTCGTCTCACCAAGATCTGTAATCTATACCGGGAGGATCGCACCGTGAAAGAAGACGCTGTTGCCCCGGTTGTTGCCGCTATGCTCATCCTCGCGGTCATCGTGACGTTCTTTGCAGCGTGGAACGCATACTTCGTCCCATCAATGAAAGAGCAATCCGAGATCACCCATATCGGAGAGGTCGAGACCGGCTTCCTGAAATTCTCATCAGACCTCGAAACCGCGGCTTCCTTAAAAAAGAAGACGCGGTTCTCCGAACCTGTTCCCCTCGGGGGAGGGGACTTCACCTTCGATCCGGTCAAGTCCGGGGGAGTTCTCCGGGTACAGGGGGAAGACAAGGGATACCTGCGGGTGGATATTGTCAACGACAGCATCGTGCGGCCCTCGGGCACACTCAGGATGGTGAATTTCTCGTACCAGCCCGTGAACAACTTCTGGCAGGATCAGGGGTACTCCTGGTCTTTTGGCAACGTGAACGTGACGAAAGGATCGCTCTCGACACCTCTCCAGTATGCCAGCATGGATGAAGTCCCGTATGGGATAACGGGAACGCTTTTCGATATCGGGACAACGCCCTGGGTGAACGATTCAAGAGCCTGCTCCCGTGTGGAAATCCAGGTGGTCAATATCACCCCGGATCCCGGTCACCCGATGGCAAGCGGGAACGGCAACGCCCAGCTGGCACTGGAAAGCTCGGGGGTAAGCCAGGGGTATCCCAACACAACACAGATAAACGTGACCCTGTATCGCCATCTTCCAAAGGGATTTCGGGATGCTCTCTTCGAATCCGTCAACCGGAGTCTTAACGAGGTTTCCTGCAGCAACATGCACGTAACGTTCCGCTCGGAATTAACCGATACTGTCGATCCGGAAATCGGGGTGCAATTCGATGCCATCCCCAACCTGACCCTGAACCGGAAGATCACCGGAATCGAGATAAGGGCAGACTGAAGGCAGGTCACGGTAAAGGCCACCCACCAGAAAATGAATCACTTCCCCCATACCAGTCATTGATACAGCAGGGAGAACTTTGCATGGCATCTCTTTTACGGGTCCCTTCATGGGCACAGTATTACATTTATAAAAAATTTACACATTTTTTCATACAAAAATAAGAAAGTTTATGTGCTTCCATAGCCCACAAGGTATACAGGGTATGTCTGGACATCCAGAAACACCCGCACTTTCGACAAGACAGATACACAATCGTTGCACCGGAAACGGCGGGGAAACCGATTTCCGTTACAACGGGAGTTGAGGGAATGAAGTCTACATTGTTTGATGGCAGCAGGAAAGCCTAGATCGATACGCGGTCAGATGAACGCCTATATGCAGCCCCCCGGCCGCGGAAACGATCCAACGGGTTCCAGCACCAGGGGAAAGATCTCTTCATCCATACCGATCCGGAAAAACGGATCACCTACTATCTCCATCTCTGGTCAACCGACCGTACTGTAAAGGACAAGGTCATGCCGGTTTCACCGGCAAGCGCAGAGCGCTTCCTGCGGGCAAAAGGGCTTGTCTGCAACCTGTTCCCAAAAAGCGATCCCATTGCAACACTCTATCGCTGGGGATACGGGATAGCAGAAGAGTTCTGACCCCCGGGCGGATTGCACACATCCCAATCCCCCTCTTTTAAACCCGAACGGT